>NZ_JAPSKN010000018.1:50905-58698 GCF_031181705.1 Streptomyces sp.
GGTCACATCGCCGACCGTCAGGGACGGCCGCGGTCGTCGGGGCGCTGGGTCCGCCCCTCGGTGCGAGGCTCTCCGCCGTCGCTGCCACGGCCGTTGCCGGCGCCACTGCCCCCGGTGCCCGCACCGTTCTCCCCAGTGCCCGCACCGTTGCCCCCGGCGCCCGCACCGTTCTCCCCGCTGCCCGCACCGTTCTCCCCGGCGCCCCTGCCGTTGCCCCCGGCACCCGTGCCACGGCTGTCGCCGCCCGAGCCGTTGCCCGCGTTCCCGGGGTCACCGCCTGCCTTGCCGGAGCCGGGAGTTCCGTCGCCCTTGTCAGGTGCGGCGGTGCCGTCGGGCTCGTCCTGGGCGCCGGCGGACCGCTCCGCGCAGTAGGCCGTGACGTTCCTCTCGCCGCCCGCGGCCTCGACGAGGCGCTGCCAGGCCGTCGCGCCCAGGGCCTTGCCCCGGCCGCCGACCCGCTCGTAGGCGCGGCAGTGCGCCTCGGTGTCCCGAGCCGTGCCGGGGTGGTCCGGGCGGGCGGAGCCGGAGCTTGCCGGGCCGTCGGTGGCACCGCCGGACGAGGGGCCGGGGGCGCGGGTGACGGCCGGTGGGCGGCTCCGTTCGCCGGGATCGTCCGTGGACGCCACCGAGCCGATCGCCGCCACGGCGACACCGCCCAGCGTGAGACTGGCGAGCAGCACGGAGAGGGTGGCCCTCAGCGAACGCCCGGGAAGCCGGCGCTCCCGGAAGCGCCAGTCGTCCCGGCGGCGGGTGCCGGCCCGGTGCGCGCCCGCGTCCCGGGCTGCCAGGAACGCGGCGACGGCCCGCTGCTCGGCCTCGGCGTCGATGCCGTCGCGGATGAGAGCGGCGGCGAGCAGCGCCTCCAGCTCGGCCTCCCGCAGGGCCGGGGAGGAGCCGGGGCGGCCCGGGCTGCCGGGCCCGGCGGTCCTGGCGTGGCCGGCGGGCCGTTCGCCGGCGTGCGGCACGGCCCGGCGGGTGTGCGCGGAGTCCGCGGGGTGCACCTGCCGACGGCCGGGGGGCCCGCCGTCGCTCCGATGTTCACCCATGTCCGGTTCCGTCCCTGCTCGATCCACGCGTACCGCACGGCCGGCCGTGTGCCCACGGCCCGGCCGGCCGGCCCGGTGACCCGGGCCCCATCCATACGTCTCGCCCGTCCGCCCTGTTCAGGGCGGCGGCCCCGGCGGCTGCCCCCGGGCCGCCGACGCCGTTCATTTCGACTCCCCCAGCGTCCGGCGCGCCTCATCCGTCACACCTTCGACCCCCAACTGGGCGGCGAGACGTTTCAGCCCCCGGTACGCGGCGGTGCGCACCGCCCCCGGCCGCTTGCCGAGGACGCGCGCGGCGGCGGGGCCGTCGAGGCCCACCACGACCCGCAGCAGCACGGCCTCGGCCTGGTCCTGCGGCAGTCCGCCGACCAGCCGCAGGGCGTGCGCGGTGGACAGCGACTCCAGCGCCTGGTCGTGGGTGCTGTGCGGCCCGGGCAGGTCGAGGACGTCCTGTTCCAGCGCGGAGGGCCGGGGCCGTACGCGCTGGCGGCGCAGATGGTCCAGCGCCCGGTGCCGGGCGATGGTCGCCGTCCAGCCACGGAAGCCGGCCCCGTCGCCCTTGAACCGCCCGAGGTCCCGGGCGATCTCCAGCCAGGCGTCGGAGGCCACGTCCTCCGCGTCCTCTCCGACCAGGCCGCGCAGGTAGCCGAGCAGACCCGGCTGCACGATCCGGTAGGCGACCGCGAAGGCCGCCTCGTCACCGTCCTGGGCCCGCGCGACGGCCGCGCCCAGTTCCCCGTCGTGCGCCTGCCCCCGCCGGGGTTCCCCTCCCTGGCCCAAGTACCGTCCTCGTCCGTACCGAGCGCGGCGCGTCCGTGCCACGTCCTCCACGCAGATCAGCGCCGGACCGCCGAGAAGTGTCACAGCGGACCGGCCGTCGCCCACCGGAGGGCGGGCAGGACCTGACGCCGTGACACCCCGGGCGTCCGCTTGCGGACAGGGGCCCTGCGCGCGGCGCACGGGGCCCTTCGGTCGTCCTCCGTTCGCCGGATTTCTCCCGGCGGGCGAACGGACGGCCCGGCAGGCGGGAAGGACAGTCAGGACATCCCGCCGCCCCGCAAGTGGACCGGAGACGAGCCCTCATGACACGCCTTCTGCTGCGCACCGCCGTCGTCACGGCCCTGGTCCTCGGCGCCCTCGGCCCGGCCCGCCCCGCTCTGGCCGCCTCCTCCGACGGCGTGACAACCCTGCGGGTGCCGGACGGCGATCCGCACGACAGGGCCCTCGCCCCGCGCACCACCGAGCCGTTCAGTCTGCTCGGCATCACCTGGGACGACCCGCACGAGGCCCTGGACGGCACCGCCCACGTGCGCACCCGCTCACGGGACAGCGGTGCGTGGAGCGCGTGGCGCCCCCTGGAGACCGATGCGCGGATGCCCGAGACGGGCCCCGACCGCGCCCGGGCCGGAGTGCGCGGCGCCACCCAGCCGCTGTGGGCGGGGCCGTCGGACGGCGTCCAGGTGCGCGTCTCGGGCGAGCGGCTGCCCGAGGGGCTGCGCGTCGAACTGGTCGATCCCGACGGCGGACCGGACCACGCCGTGCACGTGGTGGAGCCGGGCGTCGTCCCCCCGGCCGCCGGACCGCTCGCCCCGGACCGTCCCGCCGTCACGGCGCGTTCGGCCTGGGGCGCCGACGAGTCCCTGGTGAAGGACCCGCCCACCTACACCGGCGACACCAAGGCGGTGTTCGTCCACCACACGGCCGGCACCAACGACTACGCCTGCGCGGAGTCCGCGTCGATCGTGCGCGGCGTGTTCCTGTACCACGTGAAGAGCAACGGCTGGAACGACATCGGCTACCACTTCCTGGTCGACAAGTGCGGCACCGTCTTCGAAGGCCGCGCGGGCGGCATCGACAAACCCGTGCTCGGCGCGCACGCCTACGGCTTCAACACCGACACCAGCAGCGTCTCGGTGCTCGGCGACTACTCCGCGACGACCGCCAACGCCGCCGTCCGGGAGTCGGTCGCCAAGGTCGCGGCGTGGAAACTCGGCCTGTACGGCACCGACCCGACCGGCACGGTGGTGCTGACCGCCGGGGCGAACAACGGCAAGTACCAGCTGGGCGAGAAGGTCACGATGCACCGCATCTCCGGCCACCGCGACGGTTACCCGACCGAGTGCCCCGGGCAGCACCTCTACGACGACCTGCCCCAGATCCGCACCCTCGCCGGGAACGCCGGCAAGCCCACCGAGCCCGCCCCGCCGCAGACGGACCCGTTCGCGCCGGAGCCGTCCGGGCGCTGAGGCTACGGCCGAAACGTGCCGCTCACCGCGTCCCGGCACAGCAGCCGCAGCGAGCCGTGCCCGGCGTAGGCGCGGCGGGCCTCGTCGATCGGGTCCCACAGGCGCCCGTCGGGCGTGCGGATCCAGTGGTCGCCGCCGCTCGCCCACCACTCGGCGCCGGCCTGACGCGCCATCACCTCGCCCGCGTAGGCGCCGAAGCCGCGCAGTACCGTCTCGACGGCGGCGAAGGGCGCTCCCTCGCGCCGGATCTCCTCGATCATCCGGTCGACGCTCCACAGACTCTGCGCCGAGTAGTCGAGGCGCAGCCGTGCTCCCTCGCGCATCGTCGCCACTGTGTCCGCCGCCCACCGCAGGGGCTTCGCCGCCGCCGACGGCCTGGTCTCCGCTTGAGTCGTCACATCCCCAAGAGCGCTCAGGAGAAGCGTTTCGTCACCCGGATTCCGGCGGCTGCCCCGAAGCGGCGCAGGACCGCCCCACCTCACCCGGAGGACGGTCACAGGACTCTCGCAGGATCGGGGGTTTGCGCCCGGTCTCAGCCCTGCTGCCGGTTGCGGCGCGACACCACCGCGCGCAGCACCCGCCGCCCCTCCGTCGCCACCTCGAGCGCCCGGCGCAGCCCGGCCTGCCCGTGTCCGGCAAGGACCTCCAAGACGACGACCTGCCGGCGCAGTTCGGCGGCGACCAGGGGCGACAAGCCCTCCGTACGGCCCTCGCGGCGGGCGGAGACGGAGGAGGTGCCGTCCTCGGAGGGGTCGAGGAGCCGGTGGATCTGCAGGGCGGCGACGGAGCAGGCGTCGGCCCACACGCGCAGCGCGGCGGCGGACCGCTCGGCGGGAGCGGCCCGCAGCATCCGGTGGGCGAGCACCACCGCCTCGTCCCCGTCGCCGACGGCGTCCAGCTTCGCCCGGACCTGCTCCAGCCGCTCGCCCCAGTCGGCGGCCCCGGCGTCGTCGGTGAGGCTCGCCCACAGCGGCCGCAGGGTCTCGTCGTCACCGCCCAGCAGGGGCACGCACCGATCCAAACAAGCCAGCCCGCTCGCGGCCAGCCCGCGCTCGTCGGCCTGTGCGATCAACTCCACCAGGCTCATCCACGCCTCCCTCCGCGGGCCGTCTCCGGGGCCCTGTCAGGCCGTTTTCAGCCCATACCCCTCACGGAACCCGCACTTCCCCTTACTGCGTGCGACGGCCCCGCAGTGTCACAGGGGCACCACGCCCAGCCTGTCGAGGAAGCGGAACAACAGGTTTTCGGCCAGGGGATCGGGGTCTGACGTGAGTACGTCCAGGAGGGTCTCGGCGTTCACCTCGTGCCCGGCCTCGGCGGCCCAGCGCACCGCGCGCTCGGCGGCGTCGTCCGGTTCGAGGAAGTAGTCCTCCAGCGTCAGGCCCTTCTGCCCGGCCCCCAGGTACCCGGCCATGGCCGCCCGGGCGAGGCAGGTCGTCCACGCCCCGCTCTCCGGCGCGGCGGCCTCCAGCACCACGCACTCGCTGTTCATGACGTACCCGAACAGCGCGGGCGCGCCGGTCTCGTCCGCGAGGGCGTTCATGTTCCCCACGTCGCCCTCGCCGCCCGGGTACTCCCAGACCTGCCATCCGTCCGGTGCCGAGGTGTGGCGCGTCATCCGGTCCGCCGCGCCCGCCAGCGCGTCCAGCCCGGCGAGCGGCCGCTCCCCCCGGCCGACGACGAAGTATCCCCAGTAGCCCATGTTCCGGTTCCCCCCGGCGTATTCGATTCGGCTCGCGTCAGAAGACGACCACAGCCGTACGGGCGTTCGCAGCCGTATGGGCCAATTCGAGCGGACTCAGCCGAGCCTGTCCGCGAGCGCCCGGAACTCGGCCCAGGACAGTTCGGGCCTGTCCGGGTCCCACAGTTTCTGCACGGTCGCCCGCAGCGGCAGCCGGATGCCGGCCGCGACCTGGGCTTGCGTCTGGGAGTTCGCCAGGTCGCACCAGACCGCGAAGGAGCCGCCGAGGATCTGCCCGTCGTAGCGCTCCGGGACGGCCGCGGTGCCGCGCAGCACGCGGGGCGTCCACTGCTCGTAGATCCGCTGCCCCGTCGGATAGACGAAGGTCTGCGGCTCGCCGAGCACGTAGTACAGGAACTCGTCGTTGTAGTTGATCACCTTGCGGCCGGCCTCCAGGTACTCCAGCGGCGGCCGGGCGCCGATCTCCTTGCCGGTCCAGTACGCGACCTGGATGTCCTTGTCGGCCTGCACGGAGCCGCCGCGGAAGAAGCCGTCGTTCCAGGCGCGCGGGACCCGCTGGTGCCCCCGCACGGTGGCCGCCCGGTCGTTCAGCCAGCCGGTGGTGAGGTCGGCGACCGTGGCGCCGGAGCCGTACTTCTCGCGCGCGGCTGCGGCCAGCTGCGGGAAGGACGCCTCCGGGTCGGAGCGGACCAGTGCCTGGTACTCGTCGGCGCCCAGGTGCCAGGGCTTGCCGGGGAAGAGGTCGGCGTACTCGTTCAGCAGGTCGTCGACGATCTCGGCGCTCTCCGGCTTGGAGATGTCGATGGCGCCCTGCACCGCCGACCCCTGCGCGGTGCGCAGCTGCAGGTCGGGGTGGGCCTCCAGGACCGCGCCGAGATGTCCGGGCGAGTCGATCTCGGGCACGACGGTGATGTGCCTGCTCTCCGCCAGGTCGACGATCCTCCGCACCTGCGCCTTGGTCAGGTGCTGCTCGGAGACGACCTCCGGATGCGTGTCGGACTGGATCCGGAAGCCCTGGTCGTCGGAGAAGTGCAGCCCCAGCTCGTTGAACTTCAGGTCGCCCAGCTCACGGATCCGGTCCTCGATCCAGCCGGCCGTGAAGTTCTTGCGCGCGATGTCCAGCATGAACCCGCGCCGCTCCTTGGCCGGCTCGTCGCGCACCACGCCCTCGGGGGCCGTGCCGCCGTCGTGGGTCTCCTGCTTGAGCGTGCGGGTGCCGTAGAAGACACCGGCCTCGGCGGGCCCGCTGATCTCGACGCGCCCGTCGCGCACGGTCATCACGTACGACTCCGGGTTCGCGCCCTTCTTCGCCGCCAGCGACAGCCGCACATCCCCGTCCCGGTCGTCGTCCTTCTCACCCGCGTAGGTCAGCCCCAGTTCTCCGGCGATCAACCGCCCCTCGTCGGCCAGCGCGGCGTCGTTCACGACCACGCGGTCGCCGTCCCCGGGCTTCCAGCCCGGGCCGCGGGCGGGGGTGTGGTCGCGCACGGCGGGGATCGTGCGGGGCGTTTCGGACAGGGCGTAGGAGCGGCTGGGGCTCGTGCCCGGTTCGGTGGTGGTGGGGGCCGCCGCGGCCCCGCCGGGAGTGGATCTCGCCTCCGCCCCGGTGGACCCGCCGTCGCCGCCCGAGGCCGCCCAGAGCCCCAGACTCACCCCGGCCGCGACCACGACCAGGGCTACCGCCATGGCCACGACCAGCACCTGCCGCTGTTTCACCTGCTTCGCCGAAGCCCGGCGCCTGTGCTGACTCACACGCCCAACCTAAGACCCGGCACGCCCCGGCGCGCGTCCACACGCGTCCACCAGGCGTTCCGAAACTCTCTCCCCCGGGTGAAATTCAGGCATCCGTCGGACACGCCGTGGTCGCACTCGATAGCGTGACGTCACAACTCTCACAACACCGCCCTGCCGACACACGTGACGCCCACGAGGACCCACGCTGCCCGCGCACCGTCTCCCAGACCTCCCCGGCCGACCGGCCATACCGGTGGAGCAGTTCAACGCAGCCTCGGCAAAGGATTTGGAGCAGACCCTCCTCGCCTGCCTGCGCAGCCGCCGCTGGGCCCGCCGCGTGGCGGACCACCGCCCCTACCCGGACCTGGACTCCCTGCTGGCCGCCGCCGACGAGGCGGCCTACGACCTGACCTGGGCCGACCTCACCGAGGCCCTGGCCGCCGAGCCGCTGCCCACGCTGCCGCCGGACACGTACTCCGCGGCCCACACGGCCCTCGACGCGGCCCACGCCGCCTACGAGGCCCGCTTCGGACACGTGTTCGTCATCTGTCTGGACGGCCTGTCCCCCTCCCAGGTCCTCGACCGCATCCTGGAGGCCATCCGGTCACGATTGACGAACGATCCGGAGGAGGAGCGGGCGGTGACGGCAGAGGAACTCCGGCGCCTGGCGAAAGGGCGCCTGCTCAATGCCCTCAGGGGCGCGGGGAACTGCGCGATCAGCCGCTGACAGCCCGCACCCGGCACCACACGGACGCGGCACCGCGCCGGGCCGCACTAGCCCACCCGTACCCCTTTGCGTGCCAGTTTGATCACACCCGGGGACCCCCGCTCAGCCCAGCGGCAGCGCCTCGCTACGATGCTGGGGGCCGGTGGACCGTACCCGGCCGGGCCCGACCGACAAGGAAAGCCGGCGCGGCCCCAATCACCGCTCCCGGAGGAAACTTCCGTGCCGGCTGGAACGCTGTACCGCGGCCGGGAAGGAATGTGGTCCTGGGTGGCTCACCGAGTCACCGGCGTCCTCATTTTCTTCTTCCTGTTCGTCCACGTGCTGGACACCGCTCTCGT
>NZ_JAPSKN010000135.1:0-7742 GCF_031181705.1 Streptomyces sp.
TTCCTGGAGCGGGGGTTCGACGCGGTGTCCGTCGCGGAGGTGGCGGCGGCGGCCGAGATCTCCAAGCCGACGCTGTTCCGGTACTTCCCGGCCAAGGAGGATCTGGTGCTGTACCGGATCGCCGACCACGAGGGGGAGGCCGCGCGGGTGGTGGCGGAGTCCGGGGAGCCGCCCGTGGAGGCGCTGCGGCGGCACTTCCTGGCCGGCCTGGAGCGGTGTGATCCGGTGACCGGGCTCAACGACGATCCCCAGGTGCTGGCCTTCCACGCCCTGCTCTACGGGACGCCCGCCCTGGTCGCCCGGGCCCACACGCACCAGGAGCGGTCCGAGGCCGCGCTCGCCGAGGTGCTCGGGGGCGACCTGGACGCGCGGCTCGCCGCCGGGCAGCTCATGGCCGTCCTGCGGGTCCTGGCGCTGGAGAACTGGCGGCGGATCTCGGCCGGGGAGCGGGTGGCGGACGTACGGCCCGACGCGGTGGCGGCGGCGGAGCGGGCCTTCGACCGGCTGGCGGCCGGGCTGTCTCCGGGCCGGTAAAGAAGCGAGACCTGGTAATAGATTTAACTCGGTAACGATTTTTGGGTACGCTCGGTGGAATGACGTCGACCGAGCCTGCCCTCCAGCACGTCCTCGACCGTGAACGCGCCCACCACGAGCGCTGCCGGGACGCCCTCGCCGCGATGGTCGAGGGCGCCGGTGAGCAGGTCGTCGCCGGCGAGGACGTCTCCGCGTCCGGTGCCGACGCCGAGGTCCTCGGGTACCGGCTGCGCAGCCGGGCCAAGGCGCTGCGGGAGCTGCCGCAGGGGCCCTTGTTCTTCGGTGCCCTGCGCGGGGAGCGGGGCGAGCTGCACATCGGACGGCTGCGGATCTCCGAGCACCCGGCCGAACCGCCCCTCGTCGTGGACTGGCGCGCACCCGTCTCCCGCGCCTTCTACCAGGCCTCCGCCCGGGACCCGCAGGGCGTCGCCGTACGGCGGAGGTTCGGCTGGGCGCCCGGCAGCCGCGGGGACTCCGCCGACCTGACCGGTCTGGAGGACGAGCACCTCGACCGGGGCGAGTCCCGGGACAGCGAGATCGTCGCCCGGGAGATCGAGCGCCCCCGGGTCGGGCCCATGCGGGACATCGCCGCCACCATCCAGCCCGAGCAGGACGACCTGGTGCGCGGGGACCTGGCCCGGTCGGTGTGCGTGCAGGGCGCGCCCGGCACCGGCAAGACCGCCGTCGGCCTGCACCGGGCGGCCTATCTGCTCTACACCCACCCGCAGCGCATCCGGCGCGGCGGTCTGCTGATCCTCGGCCCCAACCGCACCTTCCTGTCGTACATCGCGGAGGTCCTGCCGGCCCTCGGCGAGACGGGCGTGCGGCAGTCGACGCTGACCGGGGAGATCGCCCGTCAGCCGGTCGGCGCCGTCGACGACGAGTCCGCCGCCGTCGTCAAGCACGACGCCCGGATGGCCCGGGTGCTGCGGCGGGCGCTGTACGCGCGCGTGCGCACCGCGGGGACCGGCTCGCTCGCCGTGCCGGACGGGGCGTACCGGTGGCGGGTGCCGCAGGCGGAACTGGAGCGGATCGTGACGGACGTGCGGGAGGAGGAACCGCCGTACGGAGTCGGCCGGGAACGGGTGCGGGCGCGGATCGTGCGGAGCCTGCGCGAACAGGCCGAGCGGCGGGCCGGGCCGCCCCCCGCCGCCTGGGTGCGCCGCGTCGAACGGGCGCGGCCCGTGTCCGCGTACCTCGACGCCGTCTGGCCCCGCGTGCGGCCCGAGGAGGTCGTGGCCGAACTGCTCGGTGACCCGGCGGCGTTGGCGGCGGCCGCCGACGGGCTGCTCGACGCCGGGGAGCAGCGGGCGCTGCTGTGGGGCAAGCCGCCCCGGTCGTGGAAGTCGGCCCGCTGGTCGGCCGCCGATCTGGTGCTGCTCGACGAGGTGGCGGGGCTGATCGAGCACCCGGAGGGGTACGGGCACGTCGTCGTGGACGAGGCGCAGGACCTGTCGCCGATGGAGTGCCGGGCCATCGCCCGCCGGGCCCCGTTCGGCTCGCTGACGGTCCTGGGCGACCTGGCGCAGGGGACGACGCCGTGGGCGGCGCGCTCGTGGCCCGAGACCCTCGCCCACCTGGGCAAGCCGGACGCGGCCGTGGTCGCCCTCACCACGGGCTTCCGCGTGCCCCGGGCCGTGGTCGGACTCGCCAACCGGCTGCTGGAGCGGCTGGACGTGGAGGTGCCCGCGGCCCGTTCGCTGCGCGCGGACGGGGAGTTGAGCATGCGGCGGACGACCCCCGAGGCGGTGCCCGCGGCGGTCGTGGACGCCGTACGGGACGCGCTGGGGCGGGAGGGCTCGGTCGGGGTCGTCGCGGCGGACGCGGACGTGGCCCGGGTGCGATCCGCCCTGGACGCGGCCGGTATCGCGACGGCGGGCCCGGAGGAGCTCGGCGCACGGGTCTCGCTGGTGCCGGCGAGCATGGTCAAGGGCCTGGAGTACGACCATGTCGTGGCCGTCGAGCCGGCGGCCGTCGCCGAGGCCGAGGAGCGAGGACTGCACCGGCTGTACGTGGTGCTGACGCGGGCGGTGACACGGCTGGACGTGGTGTGCGGCCGGCCGCTGCCCTTCTGACCGGCGGCGGTCGGAGCCCGGGCAGTGCGGGTGCCGCCCGCTCGGCCGGCCAGGGCGGCACCGCCCCGCCTCAGTCGGACAGCCGGTGGGCTTCCGCGAAGGGGCCCTTCCCGCTGAAGGCGTGTTCCGCGAAGCGTTCGCCGATGCGGCGGTGCGTGGCGGCGTCCGGGTGGACCCGGTCCGGCAGCGGGAGTTCGGCCGCGTCGGCCTCGCCGTAGAGGTCGAGTCCGTCGAGGTAGTACAGGTGGGGGTCCTCGGCCGCGCGCTGACGCACGATGCGGGCCATCTCCTCGCGGACGACGCCGAGCGTGAGCTTCCCGGCGGGGATCTCCGCCGGGTCTCCCATGGCGGCGAACAGCAGCCGGCCCTCCTCGACCGCGCTCAGGTCCGGGGCCGTGGGCCCGGGGGTGTCCTCGTGGATGGCGCAGTGGATGGGGGAGACGAGCAGCAGCGGGGTGTCGGGGTGCCCCTCTCGGATCGTGTCGAGGAAGCCGTGCAGGGCCGGCCCGAAGGCGCGCCGCCGCATCACGTCCTGGTTGACGATGTTGATGCCCGTCTTGACGCTGATCAGGTCGGCCGGGGTGTCCCGCAGGGCCCGCGCGGTGAACGGGTCGAGCAGCGCGCTGCCGCCCAGCCCCAGGTTGATCAGCTCCACCCCGCCGAGCAGCGCGGCGACGGCGGGCCACACGCCCGTCGGGCTCGCGGCGTCGGTGCCGTGGCTGATCGAACTGCCGTGGTGCAGCCAGATCCGGCGGCCCCGGTCCGGTGCGGGCTCGACGGGCGCGTCGGTGCGCAGGGCGACGAGCTCGGTGGTCTCGTTGTGCGGGAGCCAGATCTCGACGTCCTTCTCGCGCGCGGGCAGACCGGTGAAGCGGACGGTGCCGACCGGGCCCTCGGTCACCGTGCCGTTCCCCGTGGCCATGTCGATCGTCAGGACGTTGCCGCCGGTCCCCGGGGCCTGCCCGGCCGGGCGGCCGTCGACGCGCAGGTCGTACAGACCGTCCGGGCGGGGCGGGAAGCCGCTGTAGTCGCGCTTGGTGCGCAGGACGTCCAGCTCGACGGCGGTCGCGGCGGTGCGGAAGGCCAGCCGTACGCCGGAGGGCTGGGCCTCGGCCATGGCCAGCTGCGGGTCGGTGTTCTGGGCGCGGGCCCGGGCCGGCAGCCGGTGCGGGAGCAGTCCGTGCTCGGTGCGCTCCACGTCGAGGGCACCGCGCAGCAGGTCCGCGGTGAGGGGCGTGGTGATCCAGTCGGGCTCGGTGTGCATGGTGTCAGCCTCGGGGGTCCGTAGGGGGTTCGCCCGGTGCGGGCCAGTTGCGCAGCAGCGTGTCGAGGGCGTCGAGGATCCGGGCCCAGGTGACGTCGGTGTCGGGCGCGCTGTGGCTGAACCCGCCGCCCAGCTCCAGGCTGACGTAGCCGTGGAAGACGCTGCCCAGCAGCCGGACGGCGTGGGTCTGGTCTGGTTCCGCCAGGTCGTAGCCGCGCAGCAGGGCCCGGGTCATCTGCGCGTGCCGGACGCCGGCGCTCGCGGCGGCCGTCTCGGGGTCCAGCCGCAGCTGGGCGGCGGCGTAGCGGCCGGGGTGCTCCCGGGCGTAGTCGCGGTAGACGTTGGCGAGGGCGGCCAGCGCGTCCTTGCCGGCCCGCCCGGCCAGGGCCTCGGCGGCGCGGTCGGCCAGTTCCGTGAGCGCGAGCAGGGCGATCCGGGTCTTCAGGTCCTGGGAGTTCTTCACGTGCGAGTACAGGCTGGCGACCTTGACGTCGAACCGCCGGGCCAGCGCCGAGACGGTGACCCGGTCGAAGCCCACCTCGTCGGCGAGTTCCGCACCGGCCCGGGTCAGCCGCTCCGGGGTGAGTCCTGCGCGTGCCATGCGGTGCTCCCTTCTGCCAAAAGGGATTGTGCACCTGCCTAATCCTTTTAGGCAAACCCTCATCCTGCTTAGGTCCCCTTCGGGGTCCCGCTCGCGAGCGCTCGCAGCCTCCTTCCCCGCCGGGTGGGTCCCCATGGCTTCAGGACGGAGATCGCGGTCATGAAGACGTAGGCGGACAGCGAGACGACCGGCCCGAACAGCACGTGTCCGGCGTCGGGCAGCGGCCCGCCGGCGGTGACGGCGGTGACGGCCGCGCTCACGCCGGGGCGCAGGGCGAACGCCGTGGCGGCGGTGGTGGCGAGGGTCAGCCAGAACTTCGTCACGACCCACCGGTGCCGCGCCAGCCCCCACGCTGTGCCCAGCGACAGCACCAGACCGCTGAGGAGCGTCAGGAGCGCGACGGGCAGCAGCAGCCAGTCGGCGAAGAGCAGCATGGCGCGCACGGAGGCCTCCACGCTCACGGCGGAACCCGTGGTGGCGGCGGTGATGCCGAGCGCGAGCAGCCCGAGCGTGAGCCCGAGCCAGCTCGCGGAGGCGGTGACGTGCACGACGAGCACGGCCCGCCGCGCGGACCGGCCGAGCTTCGGTTTGGAGATGGTGGTGTTCACCCGGACCACGGTGCCGGGAACCATCTGCCCGGACGTCTGACGACGGGAGTAACCGGGAGTACTGACGTGGGCGTACGGCCGGAGTGTCGGCGGCGGCGACTGGCGTCGGGGCATGACCGGCCCCTCATCTCACCGCGGTCCGGGACTCGTACGACACCGTCGCCGCCGAGTACGCCCGGCGGGTCCCCGCGCCGGCCGGGCTGGACCCGGTGCATTCGGCGTGGACCTCTCACCGAGGATGGTCGAACTGGCCCGGGCGGCCCACCCGGAGCTCCGCTTCACCACCGGCTCGATGGCGGCCCTGGACATCGCCACCGGCGAACTCGGCGGCGTCCTCGCGTACTACTCCACCCACCACACCCCGCCCCGGCACCTGCCCGCCGTCTTCGCCGAGATCCACCGCACGCTCGCGCCCGGCGGCGTGCTGATGCCGGCCGGTCACGTGGGCGACGGCGAGCGGCTGCACCCCACCAGCGCCTACGGCGACCGCCCGGTGTCCTCTACGTCGTACCTGCTCTCCCCGGACCGCATCGCCGCACTCCTGGAGGAAGCGGGGCTCGTGGTCACGACCCGCCTGGTGCAGGAACCGGAGGGCGGCTCGAAGAGACGGTCGGGCACGTTCCTGGCGTACAGGACCGACGACTGGCGCGGAACGGCGTGATGGCCCGGGCCGTCCGCCGGGAGGGGCCGGAAGGGTGGTGTGGCGCACTGTTGCAAGCGGGTGCTTGCAATAGTTAGCGGAGTGCTGCACTGTGGAGTCATGGCATCGCTCAACGTCGGCAATCTCGGTGACTACCTGCGCGAGCAGCGGCGCAACGCGCAGCTGTCGCTGCGGCAGCTCGCCGACGCCGCCGGCGTGTCCAATCCGTACCTGAGCCAGATCGAGCGCGGGCTGCGCAAGCCGAGCGCGGAGGTGCTGCAGCAGGTCGCCAAGGCCCTGCGGATCTCCGCCGAGACGCTGTACGTCCGCGCCGGGATCCTCGACGCCGAGCGTGACCGGGACGACGTCGAGACCCGCGCGGTCATCCTCGCCGATCCCACGCTGCACGAGCGGCAGAAGCAGGTGCTGCTGCAGATCTACGAGTCGTTCCGCAAGGAGAACGGGTTCGGGAGCGGTGACGGTGCGGACGCCGCGGAAGCGGTGGACGGCGCGGTGGCCGGGCCCGGAGACGGGGACGGGCACGCTCCCGACGCCGGCCTCGGGACACGCCGGGCCGGCACTTCCGACGCCGACCGGCTCGCGGAGTTCCCTGCCGACAGCGACAGCGACAGCGACAGCTCCGGCGACGGCAGCGGTCCGGGTCCCGCCGCGCCGGCTCGCCGTACCCGCAAGGCCCAGGGCGGTACACCCGCCACCCGCCGCCCCCGCAGAGGCACCGGCGGAAGCGACACCGATCCACGGCAGACGGCCGGCTGAGCCGGACCAGGGCACCGGCCGCCGCCGCGGATCACACGAACCCTCAGCCGAACCCTCAGACAGAAATCCGGGAGGACCATCACCATGGCCATCACCGACGACCTGCGCAAGACCCTCAGCGACCCGACCCCGCTCTACTTCGCGGCGGGCACCGCCGACCTCGCCCTTCAGCAGGCCAAGAAGGTGCCGGCCCTGGTCGAGCAGCTGCGGTCGGAGGCGCCGGCCCGGTTCGACGCCGTGCGCAACACCGACACCAAGGCCGTTCAGGAGAAGGCCTCCGCCCGGGCCAAGGAGGCTTCCGCCCGCGTCAAGGAGACGCAGGAGACCCTCCAGAACAAGGTCACCGAGTTCATCGGCTCCTTCGACGTCAAGAAGATCGGCAGCACGATCGACGCGGACCTGAAGAAGTTCGGCGAGAGCGCCCAGGACTTCGCGCTGCGCGGCGTCGGCGTGGCCGCCGAGTACGCCGTCAAGGCCCGCGAGACCTACGAGAAGGTCGCCGAGCACGGCCAGCAGGCCGTCCGCACCTGGCGCGGCGAGGCCGCCGACGGCATCGAGGAGGTCGCCGAGAGCGTCGAGGAGCTGGCCATCGCGGTCGAGCCGAAGTCCGAGCCGGTCGAGGTCAAGGACGAGCCGGCGAGGCCCGCCCAGGTCATCGCCTCCGAGGCCAAGGCCGCCGCGGCGGCGAAGAAGGCCCCCGCCGCCAAGAAGGCCCCGGCGCGCAAGACCACCACCGCCAAGAAGACGACGCCCCCGGCGAAGTAGCCGGCGGCCGACGCGGGCCGGGCACCCTGGGGGTGCCCGGCCCGTTGTACGGGTACGGTGACCGCGTAGGGACGAGCCGAGTCGGGTGGTGGACGTTGTGCTGATGCAGGGCTTCGCAGGGTTTATGTGGCTTCTGAGCATGGCCCTGATCGTGTTCAGCGGCTTCGCTCTGCTGGACGCCGCCGTGCGCCGGGAGGACGCCTACCGCGCGGCCGACAAGAAGACCAAGCCGTTCTGGCTGATCATCCTCGGGATCGCCTTCGTGGTGAACCTGCTCTTCCCGATCCTGTCGTTCCTGCCGATCATCGGCCTGATCGCGACGATCGTGTACATGGTCGACGTACGGCCGGCGATCCGGGCGCTCCCGGGCGGCGGCCGCAGCAACCGGGGCTCCAGCAGCGACGGCCCGTACGGCCCGTGGAACGGCGGCCGGTAGAACCACCCCGCGGCGGCGCCCCCGTCGCCCCCGTCGCCCGGC
>NZ_JAPSKN010000135.1:7842-9399 GCF_031181705.1 Streptomyces sp.
CCTTGCCGTCCACGGCCCTTGCCGTCCCGCGCCCCCGGACCGCTACGGCACCCGGTCCAGCAGCAGTACCGCCACGTCGTCCGTCAGCTCGCCGCCGTTGAGGTCGCGGACCTCGTTCACCGCCGCGCGCAGCAGCTGCTCGCCGCGCAGTCCCTCGGCGAACTGGCGGCGGACCATCTCGGTCATGCCCTCCTGGCCGAGCCGCTCCCGGCCCTCGCCGACGCGGCCCTCGATCAGACCGTCGGTGTAGAGCATCAGGCTCCACTCGGCGCCCAGCTCCACCTGCATCCGCGGCCAGCGGGCCCCCGGCAGCAGCCCGAGGGCCGGGCCGTTGTTGTCGTACGGCAGCAGCCGGGCCGGCCGGCCGGGGCTGGCCAGCAGCGGGGAGGGGTGGCCGGCCAGGCACAGTCCGGCCCGGCGGCCGTCCGGCGCGATGTCCACGGTGCACAGGGTCGCGAAGATCTCGTCGTCGGCCCGCTCGTGCTCCAGCACCTGCTGGAGCGTGCCCAGCAACTGGTCGCCGCACAGGCCCGCCAGCGTCAGCGCGCGCCACGCGATCCGCAGCTCCACGCCCAGGGCGGCCTCGTCCGGGCCGTGGCCGCAGACGTCCCCGATCATGGCGTGCACCGTGCCGTCCGGTGTGCGTACGACGTCGTAGAAGTCGCCGCCGAGCAGGGCGCGCGAGCGGCCCGGGCGGTAGCGGGCGGCGAAACGCAGCGAGGAGCCCTCCAGCAGGGGGGTGGGCAGCAGGCCGCGCTCCAGACGGCGGTTCTCCTGTGCGCGCAGCTTGCCCTCGGCCAGCCGGCGCTCGGCCGATTCGGAGCGCTTGCGCTCCACCGCGTAGCGGATCGCGCGGCTCAGCAGCCGGCCGTCCAGCTCGTCGCGGAAGAGGTAGTCCTGGGCGCCCACGCGCACCGCCTCCGCGCCGCGCTCGGCGTCGCCCGAGGCGGTCAGCGCGAGGACGGCGTGCCGGGGCGCGAGCTCCAGCACGTGCTTGAGCACGGCGAGCTCGTCGTCGGAGTCGCTGCGGCCGGGCGCGGGCAGCGCGAGGTCCAGCAGGATGCAGTGGACGTCGTCGGTCAGCAGCCGCTCGGCCTCCGTGAGGTTGCGGGCCGTGCGGACGCGGATCGGCTTGCCCGCCTGGTCGAGCATGTCGGGCACGATCGGCGAGCCCGCCGGGTCGTCCTCGATCAGCAGCAGCGTCAGGTTGGTGTGGGTGGTGTGGTTCTCCACCGTGTCCGTGGTGTTTCCGGCGGTGTCCGGGGTGCGCGGGGCCTGCGCCGAGGCGTCCGTCTCGGAGTCCCCGGCGGGGCCGCCGCACGCGGACGCGGCCTGCGCCTGACCACTCTCCACGGCCGGGATGGCTCTCTGCCGCGGTATGGGTACGGGCATTGTCTTGGGTTCCTTCCCTCCCCCCGAGGGCATGGCGGGGGCGAGGGACCTCGACCCACCGACCGGGACCATAGCGGGTGTCGGCGCCGCATTGGAATGGTGTGAGCCACGCCGCCGTGCCATCGGCCAGTGTCATATGCCGCGATATGCCCCGCAGTTGGACAG
>NZ_JAPSKN010000135.1:9499-15265 GCF_031181705.1 Streptomyces sp.
GGGGCCGGTGCCCGGTGCCCGGGGGCCGGTTCAGCCGGCGTCCGGGCGCACCACTCCGAGGATCGGCATGGATCCCGCCCCCGCGATGGTGATCGTCCGGCCTGGCCGCGGGGCGTGCACCATCGCCCCGTCGCCGATGTACATCGCGACATGGCTGGCGTCGCCGAAGTAGATGATGAGGTCGCCGGGCCGCATCTCCCGCACGTCGACGCGCCGCAGTTGCCGCCACTGCTCCTGCGACGTGCGCGGTACGCCGCGTCCGGCGGATGCCCAGGCCTGTGACGTCAGGCCCGAGCAGTCGTAGCTCTTCGGCCCCTCGGCGCCCCACTGGTACGGCTTGCCGATCTGGGCGGTGGCGTACTGGACGGCCTTCCTGCCCTGCTCGGAGGCCTTGCCGTCGATCTCGGCGAGGACGCCGGAGTCCAGCCAGGCGGTCTGGGCCCGGTCCGCGGCCTCCTTCTCCAGCTCGGCGAGGCGCTCCTGCTCCTCCTCGCGCAGCTCGGACTCCAGCTTCTCGGCCTGCGCGATCTGCTTCTCGATCTTCTTCTGCGCGGCGGCCTTGGCCTTGCGGCCCGCCTCCAGCTTCTTCCACTGCGCGGAGGCGTCCTTGGCGTACTGCTCCAAGTCCTCCTGCGCGCGGGTCAGTTCGCCGATCAGGCCCTTGGTCGCGTGGTGGCCCTGGCGGACGCGGCCCGTGCCGTCGAGGAACTCCTGCGGGTCGTCACTGAGCATCAGCCGGGCCTCGGGCGGGAGTCCGCCGCCGCGGTACTGGGCGGCGGCCGCGGCGCCCGCGCGGTCCTTGAGCCGCTCCAGCCGCTCCTTGCCCTTGACGATCTTCTTGGCCAGCTTGACGATCTCGGCGGACTGCTTGTCGGCCTTCTCCTCGGCGGCGTTGTACTCGTCGGTGGCGCGGGCGGCCGCGCGGTAGAGCTTGTCGAGCTTCTCGCGGACGGCTTCCAGGTCCGTGCCGGGTGTGCGGGCCGTGCTCGCGGCGGGGGTGGGCTCGGGGTCGGGGTGAGGGCCGGCGAATGCAGTGCCCGGCGCTGCCAGTACCGTGACCGCGCAGACCACGGCCACGGCCGTCGCGATCAGGCCACGCTTGCCCGTTCCCATACGTCGCCCCCACTTATTAACCGTCAGTAACATGCGGTTCGCCTGGGGATGCTGCCATGTCGGCGGGCAAAACGACAGGGGTAGTACTTCCCGCCACTCCCGCGCCGGTATGCCCCCGCCCCACGATCTCCCCCGTGTGTGTGACGAACGACTCACGGAGATCGTTCCCACGAGTCCGGGGTGCCTCGCCCGGAGGCACTCACCCCCGGGCGTCCTCATCCCTCGAGAAGACCCTCACCCCCGCGGCGCCAACGCCCCCCAGCGCACTGTCACTTCGCCCTGGCGCCACCGTGCCGGGCCGTCCAGGACCGGCCAGTCGGCCGTCAGATCGCGCACCGCTCGGATCCAGCGCTGGCGGGCGCCGTAGGAGGCGTAGGGCGCGGCGGCCGCCCAGGCGCGGTCGAAGTCGCGCAGGAAGGCGTGCACGGGCTCGCCCGGGACGTTGCGGTGGATGAGTGCCTTCGGCAGGCGTTCCGCCAGGTCGGAAGGGCGTCCCAGGGAGCCGAGCCGGGTCGCGAAGGTGACCGTGCGGGGTCCCTCCGGGCCGAGCGCGATCCACACGTGCCGGCGTCCGATCTCGTCGCAGGTCCCCTCGACCAGCAGCCCGCCGCGCGAGCCGGTCGCGGGATCGGCCGGGGCGAGCCGCCCGCACAGCCGCTCCCACACGGCCGCCACCTCGTGCTCCTCGTACTGCCGCAGCACGTTCGCCGCGCGCACGAGCAGGGGCCGCTGCGGGATCGGGATCTCGAAGCCGCCGTGCCGGAAGACCAGCCCCGCCCGCTCGTAGGGGAGGGCCGCCGCGACCCGGGCCGGTTCGATCTCGATTCCCACGACACGCGCGCGTGGTGCCACCGTGCGGAGCCGCTGCAGCAGTTCGACGGCCGTCCAGGGGGCGGCGCCGTACCCGAGGTCCACCGCCACGGGATCGGCGGCGCGGCGCAGTTCGGCGCCGTGCGTGGCCGCGATCCAGCGGTCCATGCGGCGCAGCCGGTTGGGGTTGGTCGTCCCGCGCGTCACCGTTCCCAGGGGGCGGGCGGCTGCGCGGGCTGTCATGCCTACGAGGGTATGCGGCGCCACGGGCCCCGGGTGACCGTGAGGGGCCGGGGGCCGCACCCAGGAGAGGGGTCGAACGGTTGAGCGATCAGCGGTAATGATTCGGTAAAACTCGCGAACCGGGAAATGGAGCGCCTTCCTCCGGTGTTGGACCACGTCGGAGGGCACGTGCGCCCTGCGTCAGGCATGCCCCGGAGCGAGGAGGAACGCCACGTGAGCCAGTACATCGGCAGGCTCGGGCGGCGCTCGGCGTCCTCGACCGCGCGCCTCCGGTTGCACCGCAGGCCCCGCCGCGTCGCCATGCTCTCCGTGCACACCTCCCCGCTCCACCAGCCGGGCACCGGCGACGCCGGCGGCATGAACGTCTACATCGTGGAGCTCGCGCAGCGTCTCGCCGCGATCAACATCGAGGTGGAGATCTTCACGCGCGCGACCGCCGCCGCCCTCCCGCCCACCGTCGAGCTGGCCCCCGGCGTGCTCGTCCGGCACGTCGACGCCGGGCCCTACGAGGGCCTCAACAAGGAGGACCTCCCCGCCCAGCTGTGCGCCTTCACGCACGGCGTGATGCACGCCTGGGCCGGTCACCGCCCCGGCCACTACGACCTGGTCCACTCCCACTACTGGCTCTCCGGCCACGTCGGCTGGCTCGCCGCCCAGCGCTGGGGTGTCCCGCTGGTGCACGCCATGCACACCATGGCCAAGGTCAAGAACGCCAACCTGGCCGACGGCGACACCCCCGAGCCCGCCGCCCGCGTCATCGGCGAGACCCAGATCGTCGACGCCGCCGACCGCCTCATCGCCAACACCACCGAAGAGGCCGACGAACTCGTCCGGCACTACGCGGCCGACCCCGGCAAGGTCGCCGTGGTCCACCCCGGCGTCAACCTCCGCCGCTTCTCGCCCGCCGACGGCCGCGCCGCCGCCCGGGCCCGCCTCGGCCTGCCCCAGGACGCCCTCATCCCGCTCTTCGCGGGCCGCATCCAGCCCCTGAAGGCCCCCGACGTGCTGCTGCGGGCCGTCGCCGTGCTCCTCGACGAGCGTCCCGAGCTGCGCTCCCGCATCCTCGTGCCCGTCGTCGGCGGTCCCAGCGGCAGCGGCCTCGCCAAGCCCGAGGGACTGCAGAAGCTCGCCGCCCGCCTCGGCATCGCGGACGTCGTACGGTTCCGCCCGCCGGTCGGCCAGGAGCAGCTCGCCGACTGGTTCCGCGCCGCCTCCGTGCTGGTCATGCCCTCCTACAGCGAGTCCTTCGGCCTGGTCGCCATAGAGGCCCAGGCGGCCGGCACCCCCGTGCTCGCGGCAGCGGTCGGCGGCCTGCCGGTCGCCGTCCGGGACGGCCACACCGGTTTCCTCGTGCGCGGCCACAATCCGGCCGACTACGCGCGCGTGCTGGGCGCCTTCGCCGACGACCCGCACCTCGCGCCCCGGCTCGGCGACCAGGCCGCCCGCCACGCCCAGTCCTTCGGCTGGGACACCGCGGCCGCCGCCACCGCGGACGTCTACACGGCCGCGCTGCAGGCGCACCGCCGTCGCGTACGCTCGCTGCATGGGTGAAACCGATCTCGAACAGCGCGCGGCACAGGTCGTCGAGGGAGTGCTGAAGGACGCCGGCCTGGAGTGGGAGAGCCCCCGGCCCGGCACGTACGTCGCGCAACTGCCCGGCACCCGCAAGCTGAAGACGACGGTCTCCCTGATCGTCGGCCGCCACTCCCTGTCGCTGAACGCCTTCGTCATCCGCCACCCCGACGAGAACGAGCAGGGCGTCCACCGCTGGCTCCTGGAGCGCAACCTCAAGCTCTACGGCGTGAGTTACGCCGTCGACCAGCACGGCGACGTCTACGTCACCGGCCGCCTCGCCCTGCCCGCCGTCACCGCCGACGAGATCGACCGCCTGCTCGGCCAGGTGCTCGAGGCCTCCGACGGCAGCTTCAACACCCTGCTGGAACTCGGCTTCGCCTCGGCGATCCGCAAGGAGTACGAGTGGCGGGTCTCCCGGGGCGAGTCCACGCGCAACCTCGACGCCTTCGCCCACCTGACGCAGCGCCCGGAGCGGCCCCAGGAGGACAGGCCCTGAGAGGGCAGCCCTGATGGGTCAGGCCTTGATGGGTCAGGCCTTGATGGGTCAGGCCTTGATGGGTCAGGCCCGGAAGGGTCAGGTCCTGGAGGCCGCCCGGTAGCTCCCGGGCGGTACACCCACCAGCTTCCGGAAGTGCCGGGTGAGATGGGACTGGTCGTAGAACCCGGTCGCCACCGCGACCTCGCTCGGTGAGCGCCCTTCGAGCAGCAGCCGCCGGGCGCGGCCCACGCGCAGGGACGTCAGGTACTGGTGCGGGGCGATGCCGTAGGCCGTGCTGAAGGCCCGGACCAGATGGGCGGGATGGGCTCCCACCAGCCCGGCCGCCTCCCGCAGCCCGACGCCCTCGACGACCCGCTCGTCCAGCAGCTCGCGCAGCCGCCGCGCGAGCACCGGATCGGCGGGACGGGCCGTGCCGCTCTCCCCCCGCAGATGGTCGCGCAGCCGCTCCCCGACGAGCGTCAGCCTGCTCTCGGCCTCCAGTTCCTCACCGGGCCGGGCCAGCGCGCCGTGCACCTGGCCGACGCGCCGCCGCAGCAGCGGATCGCGCAGATCGGGCCGGTCGACGGCGGCCCCGATGAACTCGTCGCCGAGATACGTCGCGTCCAGGTACAGCACCCGCTTGCGGAAGCCCTCCTCGGTGACGGGCGAGCCGTTGTGCGGCACGTGCGGCGGCAGCAGTGACACGGTGTCGTGCGGGGTGCCGTGCTCGTGCCGGTCGAGGTCGTACCGTACGGCGCCGGTGTCGACGATCAGCAGCGTCCAGGCTTCGTGGACGTGCATCGGATACGCGTACTCGGTGAACCGGGCGTGGAACACCTCGACGACACCCGGGACGGCCGGCCGCCAGGCGGAGACGATCCGCTGTCGGTCCGGGGTCGTGCGGGCGGGCGGTGAGGCCATGCAAAGAACGTACAAGACCCGGGCCGGGGCTGCCGGGCACGCTCGAATCATGAACACGATCACCGAACCCCCGGGGCCGGAACCCATCCGCTTCGACACGAAGATCGCCGTGCTGCTGCGTGCCGACCTGGAGCCCTGGCAGCGCCTCAACGTCACGTCGTTCCTGGTCAGCGGCCTGGGAACACAGATCCCCGAGGTGATCGGCGAACCGTACGAGGACGCGGACGGCGTGCCGTACCTGCCGATGTTCCGCCAGCCGGTCCTGGTCTTCGAGGCCACGAAGGAGACGCTCACCACGGCCCACGCCCGCGCCCTGTCCCGCGCCCTGCCGCGCTCGGTCTTCACCTCCGACCTGTTCGCGACGGGCAACGACCGCGACAACCGGGCGGCCGTACGCGCGGTGCCGACGGCGGAGCTGGACCTGGTGGGACTCGCCGTCCACGGCCCGAAGAACGCGGTGGACAAGGTGGTGAAGGGGGCACGCCTGCACCCGTGAGCCGGGCGGGGCGTGAACGCGGGTGCGGGCGCGGATGCCGGGGTGGGGCGGCGACAAGGTCGCGGACCGGTAGCCCAACGGCTGATGACGGGGCCGCGAGCGCCTGACCGGACTCGACGCCGTGGAGGAA
>NZ_JAPSKN010000136.1 GCF_031181705.1 Streptomyces sp.
ACCTCACCGTCTACAACCTGCTCATGGAGCGGGGGATGGCGGCCGACGAGGTGCTGCTGAAGACGGCGGTCCCCAACATGGACCTGCTGCCCAGCAACATCGACCTGTCGGCGGCCGAGGTCCAGCTCGTCTCCGAGGTCGCCCGCGAGTCGACGCTGCAGCGTGCCCTCAAGCCGCTGCTGGACGACTACGACTTCATCGTCATCGACTGCCAGCCCTCGCTCGGCCTGCTCACGGTCAACGCCCTGACGGCCGCGCACAAGGTGATCGTGCCGCTGGAGTGCGAGTTCTTCGCCCTCCGAGGCGTGGCCCTGCTGACGGAGACCATCGAGAAGGTCCAGGAGCGGCTCAACCCCGACCTGGAGCTCGACGGGATCCTCGCCACGATGTACGACTCGCGCACGGTGCACAGCCGTGAGGTGCTCGCGCGTGTCGTCGAGGCGTTCGACGACCACGTCTACCACACGGTCATCGGGCGCACGGTCCGCTTCCCGGAGACCACGGTCGCCGGTGAGCCGATCACCACGTACGCCTCCAACTCCGTCGGTGCCGCCGCCTACCGCCAGCTCGCCAGGGAGGTGCTCGCCCGGTGTCACGCCGAGTGAGTCTGCCGGGGGCCGACGAACTCTTCCGTACGACTGGAGGGATGGGGCTGCAGTCGTCCACGCCCCGGCGCAACGCCAACGGCGACGCCCGGGTGCCCGCTCCGGCGGGTGAGGGCGACGCGGCGGCAGCGGCCGCGGAGGACGCACCGCAGTCGGTGCCCGCGCAGGGCGGCGACGGCGAGGGCGCGGAGCACGTCGCGGCGGACGCGGATCAGGCCGAGGCCGGGGAGTCCCGCAGCCGCTCCGGCCGCCGGACGGCGGCGCAGGAAGGTTCTGCCGCCGCCGGTGCCGCAGCGGCTGCGCCCCGCAAGCGCGGGCGGGCCGCGGCGCGCCGTCCCAGCGGCCGGGAGCGGCACGACGAGAAGATCACGGTGTACGTGTCGGCCGAGGAGCTCATGGACCTGGAGCACGCCCGCCTCGTGCTCCGCGGTGAGCACGGCCTGGCCGTCGACCGCGGGCGCATCGTCCGCGAGGCCGTCGCCGTGGTCCTCGCCGACCTGGAGACCCGCGGGGACGCCAGCATCCTCGTACGACGACTGCGCGGGCGGTAGCGGTAGCCTGCGGGGGCCATGACCTCGAACGCTTCCCCGCCACCCGCCGCCGGCCCGGCCGGCCGCCGGCGTGCGCTGGGGAGGGGGCCGGGGGTTCCGCAGGCCGAGCCGGCGGGACCTGCCAAGGCGCCCGCCGAGCGGGTTTCGGTGGAGCCGGGGCCCGGTGCTCCGGCCGGGCGGACGGACGCGGCCCGGGCCGGTGAGCCGCGCGAGGACACCGCCGAGCAGCCGCACGTGCCGTCCGGCAGGCCCGGGGCCGCCGGCGCCGCCGGGCCGTCCGCACCGGCCGGGGAGCCGCCCTCAGGTGTGGAGCGACAGGCCGCGGCCGGTCCGGCGACGGCGGTCGCACCGGTCCACCCGAGTCGTGCGGCCGGGCCCGCCGCTGCCGGGGTGGGTCGCGAGGGCGCGTCCCCGGAGGCGGACGGCGCGTCCGGCGTGGAAACCGGCCGCCCCGGGCGCGGGCGTCCCGCTACGGGGGGAGCGGCTGCGGCAGACGCCGACACCCCGTCCGTCCCCCCGGGAGCCCGGCAGGAGACTCCTGCGTCCGCCCTGGGGGCTCCTTCGCCGGTTCCGGGCGAAGCCGGAACGCGGGCTTCACAGGACCGGGCCGAGCCGGGGGACGCCGCGGCGCCCTCCGGTGACGGCGTCTTCAAGGTCCGGCTCGCCAACTTCGAGGGGCCCTTCGATCTGCTGCTGCAGTTGATCTCCCGGCACAAGCTGGACGTCACCGAGGTCGCGCTGTCGAAGGTGACCGACGAGTTCATGGCGTACATCCGGGCCCTCGGGCCGGACTGGGACCTGGACGAGACGACCGAGTTCCTCGTGGTCGCGGCCACGCTGCTCGACCTGAAGGCGGCCCGGCTGCTGCCCGCCGCCGAGGTGGAGGACGAGGCCGACCTGGCGCTGCTGGAGGCCCGGGACCTGCTGTTCGCGCGGCTGCTGCAGTACCGCGCGTACAAGCAGGTGGCCGACATCTTCAGCGGGCGGCTGGACGACGAGGCCCGCCGCTACCCGCGCACCGTCGGGCTGGAGCCGCACCACGCCGAGCTGCTGCCCGAGGTCGTCATCAGCATCGGCGCGCAGGGGTTCGCCCGGCTCGCCGTGAAGGCGATGCAGCCCAGGCCCAAGCCGCAGGTGTACGTCGACCACATCCACGCCCCGCTGGTCAGCGTGCAGGAACAGGCGGGGATCGTGGTGGCGAGGCTCCGGGAGCTCGGCGAGGCCAGTTTCCGCACGCTCGTGGCGGACACCGACGACACCCTGACCGTCGTCGCGCGGTTCCTCGCCCTGCTGGAGCTGTACCGCGAGAAGGCCGTGGCGCTGGAGCAGGAGACCGCGCTCGGGGACCTGCTCGTGCGGTGGACCGGCGGGGACGGGGACGAGACACCGACCGTCACCGACGAGTTCGACCGGCCGCCCGAGCCGCCGAAGGAGGAGAAGAAGGCGTGAGCCGACAAGCCACCGAGACCCCGGCCGGGCCGCGCGACGTCGCCGCCCTCGACCTCAAGCCCGCCCTGGAGGCCGTCCTCATGGTCGTGGACGAACCCGCGACCGAGGAGCACCTGGCGAAGATCCTGGAGCGGCCCCGGCGCCAGATCGCCGACGCGCTGCGCGAGCTGGCCGACGAGTACACGCTCCAGGGCCGCGGCTTCGAGCTGCGGTTCGTCGCGAACGGCTGGCGGTTCTACACCCGCGCCGCCTACGCGCCCGCCGTCGAGCGCTTCGTGCTGGACGGCCAGCAGGCCCGCCTCACCCAGGCCGCGCTGGAGACCCTGGCCGTCGTCGCCTACCGGCAGCCGGTCAGCCGCAGCCGCGTCTCGGCCGTACGCGGAGTGAACTGCGACGGCGTCATGCGCACCCTCCTGCAGCGCGGTCTGATAGAGGAGGCGGGCACGGAACCCGAAACAGGTGCGATCCTGTACAGGACGACGAACTACTTCCTGGAGCGGATGGGCCTGCGCGGTCTGGACGAGCTCCCGGAGCTCGCGCCCTTCCTCCCGGAGGCGGAGGCGATCGAGGCCGAGACCCAGGAGGGCGTACCGTCGTTCGACCCGGACGCGCCCGACGACGACGCGCCGGGCCGCCCGGTGAGCCCGGGGACCCACGACGAAGACGACCAGACGGAACTTTGATGCGAAGCAGCAGCGGCAGGAACAGCAGCGGAAACAACGGCGGGAGCCGTGGTGGCAACAGCGGCGGCCGCGGCGGGAGTGGTGGTGGTCGCGGCAACTTCCGCGGCGCCGGCAACAACCGCGACGACAAGCAGGGCAGTGGCCGTCCGAAGAAGCCGCGCCCGGAGGAGCGCCGCTACGACGTGGGCCCCGGGGCGACCAAGGACGGCCCCAAGGCCGGGCGCGGAGGGGCCGCCCGGGGCGGTGCCAAGGGCGGACCCAGGCAGCCCCAGCGGCCGGGCCGCACGGCTCCGGCGCGCCCCCGTGAGTACGAGGCGCAGATCGAGGAGCGCAACCGCGACCGGTACGCCGGGAAGAAGGAGGTCAAGCTCCCCAAGACCTTCCCCGGCGCCGAGCAGGAGGGCGAGCGGCTGCAGAAGGTCCTCGCCCGGGCGGGCTTCGGTTCCCGGCGTGCCTGCGAGGAGCTGATCGACCAGGCCAGGGTCGAGGTCAACGGCGAGATCGTCCTGGAGCAGGGCAAGCGGGTCGACCCCGAGAAGGACGAGATCAAGGTCGACGGGCTGACCGTCGCCACCCAGCGGTACCAGTTCTTCTCGCTGAACAAGCCCGCCGGTGTCGTCTCCACGATGGAGGACCCGGAGGGCCGGCAGTGCCTCGGGGACTACGTCACCAACCGTGAGACCCGTCTCTTCCACGTGGGCCGGCTCGACACCGAGACCGAGGGGGTCATCCTGCTCACCAACCACGGCGAGCTGGCGCACCGGCTGACCCACCCCAAGTACGGCGTGAAGAAGACCTACCTCGCGCACATCGTCGGCCCCATCCCGCGCGACCTGGGCAAGCGGCTCAAGGACGGCATCCAGCTGGAGGACGGCTACGCCCGCGCGGACCACTTCCGGGTCGTCGAGCAGACCGGCAAGAACTACCTGGTCGAGGTCACGCTGCACGAGGGCCGCAAGCACATCGTGCGCCGGATGCTGGCCGAGGCCGGCTTCCCGGTCGACAAGCTGGTACGGGTCGCGTTCGGGCCGATCACGCTGGGCGACCAGAAGTCGGGCTGGCTGCGGCGGCTGTCCAACACCGAGGTCGGCATGCTGATGCAGGAAGTCGACCTCTAGGCCTTGTGACGGGCCTCCACCCCCTTTTATAGTCGTGCTGACTATTAAAGGGGGTGTTCGTCATGGACGGCTACGACAAGTACGCCCACGAACCCTTCGCCGTCACCGTCGACCTCGCCGTGTTCACCCTCCGGGAGGGCGCCCTGCACGTGCTGCTCGTCGAGCGCGGCCAGGAGCCGTACGCCGGGCGCCGGGCCCTGCCCGGCGGGTTCGTGCAGCCGGACGAGTCCGCGGAGACGGCCGCCCGGCGCGAACTCGCCGAGGAGACGGGCCTGTCGGACGTCTCGGGGCTGCATCTGGAGCAGGTGCGGACGTACAGCGAGCCCGGTCGCGACCCCCGGATGCGGGTCGTGTCCGTCGCCTTCGCCGCGCTGCTGCCCGACGCGCCCGAGGCGCGCGGCGGCAGCGACGCGGCACGCGCCGACTGGCTGCCGTACGGCACGGCGGGGCCGCTCGCCTTCGACCACGACCGCATCCTGGCCGACGCCCACGAGCGCGTCGGCGCCAAGCTGGAGTACACCTGCCTCGCCACCGCCTTCTGCCCGCCCGAGTTCACCCTCGGCGAACTCCAGCAGGTCTACGAGGCGGTGTGGGGCACCCCGCTCGACCGGCCCAACTTCCGGCGCAAGGTCCTCGCCACCCCCGGCTTCGTCGAACCCGTCCCCGGTGCCGCGCGGCTGACCGGCGGCCGGGGCAAACCCGCCGCGCTGTACCGCGCCGGAACCGCCACCACGCTCCACCCGCCGCTGCTGAGGCCGACCCCGGAAGGACGCCCCGCATGACCACCCTCGTCCACAAGCAAGCCGCCACCGGGGCGCTCACGGGTCTCGCCCTGGGGGATGCGCTGGGGTATCCGACCGAGTTCGACGACGTGCCGACGATCCTCGCCGAGCACGGGCCGTGGCGTGAACTGCCCCTGCCCGAGCGCGCCTTTGTCTCGGACGACACGCAGATGACCCTGGCGCTCGGGCGGGCCGTGCGCACGGCCATGGACCGGGGGCTGCTGACGCCCTCGCGGCTGGCCGGGACCCTCCGGGAGGAGTTCGTCGACTGGTACCGGTCGCCTGAGAACAACCGGGCTCCGGGCCGCACCTGCATGAAAGCCTGCCACCTGCTGGAGGACGGATCACGCCCCTGGCAGGACGCCAGTCAGATCCACTCCAAGGGCTGCGGCGCCAACATGCGCGTCGCGCCCCTGGGCCTGGTCCCCGGGCTGAGCGACGAACAGCGCGCGGGCGCCGCCCAGTTGCAGGCCGCCCTCACCCACGGGCACCCGACCGCCCTGGCCGCCTCCGACCTCACCGCCCACGCCGTACGCCTGCTCGCGCAGGGCGCCGAACCGACCGGGCTGGTCGGGCTGCTGCGGTCGTACGCCCTGGAGAACCGCAGCCGGTACCACGAGCGCTGGCTGGGCGACCTGTGGAGGCGGGGGGCCCAGGACGCGAGCGCCGAGCAGTTCATCGCGCGCGGCTGGGACGAGTGCCTGGCGATACTCGACCGGCTCCGGCACGCCGTGCGGACCGTGTCGCCGGAGACCGACCCCTGCCTGGCCACCGGCGAGGGGTGGATCGCCGAAGAGGCCCTGGCGACCGGGCTGCTGTGCTTCCTGCTCTTCGTCGACGAGCCGCTCACCGCCCTGCGCCGGGCCGCCTGCACCGCCGGCGACTCGGACTCGATCGCCTGCCTCACCGGCGCCTTCGCCGGCGCGTACCTGGGCGCGGAGGCGTGGCCGGCCGAATGGGCCGACCGTGTCGAGTACCGCGGCGATCTGCTGACCCTCGGGGCGCTGTGGGACGCCTGACCGTCACGCCAGGCGCACGGAACCGCCCTCCACGGTGATCTTCTCGGCGGGCAGGGGACGCGTCGCCGGGCCGTTGGCCACCGATCCGTCCGCGACGCGGAACCTGCTGCCGTGGCACGGGCAGTTGATCGTCCCGTCCGAGACCGACCCCAGCGTGCAGCGCTGGTGTGTGCAGATCGCCGAGAAGGCCTTGAACTGCCCCTGCTCCGGCTGGGTCACCACGACCTGCTCGTCCTTGAAGATCTTGCCGCCGCCGACCGGGATCTCGTCGGTGGAGGCCAGCTCCCGACCCCCGCCGGCCGGGGCGCTCGTCGCGTCCTGGCCGGTGGGGGAGTCCGTCGAGGTGGAGCCGTTGCCGTCGCCGCCCCCGCCGCAGGCCGCGACGAGTGCCACCGCGCCCGTCGCGCCCGTGGCGAGGAGGACCGTGCGGCGCGTGGTCTCGTGGGTCATGTCGTCACTCCGAAGGTGCTGTAGAGAAGGAGAAAAGGGACTTCGCTGAATGTTGACTCCGAAAATACCCAAGGAGTGGCAATCCCGGCGTCTCATCGGGCGGGCGCCGCGTACCCGGGCCGCGCGGGCTGACTAGGCTGGACGGACAAGAGCGACACGCACGTCAGCAAGGAGCATCGCCGTGGCGGTACGAGCGGTCCGGGGCGCGGTCCAACTCGAACGGGACGAGGCCGGGCACATGGACGAGCAGGTCGGCGCCCTGCTCTCGGCCATCCTGGAGCGCAACGGCCTCGTCGCCGACGACCTGATCAGCATCTGGTTCACGGCCACACCCGACCTGCGCAGCGACTTCCCGGCGGCCGCCGCCCGGAAGCTGGGCATCGTCGACGTCCCCCTGATCTGCGCCCAGGAGCTGGACATCGAGGGCGCCATGCCGCGTGTCGTCCGGGTCCTCGCACACATCGAGTCCGACCGGCCCCGCGCCGAGATCGCCCACGTCTACCTCGGCGCCGCGGCCGCCCTGCGCAAGGACATCGCCCAGTGAGAACCGCACTCGTCATCGGCACCGGCCTCATCGGCACGTCCGCCGCCCTCGCCCTGTCCCAGCGGGGCGTCACCGTGCACCTCGCCGACCCCGACCCGGAGCAGGCCCGTACGGCTGCCGCGCTGGGCGCCGGGACGGACGAGGTGCCGGACGGGCCCGTCGACCTGGCCATCGTCGCCGCCCCGCCCGCGTACGTGGCCGGCGTGCTCGCCGACGCCATGGGCCGCGGTGCGGCGCGCGGCTACCTCGACGTGGCCAGCGTCAAGGGCGGGCCGCGCCGCGAGCTGGAGGCGCGCGGCCTCGATCTGGCCGCCTACATCGGCACGCACCCCATGTCGGGCCGGGAGAAGTCCGGCCCGCTGGCCGCGACCGGGGACCTGTTCGAGGGCCGCCCCTGGGTGCTCACCCCGACCCGGGACACCGACACCGAGGTGCTGAACCTCGCCCTGGAACTGGTCTCGCACTGCCGTGCCGTGCCGGTGGTGATGGACGCCGACGCCCACGACCGGGCCGTCGCACTCGTCTCCCACATGCCCCACCTGGTCTCCAGCCTGGTCGCCGCGCGGCTGGAGCACGCCGAGGAGGCCGCCGTACGGCTGTGCGGGCAGGGCATCCGGGACGTGACGAGGATCGCCGCCTCCGACCCCCGCATGTGGATCGACATCCTCTCCGCCAACCCCGGGCCGGTCGCCGACCTGCTCACGGACGTCGCCGCGGACCTGGAGGAGACCGTGCGGGCGCTGCGGGCGCTGCAGTCGTCCGACGACCACAAGCGGCGGGCGGGGGCCGACGGGATCGAGGACGTGCTGCGGCGCGGCAACGCGGGGCAGGTCCGCGTCCCCGGCAAGCACGGGTCCGCTCCGCGGGTCTACGAGGTCGTGGCCGTGCTCATCGACGACCAGCCGGGGCAGCTGGCCCGTATCTTCGCGGACGCGGGGATGGCCGGGGTCAACATCGAGGACGTGCGGATCGAGCACGCGACGGGGCAGCAGGCCGGACTCGTGCAGCTGATGGTGGAGCCGAAGGCCGCGCCCGTGCTGTCCGCCGCCCTGCGGGAGCGGGGCTGGGCGATCCGGCAGTAGCCCGCGGGGCGCCGCCGGTGCGGGCCGGCCGCCGGACCGGGGCGGGCGGGCGCCGTCCGGCCGGGTGCCGCCGGCGCCGACGCGCGGCCGGACGAGTGACCCGCACCCAGTAACCTTGTGCGGGGCAGTCGCGCCCTCACCCCGCCAGCCCGGTTCAGGAAGGTCCCCACAGTGGAAAGCGCCACGCCAGTGATTGTCGCCATCGACGGCCCCGCCGGCACCGGCAAGTCGAGCACGTCGAAGGCCGTGGCGGCCCAGCTCGGGCTGAGCTATCTGGACACCGGCGCCCAGTACCGGGCGATCACCTGGTGGATGGTGAACAACGGCATCGACATCGACGATCCGTCCGCGATCGCCGCCGCCGCGGGCAAGCCCGAGATCGTCTCCGGCACCGACCCGGAGGCACCGACGATCACCGTCGACGGCGTGGACGTGGCCGGCCCGATCCGCACCCAGGAGGTCTCCGCCAAGGTCAGCGCGGTCAGCGCGGTGCCCGAGGTGCGGGCCCGGATCACCGAGCTGCAGCGCTCCATCGCGGCCTCCGCGGCGAACGGCATCGTCGTCGAGGGCCGCGACATCGGCACGACCGTGCTGCCGGACGCCGACCTGAAGATCTTCCTCACCGCCTCCGCCGAGGCCCGTGCCGCCCGCCGCAGCGGTGAGCTGAAGGGCGCCGACGTGCAGTCCACGCGCGAGGCCCTGATCAAGCGCGACGCCGCCGACTCCAGCCGCAAGACCTCCCCGCTCGCCAAGGCGGACGACGCCGTCGAGGTGGACACCACCGAGCTCACGCTGGCCCAGGTCATCGAGTGCGTCGTCACCCTCGTCGAGGAGAAGCGGGCCGGGAAGTGACCGAGCTGCCTTCGGTGCGGGGCGCCGAGGTCGGGCGGCGCATCGGCGTCGGCCTGATGTACGGGCTGTGGAAGCCGCGCGTGCTCGGCGCCTGGAAGGTGCCCGCGACCGGCCCGGTGATCCTCGCGGTCAACCACGCGCACAACATCGACGGCCCGATGGTCATGGGCGTGGCGCCCCGGCCGACGCACTTCCTGATCAAGAAGGAGGCGTTCGTCGGCCCGCTCGACCCGTTCCTGACCGGCATCGGCCAGCTGAAGGTGGACCGCGACACCACCGACCGCACGGCGATCACCCGCGCGCTCGGTGTCCTGGACAACGGCGGCGTGCTCGGCATCTTCCCGGAGGGCACCCGGGGCGAGGGCGACTTCGCCTCGCTGCGCGCCGGGCTCGCCTACTTCGCGGTGCGCAGCGGTGCCCCGATCGTGCCGGTCGCCGTGCTGGGAAGTTCCGAGCGCCCCGGACGGTTGATAAAGGCGCTGCCCCCGCTGCGCTCGCGCGTCGACGTCGTCTTCGGCGAGCCCTTCGAGGCCGGCGACGGCAGCGGCCGCCGCACGCGCAAGGCACTCGACGAGGCGACCGGCCGCATACAGAAGCAGCTGGCCGCCCACCTGGAAAACGCCAGGCGCCTCACCAGGCGCTAGGCGACACTGAGTAGTGGATCAGCCCGCACACGGCGGGCGCTCCACCGACCACCACGATGAACGACGAGGTACGCACTTCATGAACGACCACATCCAGCCCGAGGGCGCGCAGGAGCACGACCACGGGGCGCTCGGCGACGCCGAGTACGCGGAGTTCATGGAGCTCGCCGCGGAGGAGGGCTTCGACCTCGAGGACGTCGAGGGCGCGATCGAGGCGGCGGGCCACGGTCCGCTGCCCGTGCTCGCCGTCGTCGGCCGCCCCAATGTCGGCAAGTCGACCCTGGTCAACCGCATCATCGGGCGCCGCGAGGCCGTCGTCGAGGACAAGCCGGGCGTCACCCGCGACCGTGTCACCTACGAGGCCGAGTGGGCGGGCCGCCGCTTCAAGGTCGTCGACACCGGCGGCTGGGAGCAGGACGTCCTCGGCATCGACGCCTCCGTGGCCGCCCAGGCCGAGTACGCGATCGAGGCCGCCGACGCCGTCGTGTTCGTCGTGGACGCCAAGGTCGGCGCCACGGACACCGACGAGGCCGTCGTACGGCTGCTGCGCAAGGCCGGCAAGCCGGTCGTGCTGTGCGCCAACAAGGTGGACGGCCCGAGCGGCGAGGCCGACGCGGCGTACCTGTGGTCGCTGGGCCTGGGCGAGCCCTACCCGGTCTCCGCGCTGCACGGCCGGGGTACGGGCGACATGCTCGACCAGGTCCTGGAGGTGCTGCCCGAGGCGCCCCGCGAGACGTTCGGCGCCGGCGGCGTCGGCGGCCCGCGCCGCATCGCCCTGATCGGCCGCCCCAACGTCGGCAAGTCCTCCCTGCTGAACAAGGTGGCGGGCGAGGAGCGCGTCGTCGTCAACGAGCTGGCGGGCACCACTCGCGACCCGGTCGACGAGCTGATCGAACTGGGCGGCGTCACCTGGAAGTTCGTCGACACCGCCGGCATCCGCAAGCGGGTGCACCTCCAGCAGGGCGCCGACTACTACGCCTCGCTGCGCACCGCCGCGGCCGTCGAGAAGGCGGAGGTCGCGGTCATCCTGATCGACGCCTCCGAGTCCATCTCGGTGCAGGACCAGCGCATCGTCACCATGGCCGTCGAGGCGGGCCGCGCGGTCGTCCTGGCGTTCAACAAGTGGGACACCCTCGACGAGGAGCGCCGCTACTACCTGGAGCGGGAGATCGAGACCGAGCTCGGCCAGGTCGCCTGGGCGCCGCGCGTGAACGTCTCGGCGCGCACCGGCCGGCACATGGAGAAGCTGGTCCCGGCCATCGAGACGGCCCTGGCGGGCTGGGAGACCCGGGTACCGACGGGCCGCCTGAACGCCTTCCTCGGCGAGCTGGTCGCCGCCCACCCGCACCCGATCCGGGGCGGCAAGCAGCCGCGCATCCTGTTCGGCACGCAGGCGGGCACCAAGCCGCCGCGGTTCGTGTTCTTCGCCTCCGGGTTCATCGAGGCGGGCTACCGGCGCTTCATCGAGCGCCGCCTGCGCGAGGAGTTCGGCTTCGAGGGGACGCCGATCCACATCTCGGTGCGGGTGCGCGAGAAGCGCGGCAAGAAGAAGTAACGCGACACACCAGTGAGGGGCGGCCCCGACGGGGCCGCCCCTCACTGGTGTCCGGTGCTCGCTCAGACGCCGCTGCGCCGGCCCGGCGGCAGCGCGGCCGGCACGTGGTGCATCTGCGTGCCGTGCGTGCCGTGCGAGCCGATGGTCCCGACGCGCTGCCACTGCGGCTGCTGACCGGCGGCGTGCCGGGCGCTCTGGGCACCCGCGCTGTAGGCACTGTACGAGCTGCCGTGTGAACTGCTGTACGAGCCCGTACTGTGCGAAATGTTCCCGAAGGCGGTGAAGCCCAGCTTCTCCTCGCCGCTGCGGTCGCCGGGCAGCGCGCGGAAGGACCTGACGTACTCGGCGTAGAGCGCGTCGTAGATCGGCGTGGCCGATGGGCCGCCCTGGGAGTCCTGAGCCGACCGCGCGGAGGGGATCGACGAGAAGGACTGGCGGCGGGGAACCTCATATGCGTGCACGTATGTCCAAACGACCTCGCGGGTCAAGGGATGCGGCCCCGGTTACGGCTTTCGCAGGGGTTTCGGCCCGCGCGGGTGACGTCCGGCTCAGGTGCCGGCCAGCGGCAGGGCCGCGGCGACCAGCTTGCCGTTGGCCGCCGCCTTGTCCAGGGCGTCCCGCAGCAGGTCCTCGCGCGGCTGGCGGCCGATCGAGCCGACGGGCGCGGCGAACATCAGCACCTGCTGGTGCTTGTTGGCGGCCGACCGCCAGGCGTCGGTGACCTGCAGCGGCTGGTGCGCCTGCCACCAGGCCACCGGCTGGCCGCCGTTGCCGCCCGGCTGGAGCACCGCGTGCAGCTGCCCCACCGCGAGCAGCACCGACCAGCCGTGCAGCACCGGCGGTACGGCCGACAGCTCGGTCAGCGGCATGAAGCCCTGCTCGATCAGCAGCGGCAGGAAGTCGTCGCCGGAGCCGGTCGTCCCGGGCCGGGCGATGGGCGCGGTCGGCTCCACCACCAGGGCCGGGTGCAACTCGCCGCCGATCAGGACGAGTCCACTGGTCACGCCGAGCACCGCCTGCTCGGGCACCACCTTGTCGGGCTCCAGGTCGACGGTGTCGCCGGTGATGGACTTCACGGCGCCCCGGAGCTGCTCCTCGGTGACCTGGACAACCTGCGAGGGCAGGCAGCCGGCGTGGGCGAAGGCGAGGACGGCGGTCTCGTCCCCGATGAACAGGACGGTGCTGGTGCGTTCCTGTTCGGAGTCGCCCGGGGTGCGGCAGGACGTGCAGTCGTAACTGCCCGGGGCGGTCTCTCCGGCGAGCAGGCGGTCGGCTTCTTCGTCGCCGATCTCGGCGCGTACCTCGTCGCTGACGTCGAGCATGCGCGGCACGGGTGGCTCCCTCGGGGATGCGGTGCGTGGCGAGGCCGGGTGGCTCCCGGCCCGTGGTCCGGGTCGGCCCCGGCTCATGAAGAAGACAACGGGTGATCTGTGGCGGGAGTCACGCCCTGGAGCGAACGGAATCGAACCAACCGGCGCGCAGGGTCACCTTCCGCGCGGAACCGCGCACTCATCGTCAACTCGGTTTGGCCCAGGGGGTGTTGGAATGGTGAAGTGGGTCACAGGCTTTCGCGTGGGTGGGTCGAAAAATCCGGAAATCCACGAATGAAGTGGGTGTCCGGAAAACGCCGTTACCCGAGGTATTGGTGAACTGGCCTGCCGCAACGGGCGACCGGTTGCTGCCGGGCCGCCGACGTCCTTAGATTCCTCGGCCGTGTGCATCGAGCACCGCTCGGGTACGTCCGCCGGCCGCACGGCTCCCTCGGGAACCGCGCACAGCGCCACCACCGGTGGGCGGGGCGGGCGCGACCCCCGCACCCCATGGTGCGGGGTGTGGCGCGCCGCCCTGGGGGACCCCGAGTGCGTCGGGAGGGAACCACATGTCCGAATGTGCCCATAGCGCTCGCGACAACGCCCGCGGGAACCAGGTGCGTACGACGGCGGTCCTGGCCGGGGCGGCACTGCTCGCGCCCCTGGGACTGCTGGCCGCGACCGGGAACGCCGCGGCGGCCGACAGCGGAGTGTGGGACCGCATCGCCCAGTGCGAGAGCGGCGGCAACTGGCACATCAACACCGGCAACGGCTACTACGGCGGACTCCAGTTCGCCCCCGCCACCTGGCGCGCCTACGGCGGCACGGCCTACGCGGCCACCGCCGACCAGGCGAGCAGGTCGCAGCAGATCGCCGTCGCCACCAAGGTCCAGCGGTCCCAGGGGTGGGGCGCCTGGCCCGTCTGCTCGGCACGCGCCGGGGCGAGCGGCAGCGCACCCGCCGCCGGCCCGGTGGGCACCCGGTCCGCACCGGAGAAGCCCGCGAAGGCGCCGGCACGTCAAACGGGTCACTCGGACCGCGGTGCGAACCGCGGCGACTACACCGTCCGCGCGGGTGACACGCTGAGCGCCGTCGCCGCCCGGCACGGGACCACCTGGCAGCGCCTCTTCGCCGCCAACAAGGCCGTCATCGGCGGTGATCCCGACGTGATCGTGCCCGGCCTGCGCCTCGACGTCTGAGCCGCTGCTCCCCCTCGCCGGGACACGGGCCCCGTCCGGTCGGCCGACCGGACGGGGTCTCGGCGTGCCGGGTCAGCGGGTGAGCTCGCCCGTCTCGCCGGCGAACACGACGGTGCCGCGGCGCAGTTCGTAGACGAGCGCGGGCCGGTCCCGCAGGGCGGGCGGCAGCCGCTGCTCGGCGATCACCACACACGCCCGGAGCGCGGCCAGCAGCTCGTACGTGCGGGCCGCCACCGCGGGCGACATGCCCTGAGCGGGCTCGTCGACCAGCACCACACGCGCGCGTGCCAGCAGCGCCCGGGACAGGGCGAGCATGCGCTGCTCCCCACCGGAGAGCGTGCCGGCGCGCCGCTCCAGCAGGGGACGCAACTGGGGGTAGGCGTCCAGGGCCGTGCCGTGGTCGGGGGCGACCAGGTGGAGGTTCTCGCGGACGGTGAGCGAGCCGAACACCGCCTGCCGTTCGGGCACCAGGCACATCCCGCGCCGGGCCCGCTCGTACGGCGGCACGCGGGTCACGTCGGTGCCGTCCCACACCACCGCGCCGCCCGACAGGGGCACCGTCCCGGCCAGTGCGCGCAGGGCGGTGCTGCGGCCGGAGCCGTTGCGGCCCAGCAGGACGGTCAGACCCGGGCCCGCGGCGGCGAGCGTGACGCCGTGCAGGGCCTCCACGGGGCCGTAGCGCACGCGCGCGTGGCGCAGGGAGACGGTGGTCACCGGCCGGCCCCCGTCGCCGGGGCGTCCAGCACGCGCCCGGGCGGGCCCGAGGCGACGATCCGGCCCGCCGTCATCACGTGGACGACGTCGGCGAGACCGGCGACCAGGTCCAGGTCGTGCTCGACGACCAGGAGGGCCGTGCCGTCGGCGGCCAGCGCCCTGAGCACCCGGGCCAGGGCGGTCACCTCCGCGGTGTCCAGACCGGCGGCGGGCTCGTCGAGCAGCAGCACGCGAGGGGCGCCCGCGAGGATCCGGGCGAGTTCGACGCGGCGCAGCGTCCCGGTGGGCAGACCGGCGGCGGGCCGTGCCCGTACCGGCCCGTCCAGCCCGAGCAGCCTGAGGGTCCGCTCGACGGCGCCCGGATCGGCCACCCGGCCCTGCTCGGCACCCACCCGGACGTTCTCGGCCACCGTCAACGAGGGGAAGACGGCCAGTTGCTGGAAGCTCCGCGCGACACCGAGCCGGGTGCGGGCGTGGGCGGGCAGCGCGGTGATGTCCCGCCCGGCGAACAGCACCGCCCCGCGCGCGGGCCGAAGCGTCCCGGCCAGACAGTGGAACAGGGTGCTCTTCCCGGCCCCGTTGGACCCGACGACCGCGGTGACCCGCCCGGGGAACAGGTCCAGGTCGACTCCGTCGAGAGCGGTGAATCCGCCGTATCGGGCGCGCAGGCGGCGGGCGG
>NZ_JAPSKN010000137.1 GCF_031181705.1 Streptomyces sp.
CCCCGCACCCCGCACCCCGCACCCCGGGACGACGCCGGTGGCCGAACGGACGCACCAGGTCTTCACCAGCCCGGATCACGCCCGGGACACCGCTCCGCGACACCGTGCTCCCCGGCCGACGACCGCCCACACCCAACACCCAGCCCGCCCGTCCACCGGGCGGGTGTCAATCGCGCGGGTGCGTGAGGTCGTAGGCCAGCCCCAGCGCGCCGTGCGCCAGGAGCAGTGCCCCGGCCGTGGCCCAGCCCCCGCCGCCACCGTGCCGCCGTAGGCCCCAGGCAAGCAGCGGTACGCCCGCCGCCACCTGGGCGAGGGCCAGCGCGCGGGCCCTCGGGCCGCCCGCCGAGGGCAGCCAGGGGCCGAGGCGGCTGTGCTCGACGGTGCCGCGCTCCACGACGGCCTCGCGCAGACCAGGCCACTCGACGGGCAGGCTGTCCGGCAGCACGGCGGCGGCTTCCCCGAGCCGGTCGGCGGGGACGCCGGGAGCGAGCCCGGGCGGCATCACGACGCCCACGCGCGCGAGGACCGCGAGCAGGCCGCGCAGCCGGGCGGGACCGTCGGCCGCCGCGTCGGGCTTCGTCAGCTGTTCGAGGGCCTGCAGGTCCAGAACGGGATCGAGACCCACGCGCGCGGCGAACGTGCGCATCGCCTCCTCCACCCCGGCCGGGACGCCGCTCGCGAGCCAGACGAACCCCACCGGGCGGCGGAAGCCGTAGGCGAGGGAGAAACCCGCGTGGTCGGCGTCCCACCACAGGGCGAGGACGGGCCAGGGCGCGCCCACGGCCAGGGCGGTGGCCCAGCCGGTGACCACGCGGTCGACGGGCTCGGTGCCGTCCCGCCAGGGCCGGCCCTCGGGGACGAGGACGCTCCAGTCGTCGCCCGCGCGGGTCAGCCGCATGGGCTCGCGCAGCAGTCGGGCGACGGGGGCCACGGCCCCGGGCACCGCCCGGCACAACAGCAGCGCCCCTGGCGCGGGACCGGTGGGCGCAGGTTCCGTCGGCATGCTCACACGCTAGGGCGAATCACTCACCTTTGAGCACTTATGTCCGCTCCACCGTCCCCAGAACGGGTGTCTTGACTTTCCCCGCCCACGATATATCGTGAATTTCAGTAGACGCGATATGGCGCGTCGGGTCGGGAGGTCTCACGATGTCCGAGTGGTCCGTCACGGAACCGAGCAAGCTCACCTTCGACGAGCCCGTGAGCGATCTCCACGTACGCCTGGTCAACGGAACGGTGAACGTGGTGGGCACGGACGAAGGTTCCGCCCGCCTGGAGGTCTCCGAGATCGAGGGCCCGCCCCTGGTGGTGACGCGGGAGGGCGGCACCCTGACGGTGGCCTACGAGGACCTGCCCTGGAAGGGCTTCCTGTCCTGGCTGGACCGCAAGGGCTGGCGCCGCAGCGCGGTGGTCTCCCTGGCCGTCCCGGCCACCACGCGCGTGGAGCTCGGAGTCGTCGGCGCGGCGGCCGTCGTCTCCGGCATCGAGGGCCGGACGGTGGTCAAGGGCGTCACCGGCGACACGACCCTGGTGGGCCTGTCCGGCCCGGTCCGCGCCGACACGGTCTCCGGCAGCCTGGAGGCCCAGGACGTCACGGGCGACCTGCGGTTCAACTCGGTCTCCGGCGACCTCACCGTGGTCGAGGGCGCCGGCCGCTCGGTCCGGGCCGACTCGGTCAGCGGTTCCATGATCGTCGACCTCGCCCCGGACGGCCCGACGGACGTGAAGCTGACCAGCGTCTCCGGCGAGATCGCGATCCGGCTGCCGCACCGGGCGGACGCCGAGGTCGAGGCCAACACGGCGAGCGGCGCCGTCTCCAACGCCTTCGACGACCTCCGGGTGCACGGCCAGTGGGGCGCCCACAAGATCACCGGCCGCCTCGGCGCGGGCAACGGCACGCTGCGGGCCACGACGGTCTCCGGCTCGATCGCCCTGCTGCGCCGGCCGGCGCGGGACGACGACCATGCACCACGGGAGGCGCATCCCGGCACCGACAGCCCCTCGGCGGCCCCGGCAGGCCACCCCGGGGGCGCCTCGGGAGACAATTCCGTCTCCGGCCCGGGCGACGGCACCGCCACCGCCCCGGCCGACGGCACGACCGACAAGAAGGTGCTCTGACATGCCCCCCGTCTTCGCCCACGGCCGCCTCCGCCTCTACCTGCTGAAGCTGCTGGACGAGGCCCCTCGCCACGGCTACGAGGTGATCCGCCTCCTGGAGGAGCGCTTCCAGGGGCTGTACGCACCGTCGGCGGGCACGGTCTACCCCCGTCTGGCCAAGCTGGAGGCCGAGGGCCTGGTCACCCACACCACCGAAGGTGGCCGCAAGGTGTACTCGATCACGGACGCGGGCCGGGCCGAGCTGGCCGACCGCAGCGGCGAGCTGGCCGACCTGGAGCTGGAGATCCGGGAGTCCGTCGCCGAACTGGCCGCCGAGATCCAGGCGGACGTCCGCGGGGCCGCGGGCGACCTGCGCCGCGAGATGCGCGCCGCCGCGACCGAGGCCCGCCGGGACAACGGCAGCCGGACCGGCGGCGCCGAGAGCGCCTACGGCGACTTCGCGCAGTACGGCGACAAGGACGCCTGGCGCATCGCCAAGGAGGAGATGCGGCGCGCCCGGCAGGAGTGGAAGGAGCAGGCCCGCCGCGCCAAGGACGAGAGCCGTCGCGCCCGAGAGGACGCCCAGCGCGCCCGCCGCCAGGCGAAGGAGGCCCAGGAGCAGGCCCGCGCCCAGGCTCAGGAGCAGGTGCAGCGCATCGCCCGCCGCGTCCAGGAGCAGGTGCAGGACCACTTCACCCGCGGCGACTGGCCGACGGGCCTGCGCGAGGGCCTCAGCGAACTGGTCAAGGAGGTCGGCGAGTTCGGCAAGGACTACGGCAAGGACTTCGCCTTCGACTGGACCGGCACCGGCAAGCCGGCCACCCCGGCGCAGGACTCACGGCCCACCGAGGACTTCCCGGCCTCCTACGAACCGGCCTGGGCCCACGAGGACGCCACGGAGTCCACCGGCGACCCCGCCCGCGACCTGGACCGACTCCTCGACCGCTTCCGCGACGACATCCGTGACGCGGCCCGCGACCACGGCGTCACCCCCGACCAGCTGCGCGACGCCCGCCGCCATCTGTCGACGGCCGCGGCCCACATAGGAGCGCTGCTGCGCGCACCGAAGAAGTGAGCGTTCGCGTTCAGCCGGCCTTGGCCTCGCCGCCACCCCCGTACAGCACGCGCACCAGCGACGCGTACGTGACCCCGTGATCGGCGAGGACCTCGGCCGGCACGCCCGGGCGCATGGTCAGGGCCAGCAGCAGGTGCTCGTCGCCGATGTGCCGGTCCCGCTGGGCGAGGGCCGCGCGCAGCGACCTCTCCAGCACGTCCTTGGCGCCGCGCCCGAAGGAGGGCCGCCCGGACCACCACCGCGTGTCCTTGCGGTCGCCGGACATCGCTCCGACGCCGTGCACCTCCTCCACGCGGGCGACGATCTCCGCCACGTCGATCCCCAGCCCGGCGAGCGCGTCGCTCTCGGCCCGGGACAGCCCGGCCCGCCTCCGCGCCTCCGCGAGGGCTTCCCGCACGGGCTCCCGCTCCTCGGGTCCGAGCCCCAGGGCGGCGAGCGCGAAGGATGCCCGACTGCCCTCCCGGTCGAGCAGGGCCAGCAGCAGATGCTCGGCCTCCACAGACTGCCCACCCCCGCCGCCACGCTCGACGTGTGCGAACGCGCCCTTCACCACATCCCGCGCGTCCTTCGTGAACCGCTCGAACATCAACGCCTCCCGTACTTCTTGTGCACGGCCTGCCTGCTGACACCGAGTTCGGTGGCGATCTCCTGCCACGACCAGCCCTGATGGCGCGCGTTGCGCACCTGCACGGCTTCCAGCTGCTCCAGCAGCCTGCGCAGCGCGGCCACGGCCCGCAGGCCGACCCGCGGATCACGGTCACCGGCACGCTCGGCCAGATCGGTTGCTTCGGTCATGATGTCAACATAGGTTGACGACCGGCATTCGTCAACCTCAGTTGACGCACGAAACGGCCGGCCCGTTTCCGGACCGGCCGTTCCAGTGCCATGCGGCGCCCGCTCAGGGATTGGTCAGCACGACCTTCCCGAACTGTTCACCGGACGCGAGCCGTTCGAAGCCCTCACGCGCACGGTCCATGGGCAGCACGTCGTCGATGACGGGACGCACGCCGGTGGCCGCGCAGAAGGCGAGCAGATCCTCCAGCTCGTCCTTGGTGCCCATCGTGGAGCCGACGACCTTGAGCTCCAGGAAGAAGATGCGGGTCAGCTCGGCGTGCGAGGGACGGTCACCGCTGGTGGCACCGGAGATGACCAGGGTGCCGCCGGGCTTCAGCGACTTCACGGAATGCGACCAGGTCGCCGCGCCCACGGTCTCGATCACGGCGTCGACCCGCTGCGGCAGACGCGCCCCGGCCTCCAGTGCCTCCACGGCCCCCAGCTCCACGGCCCGCCTGCGCCTGGCCTCGTCCCGGCTGGTGGCGAAGACCCGCAGCCCGGCCGCCTTGCCCAGCACGATGGCGGCCGTGGCGACCCCGCCGCCGGCGCCCTGCACGAGCACGGAGTCGCCGGGCCGGACACCCGCGTTCGTGAACAGCATCCGGTACGCGGTCAGCCACGCCGTCGGCAGACAGGCGGCCTCCTCGAAGGACAGCTCCTTCGGCTTGGGCAGGATGTTCCAGGCCGGCACGGAGACCTGCTCGGCGAAGGTCCCCTGGTAGCGCTCGGTGAGGATGGAACGGGGTTCCTTCGGGCCGACCCCGTGCCCGCTCTGTCCGATGACGGAGTGCAGGACGACCTCGTTGCCGTCCTCGTCGACACCGGCGGCGTCGCAGCCGAGGATCATCGGCAGCTTGTCCTCCGCGAGGCCGACGCCGCGCAGGGACCAGAGGTCGTGGTGGTTGAGGGAGGCGGCCTTGACGGTGACGGTGCTCCAGCCGGGACGGGCCTCGGGAGCCGGGCGCTCTCCCAACTCCAGGCCGGACAGCGGCTGGTCGCGGTCGATTCGGGCGGCGTAGACAGCGAACATGACCTTGACGATAGGTTCCCCACCGGTACGACGGAACCGTGCGGGCCTGTGAGACACACCCTCTTGCCAGGACCGGGAGGCCCCTGCTGAGGCCGGCTGAACCACGACGCACCCGCACTTGCCGCCGTACGCGAGAGGCCGTGTCGGGGGGTGTCCGCCCGCAGCGTTGGCGTCACCGGACAGTCGGGCGGCGTCCGATCCCACCGCGCCCCCATCGCGCCGTTCCGAGGACGGGCACCCCCCGGCGCGGCCCCGACCCACCACCAGCGTCAGGCGGACGCACGCACACCCCCAGCCAGCCGCACGCCACACACCACCCGAACAGTCCAGCCGATGGCAAAGAAGTGACCCCGCCCGAACCCGGACGGGGTCACCTCACCACTCGGCCGGCCGGGTCAGCGGCGAGCCACGCCCTCGGCACGCGCCGCCGCGGCGACCGCCGCCGTCACCGCCGGTGCCACCCGCTCGTCGAACGGCGACGGGATGACGTAGTCGGCCGCGAGGTCGTCCCCGACCACGGCCGCCAGCGCCTCCGCGGCGGCCAGCTTCATCCCCTCCGTGATCCGGGAGGCCCGCACCTGCAGCGCCCCCGCGAAGATCCCGGGGAACGCCAGCACGTTGTTGATCTGGTTCGGGAAGTCCGACCGCCCGGTGGCGACCACCGCCGCGTACTTGTGCGCGACCTCGGGGTGCACCTCGGGGTTCGGGTTCGCCATGGCGAAGACGAACGCGCCCTCGGCCATCGACGCGACCGCGGACTCCGGCACCGTTCCGCCGGACACCCCGATGAACACGTCGGCCCCGGCGAGCGCCGACTCCAGCGATCCCGTGAGCCCGGCCTTGTTCGTGAACCCGGCCAGCTCCCGCTTCACCGCCGTGAGGTCGTCCCGGTCCGCCGACACGACACCCTTGCGGTCGGCGACCGCGACATCCCCGATCCCGGCCTCGACCAGCATCTTCGCGATGGCGACCCCGGCCGCGCCGGCGCCGGAGATGACAGCGCGCAGGTCACCGACGGCCCGCCCGCTCAGCCGCGCGGCGTTCCGCAGGGCGGCCAGCGTCACGACCGCCGTACCGTGCTGGTCGTCGTGGAAGACCGGGATGTCCAGCCGCTCCTGCAGCTTCCGCTCGATCTCGAAGCACCGCGGCGCCGAGATGTCCTCCAGGTTGACCCCGCCGAACGACGGCGCGAGCCGCACCACCGTCTCGACGATGTCGTCGACGTCCGTGCAGTTCAGCGCGATCGGGACCGCGTCCACACCGCCGAACTGCTTGAACAGGATGGCCTTGCCCTCCATCACCGGGAGGGAGGCCTCGGGCCCGATGTCACCGAGCCCCAGCACGGCCGTACCGTCCGTCACGACGGCGACGACCGAAGACTTCCACGTGTAGTCGTGCACCAGCTCCGGCTGCTCCGCGATCGCGCTGCACACCTTCGCGACGCCGGGCGTGTACGCCAGGGACAGGTCGTCCTTGTCGCGGACCGGCACCGTGGCCTGCACGGCCATTTTGCCGCCGCGGTGCAACGCGAACGCCGGATCGAAGGAGTCGAGGGGCTCCGCACTGCCCTCGTCGCCCGTATCACCGGTCCTGCTCTCGCTGCGAGGATTGACGATCTCCGCTGCCACTTCGTTTTACCCCTTAAATCTTCATTGGTTTGAGGGTGGCCACTCCTGGTGAGGGGTGGGCGGGACCGCGTACGGCCGTGGTCGTGCTCTGTACGTGATACGTACGGGCGCGTACGCGACGGGCGCGCCGCACACGCGCCCTGAGCCCCGGATGAGGGGTGTAAAGACCCTTCTTACCGGACGGAAGGCACCGAGGACGAGTCCATAACGCCAAGGTCACATACCGGCGCCCTGACTCTTCGTCCAAAATCGGGGCAAGGGCTGGACAAACCATCGAGAACCACTCAAGCGATGGTGAAGCCCGCGGCCTCCGTGTCGAAATCCCGGGATATGCCGAAGATCTTCCGGCCGGAAGGAAGCATTCCCGCAGAAGGTCCGGCCGTGATGTACCGGAGTGGTGCGGTTCGGGGGTCGCCCGTTATCCGATTTTGACATGGCTGGCCCCCAGAATGGCGCAGTCCGAATGGCAAGATGCCGTAATCACACGAGGTCGCGACACTCGAAGACGTGTGTTCTCGTCGACCCACGGCGCTGCCGACCCCGTCGGCAGGCCACGGCACTGCCGAACCCATCGGCAGCGCTCCGCCCCATCGGCAACTCCACCCATCCGCCGGAGGAACCCACCATGACCGCAAGCTCCACCCGTCGTACGACCGCCGCCCGCTCCCGGCTAGCAGCGGTCGGTGCGATCGCGGTCGCAGGCGCGCTGATGCTCACCGGATGCGGTGACCAGACCAAGGACAACGGCTCGGACAGCGAGACCGCGACGGCCGCGGCCCCGCTCGCCGACAAGCTGCCCAAGTCGATCCGCGACAAGGGCGTCATCAAGGTCGGTTCGGACATCGCCTACGCCCCGGTCGAGTTCAAGGACAGCTCGGGCAAGGTGGTCGGCATCGACCCCGACATCGCCGCCGCCATGGGCAAGCAGCTCGGGGTCGACTTCCAGTTCGAGAACGGCACCTTCGACACGCTGATCACCGGTCTGCGCTCCAAGCGGTACGACATCGCCATGTCCGCGATGACCGACACCAAGGACCGCCAGGAGGGCATCGACTCCGACACCGGCAAGAAGGTCGGCGAGGGCGTCGACTTCGTGGACTACTTCACCGCCGGTGTGTCGATCTACACCAAGAAGGGCGACGACCAGGGCATCAAGACCTGGCAGGACCTGTGCGGCAAGAAGATCGTGCTGCAGCGCGGCACGGTCTCCGAGGACCTCGCCAAGGCCGAGTCGAAGAAGTGCCCGTCCGGCAAGAAGATCGCCATCGAGCCCTTCGACAACGACCAGCAGGCCCAGACCCGCCTGCGCGCGGGCGGCGCCGACGCCGGCTCGTCCGACTTCCCGGTCGCCGCGTACGCCGTGAAGACCTCCGGCGGCGGCAAGGACTTCCAGCTGGTCGGCGAGCAGGTCGAGGCCGCTCCGTACGGCATCGCGGTCGCCAAGAACCAGACGGAGCTGCGGGACGCCCTGAAGGCCGCGCTGGACGCGATCATCGACAACGGCGAGTACGAGAAGATCCTCAAGAAGTGGGGCGTCACGGACGGCTCCGTCGACGAGGCCACGATCAACGGCGGCAAGTGACCGCGACGCAGCGGCACTGAAAGGCACTACCCGTGACTGTTGACATCGACAAGACGGCGGGCGACACGCCCCCGGCCGGACCGGAGGCCATCAAGGCCATCCCGGTCCGGCACTACGGGCGGTACATCTCCGCCGTCGTCGCCATCGCCCTGCTGGGCGGCGTCGTCTACGCGTTCGCCCAGGGCAAGATCAACTGGGACGCGATCCCGGACTACTTCTTCGACGACCGCATCGTCGACGGCGTCGGCAAGACGCTCCTGCTGACCGTGCTGTCCATGGCGATCGGCATCGTCGGCGGCGTCCTGCTCGCCGTGATGCGCCTGTCGAAGAACCCGGTGACCTCGTCGATCGCCTGGTTCTACATCTGGTTCTTCCGCGGCACCCCGGTCCTGGTCCAGCTGATCGTCTGGTTCAACCTGGGCCTGGTCTTCGAGTACATCAACCTCGGACCGTTCTACAAGGACGAGTGGTCGGACTTCATGACCCCGTTCCTGACGGCGCTGCTGGGTCTCGGCCTGAACGAGGCGGCGTACATGGCGGAGATCTGCCGTGCCGGTCTGCTCTCGGTCGACGAGGGCCAGACCGAGGCGTCGCACGCGCTCGGCATGAGCCACTCCAAGACGCTGCGCCGGATCGTGATCCCGCAGGCGATGCGCGTGATCGTGCCGCCGACGGGCAACGAGGTCATCAACATGCTGAAGACGACCTCGCTGGTCTCGGTCGTCCAGTACCCCGAGCTGCTCCGCGCCGCCCAGGACATCGGCCAGACCTCCGGCGCCCCCGCCGAGATGCTGTTCCTGGCGGCGGCCTGGTACCTGCTGCTGACCTCGGTCTTCAGCATCGGCCAGTACTACCTGGAGCGCTACTACGCGCGTGGTTCGAGCCGGTCGCTCCCGGCCACGCCGTTCCAGAAGATCAAGGCGAACGTGCTGTCCCTGTCCAGCCGCTCGAAGCCGACGGGAGGCAAGGCATGACCGCCATGGTGAAGGCCGAGGGCGTCCACAAGTCCTTCGGCCCCGTCGAGGTCCTCAAGGGCATCGACCTGGAGGTGAAGTCCGGCGAGGTGTTCTGCCTCATCGGACCGTCCGGCTCCGGCAAGTCGACCTTCCTCAGGTGCATCAACCACCTGGAGAAGATCAACGCCGGCCGCCTGTACGTCGACGGTGAGCTGGTCGGCTACAAGCAGAAGGGCGACAAGCTCTACGAGCTCAAGGACAGCGAGGTCGCCCTCAAGCGCCGGGACATCGGCATGGTCTTCCAGCGCTTCAACCTGTTCCCGCACATGACGGCCGTGGAGAACGTCATGGAGGCGCCGGTCCAGGTCAAGGGCGTGAACAGGGGCCAGGCGCGGCAGCGCGCCCTGGAGCTGCTGGACCGGGTGGGCCTGGCCGACAAGGCGGGCAACTACCCCTCCCAGCTCTCCGGCGGCCAGCAGCAGCGCGTCGCCATCGCCCGGGCCCTGGCGATGGACCCGAAGCTGATGCTGTTCGACGAGCCGACCTCGGCGCTGGACCCGGAACTGGTCGGTGACGTCCTGGACGTCATGCGCGACCTGGCGGAGTCCGGTATGACGATGGTCGTCGTCACGCACGAGATGGGCTTCGCCCGCGAGGTGGGCGACAGCCTGGTCTTCATGGACGGCGGCGTGGTGGTCGAATCCGGTCACCCGCGCGAGGTGCTGACGAACCCGCAGCACGAGCGGACGAAGTCGTTCCTGTCCAAGGTGCTCTGACGGTACGCACGGCGAGGGGGCGGTACGGAATCTCCGTACCGCCCCCTTCGCGGTCCGTCGCGCGGTCTACTTCATGGCGAGCAGCAGGGTGTCCGAGGGCGAGCACCACACCGGCCTGACCTCGCCGAACCCCTTCTCGCGCAGCACGCGGGCGTGCCACCGCACCGACGGCGTGTCACCGTCGGCGTGGTCGCCGTAGATCTCGTAGCGCCGGGCCGTCGGTCCGGCGAGGACCGGGTCCTTGGCGGCGAGCTGCCACCACTCGGTCCAGCCGAGCACGCCGGACTGCCTGGCCTGTTCCATGCGGGCGTGCCGCTGCGCGCGCTCGGCGGCGTTGATCCGGGGCGTCGTCTCGTCGATCATGTGGTCCGCGTTCATGAACACCCCGCCGTCGCGGACGAGTCCGGCGAGGCGGCCGTAGAGCTCCGCGAGAGGTTCCCGGTGCAGCCAGTGCAGGGCCGTCGCGGTCAGGACGGCGTCGTACGCGTCGTACGGCAGCCGCGCCGGCCAGTCGGGGTCCTTGAGGTCGGCGGTGACCAGGGTGACCCGGTCGTCGCCGGCGAAGGTGCCCTCGGCGATGGCGAGGAGCGCCGGGTCGAGGTCGACGCCGGTGCTGGTGGCGTCCGGGAACCGGGCGAGCAGCCGGGCGGTGATGCTGCCGGTGCCGCAGGCGAGGTCGAGGACGCGCGGGGCCGTGCCCACGACGGCCTCCACCATGTCGAGCATGATCCGGAACCGCTCCTCGCGGTCGGGCATGTACCACTGCTGCTGCCGGTCCCAGCTCTCCTGCCAGGCCTGCCAGTCGGTGGTGGCGGTGCGGGTGTCCGCGTCCGTCATCGAACCCTCCCTCGTAATACCCTGGATGCACCATCAGCTGTTACCGGTGCGCGCTCACGACCCTAAAGCCCCTCCGTAAGGACTACAAGTGGAACTGGCCTATTACTCGGACTACGCCGTGCGCCTCGTCAACACCGAGGAGCCGGTCCGGGGCAAGGACACCCTGACGTCGGTCGAGGCCGTTCGCGATCTGTTCGGCGGCCAGCAGTCGGCGGCGCGCCGCGCCACGGACGCGGACGTGACCCGGTTCCGCTCGGTGCGCGCCCGGCTGCGCGCGGTCTTCGAGGCGGCCGACGGCGGCGACGAGCAGCTCGCCGTGGACCTGCTGAACTCGCTGCTGCTGGAGTTCCCGGTGAGCCCGCAGATCTCCGGGCACGACTTCCGGGACGACGACGGCCGCCCGCTGTGGCACATGCACCTGGCGGACCACCCGTCCAACGCGACCGCCGGCTACGCGGCGATCGCCGCGATGGGCCTGGCCTTCCACCTGACCGAGCACGGCGTGGACCGCCTCGGCCTGTGCGAGGCCCCGCCCTGCCGCAACGCCTACCTGGACACCTCGACCAACCGCTCCCGGCGCTACTGCTCCGACCGCTGCGCGACCCGCGCCAACGTGGCGGCCTACCGGGCCCGCAAACGCCTGGAGGCGGCCCGGCCCGACCTGCCCGGGAAGACGGGCCTGGCGGCCGACAGCGCCCAGCCGAGCAGCGCCCAGGGCGAGCGCCGGCCGGGCCTGAGCGGCCGGTAGCGGAACCGGACCCGCCCCAGCACCAGCTCGTCGGGCACGACGCCGTAGTCGGTGCTGTCGCCGCCGGCGTAGGCGTTGTCGCCGAGCACCCACCAGCCGTTCTCGCGCCGCTGGACGGCCCGCTTCACCACGAGCAGGTCCTGCTGGAAGGGATGCCGCAGCACGACGACGTCACCGGGCCTGATCCGGGCGCCGTAGTGCACGAGGAGCCGGTCCCCGTGGTACAGCGTGGGCACCATGGACGGCCCGGTCACCTCGGCCACCCCGAAGGGCGCGGCCGGCCTCCCCCGCTCGGACTCCTGCGACAGCTCCGGCATCACCCGGCACCTCCCCGGTTCTTTCCTCCACCAGTCTCAGTCTCACCCCGGACTTTTGTCCTAAGCCCTAGGGGGCACTCGCGAAAACCCCTCCCCCACGGAGTAATGTCCCCTGTGAGAAGACGATCACGAGGAAGGAATGCTCCATGCTTTCCCGCCTGTTTGCACCCAAGGTCAAGGTCAGCGCGCACTGCGACCTTCCCTGCGGTGTCTACGACCCCGCCCAGGCCCGCATCGAGGCGGAGTCGGTCAAGGCCGTCCAGGAGAAGATGGCCGGAAACGACGACCCGCACTTCCAGGCCCGCGCCACCGTCATCAAGGAGCAGCGCGCCGAGCTCGCGAAGCACCACGTCTCGGTGCTGTGGAGCGACTACTTCAAGCCCCCGCACTTCGAGAAGTACCCGGAGCTGCACCAGCTGGTCAACGACACCCTGAAGGCCCTCTCGGCCGCCAAGGCGTCGACCGACCCGGCCACCGGCCAGAAGGCGCTGGACTACATCGCCCAGATCGACAAGATCTTCTGGGAGACCAAGAAGGCCTGATCGCCCCGTACGGCGAAGGGGTCCGGCCGCCGATCCGGCCGGGCCCCTTCGCCGTACGTGCTCAGTGCGGCCCGGGCACGAACAGGTCGGTCCCGTACGCCACCACGGCCGCGCAGGCGAGGAAGCCCCGGGCCGCCTGACCGAGGCCGACGACGCCGGGGCCGCCCCGGTGCTGGCGGGTGCCCTCCGGCCGGGCGGGGCCGTGGACGCCCAGGGCGCAGACGGCGATCACGGCGACGGTGACACCGACGCCCACCGCGGTGACCCGGCCGAGTGCGGACCAGTCCGCCTGCGTGGCGAACCGACGGTCGTTCAGGCGGCCGTGCCGACCTTGGCCGGCGGCTCGGTGCGAAGGCGGACCTCGTGTGCGTCGTTGACGTTGTGCGCGTGCACCGGGTTGCGGCGCGCGAGCAGCACGATGCCCGCGGCGAGGGCGGCGCCCACCAGGGCGACGGCCGCCGTGCCGAGGTCGCCGCCGCTCTGGACGACCGCGGCGGCCAGGCCGCCCAGCAGCGCGGCGGCGGGCAGGGTGATCAGCCAGGCGACCACCATCCGGCCCGCGACGCCCCAGCGGACCTCCGCGAGCCTGCGGCCGAGCCCGGCGCCGAGGATGCTGCCCGAGGCGACCTGGGTGGTGGACAGGGCGAAGCCGAGGTGGGCGGAGGTGAGGATGACGGTCGTGGAGGCGGTCTCGGCGGCGAAGCCCTGCGGCGACCGGATCTCGGTGAGGCCCTTGCCCATGGTGCGGATGATCCGCCAGCCGCCGAGGTAGGTGCCGAGGCCGATCGCCAGGCCCGCGGAGGCGATCACCCACAGGGGCGGGTCCGCGTCGTGGCCGAGCGCGCCGGCCGAGATCAGGGTGAGGGTGATGACGCCCATGGTCTTCTGCGCGTCGTTGGTGCCGTGGGCGAGGGAGACGAGTGAGGCGGAGGCGATCTGGCCGATCCGGAAGCCCTTCGTCACGGACTCCTCGCGGGCGCGGGCGGTGAGCCGGTAGGCGAGACAGGTGGCGAGCAGCGCGGCGACCCCGGCCACGAGCGGCGAGGCCACGGCCGGTACCAGCACCTTCTCGACGACCTTGGCGAAGTGGACACCATGACTGCCCGCCCCCACCCACACGGCGCCGATCAGCCCGCCGAACAGGGCGTGCGAGGAGCTGGAGGGCAGTCCGAGGAGCCAGGTCAGCAGATTCCACAGGATCGCCCCGACGAGGCCCGCGAAGATCATCCCCGGGGTGACGAGGGTGTCGTTCACGATGCCGCCCGAGATCGTCCGGGCGACCTCGGTGGACAGGAAGGCACCGATGACGTTGAGGACACCGCTGATCAGGACCGCTGTACGGGGGGCGAGCGCGCCGGTGGCGATGGACGTGGCCATCGCGTTCGCCGTGTCGTGGAATCCGTTGGTGAAGTCGAAGGCGAGCGCCGTGACGATGACGACGGCCACGAGGAACGTGATGTGGTCCATTGCTGAATGCAAACAACCCGTGGCCGACAGGCGGGGAACGGCGGGCAGGGGCCGGTCGAGGTTCACGCGGGTGGCCGTGGCGCGTGCCCTCTACGATCACAGCCATGAGCATCCGCTGGACGTACGCCTTCGCCGACCGGCCCCGCGCGGCCTTCGGCGCCGCCTGCGACTTCTGGACGGCGGTGACCGCCACCCGGCTCTCCGAACCGCGCGGTGAGCACGCGGAGTTCGTCACGCTGCTCCCGGACGGCGCCGACGCGTGCGTGAAGGCCCAGGCGGTCGGGTCGGGCCCGGGCGGGGCGCACCTGGACTTCTGTGTGGATGACGTACGGGAGTTCGCCGACGCGGCGGTGCGGCTCGGGGCGCGCGTGGTGCGGGACCTCGATGCGCTCGTGGTGCTGCGCTCGCCGGGCGGGCAGGTGTTCTGCGCGGGCCTTTGGCGAGGGCAGTCGTCCCGGCCTGGGGTGGTGCGGGGCAGCCGGCTCGACCAGGTGTGCGTGGACGTGCCGCCGTCGGCGTACTCCGCCGAAGTCGCCTTCTGGAGCGGGCTGCTGACCGGCTGGGAGTCGCGGCCGGGCGCCCTCCCCGAGTTCCACGTGGTCGAGCCGCCGCCGGGGCTGCCGGTCCGTCTGCTCCTGCAACGCCTCGGCACGGAACGTCGGGTCGCCCACCTCGACCTCCCCTGCGCGGACGTCGGGGCGACCCGGGCGTGGCACGAGGCGCTCGGAGCCGAGTTCGTGGCCGGCTTCCCCGGCTGGACGGTGATGCGCGACCCGGCCGGCGGCACGTACTGCCTGACCTCCCGAGCCCCGGAGACGGGCCGGCCGCGGGTCTAGTCCGCCTCCGCGTACCTGCACGCCACCGCGCCGTCGCCCTCGGGCGTGGGACAGGGCGGGAGGTCCGCCGGCTCGTCGGGGTCGGTCAGCTCCCGGACGTACGGGCCCTGCGGCTCCGTGGAGTCCTGCGCCCAGAGGGTCAGCCCGCCCGCGACTACCACGAGCAGCGCCCACACGATCACGGCCCACCGCCACACC
>NZ_JAPSKN010000138.1:0-3956 GCF_031181705.1 Streptomyces sp.
CCCCCCCGCGGTGCCGGGTGGCGTACCCGCCCGGCCCCCTGCGCCCGGGGGGTGGCGATGGCGCAGACTTGGGGCATGTCCATTCACGAGAACCTTCTCGGGGGCCCGCCCCCGACCCACCTCCCCGACGACCCCGGGCCCCGGGAGATGCTCGCCTCGGGCGCCGCGCCCGCCGAGGTCGCCGCCGCGCACCCCACCTCCTCGCTCGCGTGGGCGCAGCTCGCCGACGAGGCGTTCGAGCGCGGCGCGGCCGTGGAGTCGTACGCGTACGCCCGTACGGGCTACCACCGCGGTCTGGACGCGCTGCGCCGCAACGGCTGGAAGGGCCACGGCCCGGTGCCGTGGGAGCACGAGCCGAACCGCGGCTTCCTGCGCGCCCTGCACGCCCTCGCCCGCGCCGCGCAGGCGATCGGCGAGCAGGAGGAGTACGAGCGCTGCTCGCAGTTCCTGAAGGACTCCTCGCCCACGGCGGCGCAGGTCCTCGGCTGACGGCCGTCCGCGCACGTGAGGCCCGTCCCGTCCGGCGGGCGGGCCTTGCGGTCGGGGCGGTGAGCCCGCAGGATGCGGATGGGGACCGGGGCCCCCGTGCCGGCATCGGCAGGGGCGGACCGCTACCCGGAGTTATCTGCAGGAGACAGCGATGTCCCACGAGGCTCACGAGCCCGAGACCCCGCATCTCGACTTCCACGGCACGACGCCGTACGAGGACTACGTCAAGGCGGACGTGCTCACGCACCTCCAGCACACCCTCTCCGACGACCCCGGAGAGATGGTCTTCCTGGTGACGACCCAGGTGATGGAGCTGTGGTTCACCGTCATCGTCCACGAGTGGGAGACGGCGGCCCGCGCGCTGCGCGGCGACGACGTCCCCACCGCCATCGCCGCGCTGAAGAGGTCCGTACGGGAGCTGGAGGCGCTCAACGCCTCCTGGAAGCCGCTCGGCCAGCTCACGCCGGCCCAGTTCAACTCGTACCGCGGCGCCCTCGGCGAGGGCTCCGGCTTCCAGTCGGCGATGTACCGGCGGATGGAGTTCCTGCTCGGCGACAAGTCCGCGTCGATGCTCGTCCCGCACCGCGGCTCCCCGCGCGTGCACGCCGAGCTGGAGAAGGCGCTGCACGAGCCGAGCCTGTACGACGAGGTCGTGCGGCTGCTCGCGCGGCGCGGGTACGACATCCCCGAGTCGGTGCTGCGGCGCGACGTCGCCCGGCGCTACGAGCCCTCGCCGGAGGTGGAGGCCGCCTGGACGGCCGTCTACTCGGGCGACGAGCAGCACGAGATCGCCCGCCTCGGCGAGGCGCTGAGCGATGTCGCCGAGCTGGTGTGGCGCTGGCGCAACGACCACCTCGTCGCCACCCGCCGCGCGATGGGCGCCAAGACCGGCACGGGCGGCTCCGCCGGGGTGGCCTGGCTGGAGAAGCGCGCCCGGAAGAACGTGTTCCCCGAGCTGTGGACGGCGCGGTCGTATGTCTGAGCTGAGCCTGCGCGCGGAGAAGCTGGACGCCGCCGACGAACTGGCCGGCAAGCGGGCGGAGTTCGTCACCGACGACGTCGTCTACCTCGACGGCAACTCCCTCGGCGCGCTGCCGGCCGTCGTCCCCGGGCGGGTCGAGGACGTCGTCCGCCGTCAGTGGGGCGAACTGCGCATCCGGTCCTGGGAGGAGAGCGGCTGGTGGACCGCGCCCGAGCGGATCGGCGACCGGATCGCCCCGCTGGTCGGGGCCGCGTCCGGGCAGGTCGTGGTCGGAGACTCCACCAGCGTCAACGTCTTCAAGGCACTCGTGGGCGCGGTGCGCATGGCCGGGGAGGGGCGCGACGAGATCCTCGTCGACGCCACCACCTTCCCGACCGACGGGTACATCGCCGAGTCCGCCGCCCGGATGACCGGCCGCACGCTGCGGCCCGTGGCCCCGGCGGACGTGCCGGGCGCGCTGGGCCCCCGCACCGCCGCCGTCCTGCTCAACCACGTGGACTACCGCACCGGCCGGCTGCACGACCTGCCGGGCCTGACGGACGCGGTGCACGCGGCGGGGGCGTACGCCGTCTGGGACCTGTGCCACAGCGCGGGCGCGCTGCCGGTGGGGCTGGACGAGCACGGGGTGGACCTGGCGGTCGGCTGCACCTACAAGTACCTGAACGGCGGACCGGGTTCGCCCGCGTACCTGTACGTGCGGCGGGAACTGCAGGACCGCTTCGACTCGCCGCTGCCCGGGTGGAACTCCCACGCCGAGCCGTTCGGGATGCGCACCGGCTACGAACCGGCCCCCGGTGCCCTGCGCGGCCGGGTCGGCACGCCCGACATCCTCTCCATGCTCGCCCTGGAGGCGGCGCTCGAGGTGTGGGACGGGGTGTCGGTGGCGGCCGTGCGGGCCAAGTCCCTCGCGTTGACGGACTTCTTCCTGGAGTGCGTCGCGCGGTACGTGCCCGAGGGGCGGGTCGAGTGCCTGACTCCGGTGGCGCACGCGGAGCGCGGCAGCCAGATCGCGCTGCGCTGTGACGACGCCGGCGAGGTGATGAAGCGGCTCATCGAGCAGGGCGTCGTCGGGGACTTCCGGGCGCCGGACGTGCTCCGCTTCGGATTCACGCCGCTGTACGTGGGCTTCGCCGACGTGGAGCGGGCCGCGCGGGTGCTGGCCGCGACGCTGGTCTGAGCGGCGGCGGGCCGGGACGCCCCCGGGCGGTCCCGGTCCCCGCCACCGCCGCGACGACGGAGTCTCCGGGCCTCACCCAGCGTGACATCCCCGTGTCCCCGCACGTCACGGGCCTGGTACCGTCCCGGCCAACGGCTGAACCCCCAACTGGTCCGCCGCGCACGCCACATCGCTGAGAGGTTGGAGCATGACGGACGACGTCGCAGCAGCACGGGCCGCTGCCGAGGAGAAGTCGGTCTTCTCCCACGCGCCCGTCGATCCCGACGCCACCGCGGCCTACGGCGACCACCCCGACCAGGTGATCGACTTCTACGCGCCCCGCACACAGGGCGGCCCGGGCGGTCCCGCCCCGGTGGTGGCCGTGCTGCACGGCGGTGCCTGGCGGGCACCGTACGACCGGCGCCACGTCAGTCCCTTCGCCGGTTTTCTGGCCCGGCGCGGATTCGCCGTGGCCAACGTCGAGTACCGGCGCGGTGACGACGACGCCTCCCTCGCGGGGCGCTGGCCCGACACGTTCGACGACGTCGCGGCCGCGCTGGACGCCCTCCCGGCGCTCGTGGGGGAGCTGCTGCCCCAGGCGGACCCCCGCCGCACGGTCCTCACCGGTCATTCGGCGGGCGGGCACCTCGCGCTGTGGGGTGCGGCCCGGCACGTCCTGCCGGCCGGCTCGCCCTGGCGCGGCGGCGGCTCGGCGATCCTGCGCGGCGTGGTCGCCCTGGCCCCGATCGCGGACTTCGCGATCGCCGACAAGCTGGACGTGTGCGGCGGTGCGGTACGCCAACTGATGGGCGGCGACGAGCACTTCGCCGAGCGGCAGCCGCACACGGACCCGGCGCTGCTGCTGCCGACCGGCATCGCCACCACGCTCGTCCAGGGGCGCGCGGACCGCGAGGTGCCGCAGATCGTCGCCGAGTCGTACGCGGACGCGGCGGCGAAGGCCGGCGAGATGGTCGGGGTGACGCTGCTGGAGGACGTCGGGCACTTCGCGCTCATCGACCCGACGGCGGACGCGTGCGCGGTGGTGGCGGAGGAGATCGCCCAACTGGCCTGGTGAGCGGGTCTGCCGCGGCCCGTGGTGGCCGGGCCCCGGTCATACCCCTAGTACCTGAGAGCTACGCGGGAGATGAGCTCCGCGGTGGGACGCGGACGACGAGTACCGCTCCGTAACTTCCCTTCCACGCAGACCCGATGGCCGGGTGCGGTGGAGGGGGAGAACCGTGGGGTTCGCAGCGGGGGACCACGGCGACGCCGGGGTGGCTCGGCCACGCGCCGGGCGCGAGGGCGGGGGGCCAGGGGCGCGCGCCGGGC
>NZ_JAPSKN010000138.1:4056-14902 GCF_031181705.1 Streptomyces sp.
CCGGTGTCAGGGGTGACGTCGGGGTGGGTCTGTCCGATGCCGTGGGTGACGCCGGGGTGGGGTGCTCAGCTGTCGGGTGTGAGCCCGGCGTGGGCTGCCCGTCGGGTGCCGGGCGTGGGGACGGGGTGCGCCGGTCGCCGGTCAGGCGGTGGTGGCGGGCCGCGCTCGCCGGTCTCGTCATGGGCGCCGTGGTGCTCCCCCTGTCCGCGGCCGTGCGACCGGAGGTCCCCGCCCCCGCCCCCGCCGCCCTGGCCCCGCTCGACGCGTCGACACTCGACGAGGCGTACGCGGCCAACCGGGGCAACGCCGCCGAGGCGGCCCGCATGGCCGCCGCCCACCACGACCGGGACCGGGCCGCCGCGGACCGCCGGCTGGCCTCCGGCGGCCGGCAGTTGCTCGCCTTCGACGGTCGCGGCTCCGGCCGCGTGACGGAGGTCCTGGGCGACCTCGCCCGGGCCGACCGCGTCGCCGTCCTGGTCCCCGGTTCCGACACGAGCATCGACACCTACGGCCGGTTCCACGCGGCGGCCACCGCCCTGCACCGGCGGCTCGCGCGGCACGCCCCTGCGGGCACGCGCAGCGCGGTCGTGGCCTGGCTGGGCTACGAGACGCCGGGCACGGTCAGCACGACGGTCACCACGACCGGCAGAGCGGACCAGGCCGCCCCCCGCCTGCGGGAACTCGTGGCCGGACTGCGGGCCGTCACCGGCCGCGGAACGCGCCTGTCGCTGCTGTGCCACTCCTACGGCTCGGTCGTCTGCGCACGGGCCGCCGCCGGACTCGCCGTCGACGACATCGCGCTCGTCGGCAGCCCCGGCACCGGCGCCGGCTCCGCCGCCGCCCTGCACACCCGGGCCCGCGTCTGGGCGGCCCGCGGCGGCGGCGACTGGGTGGAGAACGTCCCGCACCTCAGCGCGGACCTGTTCGGCACCACCGTCGGCTTCGGCACCGACCCCGTCTCCCCGGCCTTCGGCGCCCGCGTCTTCGCGGCCGGCGACGGCGGCCACAGCGACTACTTCAGACCCGGCTCGACCTCCCTGACCAACCTGGCCCGGATCGTCCTGGGCGAGACCAAGGCGGTGACCCATGACTGACCTCGGCGCACGAGGCATCCGCGACGGACTGCGGCGCGGCGCGCAACAGGCCGGCGCGGCCACCCCGCCCGGCCGTGACCGGGCGGTGGACGCCCTGCGGGCCGCCGCCGTCCTCGGGGTGGTCCTCGGGCACTGGCTGGTCACGGCCCTGGTCGCCGACAGCGGCACCCTGCGCACGGCCAGCCCCCTGCAGCACATGCCCTGGCTCGCGCCCATCTCCTGGCTGTTCCAGACACTCGCCGTGTTCTTCCTCGTCGGAGGCCATGTCGCCACCCGGAGCCACGCCTCGGCCCGCGCCCGGGGCGTCCCGTACCACAGCTGGCTGACGGGCCGTCTGACCCGGCTGGGCCGACCGGTCCTGGCCGTTCTCGGCCTGTGGACGGTCGCCGCGTCGGCGCTGCTGCTGTCGGGCGCGGAGTCCGGGACGGTCCGCACGCTGGTGAAACTGGCCCTGTCGCCGCTGTGGTTCCTCGTGGTGTTCGCCGTTCTGACAGCGGCGACCCCGCTGCTGGCCCGGCTCAACCCGTTGTGGCCGCTGGCCGTCGTCCTCCACGTGGACCTGCTGCGCTTCGGCCTGGGCGGCCCCGCCTGGCCGGGCTGGGTGAACGTGGTCGCCGGCTGGCTCGTGCCGTACACCCTGGGCGCCGCCTGGACCCGGGGCGAACTGGAGCGCCCGCGCGCGGGCTGGATCCTGCTCGGGGCGGGGGCGGCGGCGACCGCGGGCCTCGTCGCGTGGGCGGGCTACCCGGCGTCGATGGTGGGCGTCCCGGGCGAGGGCGTGTCCAACCTGGACCCGCCGACGCTGGCCGCCGTCACCTTCGGCCTGGCCCAGTGCGGGCTCGCCCTGCTGCTGCGTGAGCCGCTGCGGCGGGCGATGCGCCGGCCCGCGACCTGGGCGGTGGTGGCGCTCGTCAACCTCTCGGCGATGACCGTCTTCCTCTGGCACCAGACGGCCCTGATGGCCACGACCGCCACCGGCCTCCTCGCGGGCCGGCTCCCCGGGCTGCACACCCCGCCCGACGGTCTCGGCTGGGTCGGCGCCCGGCTGCTGTGGCTGCCCGTGTTCACCGTGGCCCTCACCGTCTGCTGGGGCGCCTTCCGTTCCTTCGAGCGGGGCCGAGGCCGCCGGTCGCGGGTGGTGCGCGAGCACCACCCGTCCGACCGGGGGACGGCGGCGAAGGCGCGTCATGTCTAGGCTGGACCGGGTGAGGGACACGGGGGTGGGCCGCGCGCTGCGAGCGCGCGTCACGAGATGGCTGCGCGTGCTGCGCGAGGACCTGTGGACCCTCCGGGTGGATCCGCTGCCTCCCTCGACCTGGCTGCGCTGGCTGCCGCACGGCGTGGTGTGCCTGACGGCCTTCGGCGTGACGGTCGGCGGCACCGGCGACATGACCGACAACGGCCATCTGAGCACGGGCCTGGCCCTGCTGATCGCCGGCGGGCAGGGCGGCGCGATGGTCCTGGGGCTGTGGCGGCCGGTGCCCGCGTGGTGGCTGTCCCTGAGCGCCTTCCTCGTGGGCGCCGTGGCGGCGCGCGGCCGGCTCGGCTTCGACCCGGACACCTACACCTGGCCCTGGACCGCGGCCGGCATCATCGCCGAGATGTTCGTGCTGCTGCTGCTCGCCCTGCGGGTGCCCACCCGCGCGGCGACGGCGGCCCTGACCGTGACCGCGCTGTTCACCTACGTCCTGGAGGGCCTGCCGGTCGCCGGGCGCCACGACACCACCGGCGTGCTCGCCCTCTCCCTGTTCACCGTGGTCGTGATAGTCGGCACCGCGCTGCGCGGCCGCCGCGAGGCCCGGGCCCAGCTTGTCGAGCAGACCACGCTCACCGCAGAGGAGCGCACCCGCCGCACCCTGCTGGAGGAGCGCAGCCGCATCGCCCGGGAGCTGCACGACGTGGTGGCCCACCACATGTCGGTCATCTCCATCCAGGCGCAGGTCGCCCCGCACCTCGTGGCGAACCCGCCCGACGAGCTCAGGGAGAACCTCGCCGGCATCCGGCACAACGCGCTGGAGGCGCTGACCGAGCTGCGCCGCGTCCTGGGCGTGCTGCGCTCGGAGCACCCCGGGCCGGGCGAGTCCGCCGACCCGGGCGACCCGACCGGCGCGCACACCCCGCAGCCCACGCTCGACCGGCTCGACGCGCTGGTGGAGAACACCCGGGCCGCCGGCCGCGAGGTCCTCACCGAGCTCAACGGTGAGCGGCGTCCCCTGCCGCCCGGGGTGGAGCTGTCGGCGTACCGGATCGTGCAGGAGGCGCTGAGCAACGCCCTGCGGCACGCGCCCGGCGCGCGGATCACCGTCCGGCTCACCTACGAGCCGGACGGCCTGGAAGTGGAGATCGTCAACGGCCGCCCGACCGCGCCCCCGCCGCCGTCGACCGGGGCGGGGCACGGGCTGCTCGGGATGCGGGAGCGCGTGGCGATGCTCGGCGGCACCATGACGGCCCACCCGTGGCACTGGGACGGCTTCAAGGTCACCGCCTTCCTCCCGGACACCCCGCCCGCCGACGCCCCGGGCACCGACCGCACCACGGACCGCACCACCGACCGCAGCACTGGCCGCACCACCGGCCGCATCACCGACCGCGAGGGAAGGAACCCATGACGAGCGGCACCGGCGACCCCATCCGGGTCCTCATCGTCGACGACCAGGGCATGGTCCGGCAGGGCTTCACCGTGCTGCTCGGCACTCAGCCCGACATAGAGGTCGTCGGCGAGGCCCGGGACGGCGAGGAGGCCGTCGCCAAGGCCGCCGAGACCGCCCCGGACGTCGTCCTCATGGACATCCGCATGCCCGGCGTCGGCGGCATCGAGGCCACCGAGCGCATCACCGCCGCGCACCCGCACATCCGGGTGCTGGTGCTGACCACCTTCGACCTCGACGAGTACGTGTACGACGCGCTGCGCGCCGGGGCCTCGGGGTTCCTGCTGAAGGACGCCTCCTCGGAGCAGCTGGCCGAGGCGGTCCGGGTGGTGGCGGCCGGGGACGCGCTGCTCGCCCCGGGCATCACGCGCAAGCTCATCGCCGAGTTCTCCCGGCTGGACGGCAGGCCCCGCGCCCCGCTGAAGGAGCGCGTCGGCGACCTCACCGAGCGGGAGACGGAGGTGCTCGCCCTGATCGCGCAGGGCCTGTCCAACGCGGAGATCGCCCGGCACCTGTTCGTGGCGGAGCAGACGGTGAAGACGCACGTGGGCCGGATCCTGGTGAAGCTGGGCCTGCGGGACCGGACGCAGGCGGCGGTGTTCGCGTACGAGTCGGGACTGGTGCGGCCGTCGGGGTACTGACGTGCCGCCGACCCCCTGGTACCCCCCGTAGTACCTGAGAGGGACGCCGTGGAACCCCTCTCACTGGGGACGACCGCGACCCGGTGCGGCGCCTACCGTTCTGCACGTGACCGAGACGACTCACCTGCAGACCACGCCGCCGGGGGGCGGGGCCAAGCCGCGCAGCCCGGAGTTCCGGCTGGCCGCGGACGCCCTGCGCGGACTGCGGCAGGACCTGATACACGACGCGTTCGCCTACCGCCTGCTGCCGCGCATGCGCGTCGACGGCCCCGTGACCAGGCGGCTGCCCGGGCGCCTGCGGGAGTACGCGGCCTGGACACCGCACGCGGTGGTCTGCGCGACGGCCCTGCTCACCCTGGCCATCGCCACGGTCGACCGGGGAGTGGCCCTGGCGCTCGGGCTGCTCGCCGCGGTCCCCGTCCTGCTGACCATGGTCCGGCCGATCGGGGCGTTCTGGCTGTCCCTGGCGGCCACCCCGCTCGCCCTTCCCTTCGGCGATCCGTGGGGCGACTGGCCGTGGCTGCCCGGCAGCTTCGCCTGCCACCTGACGGTGCTGACCATCGTGGCCATCCGCACCAGACCGCGCACGGCCGCGTGGATGTGGGTGCTGACCGCGCTCTACGGCATCCTCGCCGAGACGCTCTTCGGCTCGGCGGGCCGCTACGGCACCAACACCGGCCCCATGCTGACCGTCTCCGCGTTCGTCCTGCTCGCGGTCACCGTCTGGCACGTCCGGCGCGACGCCGTGCAGGAGGTCACCGCCCAGCAGACGGTCACCGCGCACGAGCGGTCCCGGCGCACGCTGCTGGAGGAGCGCACGACGATCGCCCGCGAGCTGCACGACGTGGTCGCGCACCACATGTCGGTGGTCGCCATCCAGGCGGAGGCCGCGCCCTACCGGGTGGAGAACCCGCCGCCGGAGCTGGAGAAGGCGTTCGCCACGATCCGGGAGAACGCGGTGGCGGCGCTGACCGAGCTGCGCCGCGTCCTGGGCGTCGTCCGCGCCGAGGACTACGAGGCCCCGGACGCACCGCAGCCCACCCTCGCCGACCTGGAGGGCCTGCTGGCCAATGTGCGCGATGCCGGGCTGAGCGTGGAGAAGGTCGTGACCGGGGCGGTGCGGGAGCTGCCCCAGGGCGTGGAGCTGTCGGCGTACCGGATCGTGCAGGAGGCGCTGAGCAACACCCTGCGGCACGCCCCGGGCGCGACCGCCCGGGTGGAGATCGGGTACGTGCTCGGCGGCCTGGGCCTGCGCATAGTCAACGGCCCGCCGCCGAACCCGGGCCTGATCAAACCCTCCCCCGGCGCCGGCCACGGCATCACCGGCATGCGGGAGCGCGTGGCGATGCTGAACGGCGGGATGACGGCGGGCGGCACGGACGACGGAGGCTACGAGGTGACGGTGTTCCTGCCGGTCGCCCTGCCGGACGAGGGTGACGCATGACCATCCGCGTACTGATCGCGGACGACCAGATGATGGTGCGCGAGGGCTTCTCGGTCCTGCTGAACGCGATGCCGGACATCGAGGTCGTCGGCGAGGCGGTGAACGGCCGGGAGGCTGTCGCCAAGGTCCGCGAGCTCGCCCCGGACGTCGTGCTCATGGACATCCGCATGCCCGAGCTGAACGGCATCGAGGCCACCCGCGAGATCGTCGCCGCCGACGGCGCGGCGAAGGTGCTGGTGCTCACGACGTTCGACCTGGACGAGTACGTGTACCAGGCGCTGCGCGCGGGCGCCTCCGGCTTCCTCCTCAAGGACGCCTCGGCCCGGCAGCTCGCGGACGGGGTGCGGGTGGTGGCGTCCGGGGAGGCGTTGCTGGCGCCCTCGGTGACCAGGCGCCTGATCACCGAGTTCTCCAAGCTCTCCGAGAGGCCGCGCCTGCTGCCCTCCGCGCAGGCGGCCTACGGCGATCTCACCGAGCGGGAGACGGAGGTGCTCGTCCTGATCGCGCAGGGCCTGTCGAACTCGGAGATCGCGGAGCGGCTGGTGGTGGCCGAGTCGACGATCAAGACGCACGTCAGCCGGATCCTGGTGAAGCTGGGCCTCAGGGACCGCACACAGGCGGCGGTGTTCGCCTACGAGGCCCGTCTGGTGACGCCGGGCTGACGGGACGGCGCCGCCCCTGGTCACCGGGGGGTGCGCCGGGCTAGCGTCCGTCCATGGCAGCTGTTTCCGACCTCGGGTTCGACCCGTGGGACCCGGCGTTCCTCGCCGACCCGTACCCCGTCTACGCCGAGCTGCGTGCCCGGGGCCGTGTGCACCGGTTCGAGCCCACGAACCAGTGGCTGGTCCCGCACCACGCGGACGTCTCGGCGCTGCTGCGCGACCGGCGCCTGGGCCGGACGTACCAGCACCGCTTCACGCACGAGGAGTTCGGCCGCACCCCGCCCCCGCCGGAGCACGAGCCGTTCCACACGCTCAACGACCACGGGATGCTCGACCTGGAGCCGCCGGACCACACACGGATCCGCCGCCTGGTGTCGAAGGCGTTCACCCCGCGCACGGTGGAGCGGCTGAAGCCGTACGTGCGGGGACTGGCCGACGAGCTCGCCGCGGCCCTGGTCGAGAAGGGCGGCGGGGACCTGCTGAAGGACGTCGCCGAGCCCCTCCCGGTCGCGGTGATCGCCGAGATGCTCGGCATCCCCGAGGCCGACCGGGCTCCGCTGCGCCCCTGGTCGGCGGACATCTGCGGGATGTACGAGCTGGCTCCGTCCCAGGAGACGGCGGCGCGGGCGGTCCGGGCGTCGGCCGAGTTCTCCGACTACCTGCGCGGGCTGATCGCGGCCCGTCGCAAGGAGCCGGGCGAGGACCTCGTCTCGGGACTGATCGCGGCCCACGACGAGGGCGACCGGCTCACCGAGCAGGAGATGATCTCCACCTGCGTCCTCCTCCTCAACGCCGGCCACGAGGCGACGGTGAACGCCACGGTCAACGGCTGGTACGCCCTCTTCCGCAACCCGGCGCAGCTGGAGCTGCTGCGCGCCGACCACTCGCTCGTCCCCTCCGCGATCGAGGAGCTGATGCGCTACGACACGCCGCTGCAGCTGTTCGAACGCTGGGTGCTGGACGAGATCGAGATCGCCGGCACGACGATCCCGCGCGGCGCGGAGATCGCCATGCTCTTCGGCTCGGCCAACCACGACCCGGAGGTCTTCGCCGACCCGGGCCGCCTCGACCTGACCCGCGCCGACAACCCGCACATCTCCTTCAGCGCCGGCATCCACTACTGCATCGGCGCGCCCCTGGCCCGGATCGAGCTGGCCGCGTCGATGGAGGCGCTGCTGGAGAAGGCCCCGACCCTGCGGCTCGCCGCCGAGCCGGAGAGAAAACCGAACTTCGTGATCAGGGGCTTGGAAGGACTCGGCGTGGAGGTGGGCTGAGCGGGCCGAACGCGCTGAGCCTGAGCGGGCCGACGTGCTGGGCGGGCCGGTCGGCCGGCCCGCCCCTCACGTCGACAGATCCCTTCTGCGCAGCCCGGTCAGCCCCGCGGCCACCAGGGCCGCCGCCAGCGCGGTCAGCACCGCCAGGGGCCCCCACTGCAGCTCCCCGCCCGGCAACTTCGGCAGGTGACCGAACGGCGAGACGTCCAGCACCGCCTGCGGCACGTCCAGCGCGGGGCCCACCCAGCCGATCAGCAGCACCGCCCCGGCGATGCCCCAGGCCGCCATCGCCGCCCGGGGCAGCACGCCGTGCAGCGCGACCGCCACCCCGCCGATCACCCACACCGCCGGGAGTTGTGCCAGGCACGCCACCAGGATCGGCCCGACCCGCTCTCCGTAGCCGACGGCGAAGCCCAGGCCGGCCAGGAGCATGATCAGGGCGGCTCCGCCGAAGGCGATGACCAGGTGCCCGGCGGCCCAGCGCAGGCGGCTGACGGCGTTCGCCAGCACCGGCTCCGCCCGGGCCGAGGTCTCCTCGCCGTGCAGACGGAGGACGGCGGCGACGATGTAGAGGGACGCGACCAGCCCGAGCATGCCCACCATCGAGGCGAGGAACGCGTCCGTCAGCCCGGAGTGGCCGCCCATCCGCTCGACGACGCGGCGGGCGCCGGCGTTGTCGCCGACCAGGTCGGCCGCGCCCTCGGTCAAGCCGCCGTAGACGACGCCGGCGAGGAGGAAGCCCATGCCCCACCCGAACACGGCGCCCCGCTGCAGCCGCCAGGCCAGCGCGTCCGCGCTGCCCAGCCGCCCCGTGGCCGGGCCGGGCCGGGTCGGCAGGAAGCTCATGCCGAGGTCGCGGCGGCCGGCCAGGACGTACGCCGCCGTCCCCTGGAGCAGCACGGCCGCGGCCGGCAGGGCCAGCACCCACCAGCGTTCGCCGGCGTAGGGGCGCAGGTTCTCCAGCCAGCCCAGCGGCGACAGCCAGGTGAGCACCGAGGAGCCGTCGTCGGTCGCCGAGTCGCCCGCCGCGCGCAGCACGAACGCCCCGCCCAGCACCGCCGCCGTCAGGCCACGGGCCAGCCGCGCGCTCTCGGTCAGCTGCGCGACGATCGCCGCCGTCGTGGCGAAGACCATGCCGACGCCCGCGATGCCGGTGCCCAGAGCCAGCGCGCCGGTCACCCCCTGTCCGGCCAGACCGGCCGTCAGCAGCAGCGCCAGGGTCCCGTTCGCGACCGCCGCCGCCAGCAGCGCGGCGGTCAGGGCGGCCCGGCGGCCCACCATCCCGGACGCCACCAGCTCCTGCCGGCCGCTCTCCTCCTCGTCCCGGGTGTGCCGTACGACGACGAGCAGGCTCAGGACGGCGGCGAGGGCGCCGGCGTAGACGCCGGCCCGCCAGGCCGTCAGGGCGCCCAGGGAGTCGCCGAAGACCGGGCCGACCATCGCGCGCAACGAGGAGTTGGTCTCCATCCGGCGGACCAGGTCGGCGCGCTCGGCAGGGGTGCCGTAGAGGCCCTCCAGGGTGCCCGGCATGGAGAGGACCATGAGCGCGTTCACCGCGATCCACACGGGGATCAGCAGCCGGTCGCGGCGCAGCGCGAACCGCAGCAGCGTGCCCGTCCCGGCCAGCCCGCCGGTGTTGCCGGTGCCGCCGGACCGTACCGCCAGGGATGTCATCGGGCGGCCGCCTCGTCCTGGTAGTGGCGCAGGAACAGCTCCTCCAGGGTGGGCGGCGTCGACGTCAGCGACCGCACGCCCGACGCGGTCAGCGACCGCAGGACGCCGTCCAGCCGGTCGGTGTCCACCTGGAGCCGGACGTGGCGCCCCCGCACGTCGAGGTCGTGCACGCCGGGCAGGCCGGCCAGCCCGTTCGGCGGGCCGGCGAGCTCGGCGACGACGCTGGTGCGGGTCAGATGGCGCAGGTCGGCCAGGGACCCGGTCTCGACCGTGCGGCCCTTGCGGATGATGCTCACCCGGTCGCACAGCTCCTCCACCTCGCTGAGGATGTGGGAGGAGAGCAGGACGGTGCGGCCCCGCTCGCGCTCCTCGGTGACGCACCGCCGGAACACCTCCTCCATCAGCGGGTCGAGGCCCGAGGTCGGCTCGTCCAGGATCAGCAGGTCCACGTCCGAGGCGAACGCGGCGACCAGGGCGACCTTCTGCCGGTTGCCCTTGGAGTAGGTGCGGCCCTTCTTGGTGGGGTCGAGCTCGAACCGCTCGGTCAGCTCCGCCCGGCGCCGGGGATCCAGGCCCCCGCGCAGCCGGCCGTAGAGGTCGATGACCTCGCCGCCGGAGAGGTTGCGCCACAGCGTCACGTCGCCGGGCACGTAGGCGATGCGGCGGTGCACCTGCACCGCGTCCGCCCACGGGTCGCGGCCCAGCACCTGCGCGGCGCCCAAGTCGGCGCGCAGCAGGCCGAGCAGGACGCGGATGGCGGTGGACTTCCCGGCGCCGTTGGGGCCGAGGAAGCCGTGGACCTCGCCGGAGGCGACCTCCAGGTCGAGCCCGTCGAGCGCGTGCGTCCGTCCGAAGGACTTGTGCAGTCCGGAGACGGTGATGGCCTTCGTCATGCTTCAGAAGCTACGGTTTCTTCAGAAATTTGTGAAGTTAAGGAAGCGTATGAATCCCGGATAGGATGAGCCGCATGACGGAATCAGCCGGAGGCGGCCGGGACGCGGAGGCCGTGTCGAGGTTCGTCGAGTCCTTCGCGGCGCAGCTCGTCGAGGCCGGGATGGCACGGATGCCCGCCCGGGTCTTCGCCGCACTGCTCTCCTCCGACAAAGGCCTGCTGACCTCCGCCGAGCTGAGTGAACAGCTCCAGATCAGCCCCGCGGCGGTGTCCGGGGCGGTGCGCTACCTGGCCCAGACGCACATGGTGTCGCGCGAGCGGGAGCCCGGCTCGCGCCGGGAGCGCTACCGGGTGCACGGCGACCAGTGGTACGAGGCCCTGACCAACCGGGAAGCCGTCATCAAGCGCTGGGAGGGCGCCCTGCGCGAGGGCGTCGCCAGCCTCGGGCCCGACACGCCGGCCGGCCGCCGGATGGCCGAGACGCTGGCGTTCTTCGAGTTCGTCGAGGTCGAGGTCG
>NZ_JAPSKN010000139.1 GCF_031181705.1 Streptomyces sp.
CGGGACCCGAAAGGGGACGCGGCGCACGTATTCTGAAGCCCTGTCCGGAAGCCCTCTCCGGCAGCGTCCGCCCCGGACACGACCCACCGACCGACCACGAAAGCGGCCAGCCATGCGTGTCTACGTGCCCATGACCCTCCCCGGTCTCGCCGAGGCGTACCAGACGGGTGAGCTGGGGACCGGGCCGTTCGTCGCCTACGCCGTGACGCCCGCGCTGCGCGAGTGGTACCTCTCCGACGACATCGAGGAGCTGGAGTACGCGGCGCTCAGCCGTGCCGCCCTGGCCTCGCTGCGGCTGCTGGCCGCCGAGCCGGAGGCGCCCCGGCGCCGGGTCGTGGTGGCCGTGGACGTGCCCGACCGGGTCGCGAGCGCCGACCCCGACCGGGGCCTGGACCCGGCGGCGCTCGGCGAGGTGCGGGTCGCGGGGGCCGTGGCGCTGGCCAAGGCGGCGTCCGTGCACGTCGACGCGCCCGACGCGGAGGCCGATGTGACGGCGGCGGCCGAGGCGCTGCCGGCGGCGGACGGCGGGGACGACGACGCGCAGTTCGTCGTGGACGGGGCGGAGGACCACGAACTGCTGTGGTTCGCCACGCAGGAGATCCCCAACCTGGTCGGCCGCGGACACTGAGTGAACCCGCGCGCGGGGGCGCGTTGAGGCGCTGTTCTCTTGATTGTCAGTGGGGGCGGGTACGTTTTCGGCATGGGGACGAAGACGGGCGCGCACATTGTCTGGGACTGGAACGGGACGCTGTTCCACGACATCGACGCGATCATCGGGGCGACGAACGCGGCCTTCGGCGAGCTGGGCCTGGAGCCGCTGACGCTGGAGCAGTACCGGGAGCTGTACTGCGTGCCGGTGCCGAAGTTCTACGAGCGGCTGATGGGGCGGCTGCCGACGCAGGCCGAGTGGGAGCTGATGGACGACATCTTCCACCGGTACTACGCGGAGCACCGGGTGAGGTGCGGTCTGACGGCGGGCGCCGAGGAGCTGCTCGCCGGGTGGCGGTCGTCGGGACGCAGCCAGTCGATCCTGAGCATGTACGTGCACGAGGAGCTCGTGCCGCTGGTGCGCGGGTTCGGGATCGAGCCGCACTTCATACGCGTGGACGGACGGACCGGGCCGTCGGGCGGCAGCAAGGCCGAGCACATGGTGCGCCATCTGGGGTCGCTGAACGGGGTGGCTCCCGAGCGCACGGTGGTGATCGGAGACGCCGCGGACGACGCGGTGGCCGCGCTGCACGTGGGGGCCCGGGCCGTGCTGTACACCGGGGGGTCCCACAGCCGGGCGAGCCTGGAGACGGTGGGGGTGCCGGTCGTGGACACGCTGGAGGAAGCGGTCGAGGAGGCGCAGCGGCTCGCGGCGTAGCCGGGTGCTCCGCAGCCCGACAACGACCCGATGACGGCCCGATGACCCGCGTCCGAGCGCGCGCACTGTGCAGAACGTCAAACTTCCAGGGCTGGTTTTGTACACATACGGCTCATGACGGGGGCCCCGTAAGGAGCGATAGCCTTGGTGGCGTGATCAGCGCGATAGTTCGCGGGGACGCCGACGTCCTCGCCCTGCGCCCGGTGAGCACGGACGACATCCGTGTCCGGGCGGCAGTCGCTGGTCCTCGCGGGCGGGACGGGGCATCGAGGGCTCCCGGGACGCCGAGCACCACCAGGACCCAGGCGTCGCGGAGAGCAGCGTCACACCGGTGGAGCAGCTCAAGAATGGCTCAGACACCCCCGCTCATCTCACTTTGCGGCATAGCGTCGGTACAGACCGGATACCCCGTGTCACGACGTGACGTCGTAAGCGCAGAGGCCGTACTTCCTTCTACGTCACGCAACGGCGCGCGACAGGAGCCAGAGGACAATGCAGACCAAGCTGGACGAAGCCAAGGCCGAGTTGCTCGAGAGGGCCGCCCGGGTAGCTGAGAACAGCCCGGTCGGGGGGCACCTACCGACCGGGTCGACGGGCGAGGAGACCCCAGACGCCCAGGGAGCCCCGGACCGCGAGTCCCTGCTCACGTTCCTCCAGCGTTACTACCTGCACACGGCCCCGGAGGACCTCGCCGACCGCGACCCGGTCGATGTCTTCGGAGCCGCCGTATCGCACTACCGGCTGGCCGAGAACCGCCCCCAGGGCACGGCCAACGTGCGGGTTCACACGCCCACGGTCGAGGAGAACGGGTGGACCTGCAGCCACTCGGTCGTCGAGGTCGTCACCGACGACATGCCCTTCCTCGTCGACTCCGTCACCAACGAGCTGACGCGCCAGGGGCGCGGCATCCACGTCGTCATCCACCCCCAGTTCGTGGTGCGGCGCGATGTCACCGGCAAGCTCGTCGAGGTCCTGCCCACGCCCGCGACCGGCGCCTCGGACCTGCCGCACGACGCGCACGTCGAGTCGTGGATCCACGTCGAGATCGACCGCGAGACCGACCGGGCCGATCTGAAGCAGATCACCGCCGACCTGCTGCGCGTGCTCTCCGACGCCCGGGAGGCCGTCGAGGACTGGGGCAAGATGCGGGACGCGGCGATCCGGCTGGCGGAGGGGCTGCCGGAGGAGCCCACCCCTGGCGACCTGCCCGGCCCCCAGGTCGAGGAGGCCCGCGAGCTGCTGCGCTGGCTGGCCGACGACCACTTCACGTTCCTCGGCTACCGCGAGTACCAGCTGCGCGACGACGACTCCCTGGCCGCCGTGCCCGGCACCGGCCTCGGCATCCTGCGCGCCGATCCGCACCACTCCGACCAGGAGAGCCACCCGGTCAGCCCGTCCTTCGAGCGACTGCCCGCCGACGCCCGGGCCAAGGCCCGCGAGCACAAGCTGCTCGTCCTGACCAAGGCGAACAGCCGGTCGACCGTGCACCGGCCGTCGTACCTGGACTACATCGGCGTCAAGAAGTTCGACGCCGACGGCAACGTCATCGGCGAGCGGCGCTTCCTCGGGCTGTTCTCCTCGGCCGCGTACACCGAGTCCGTGCGCCGCGTCCCCGTGATCCGGCGCAAGGTCGAGGAGGTCCTGGAGCAGGCCGGGTTCTCGCCGAACAGCCACGACGGGCGCGACCTGCTGCAGATCCTGGAGACGTACCCGCGCGACGAGCTGTTCCAGACCCCCGTCGACGAACTGCGCGCGATCGTCACCTCCGTCCTCTACCTCCAGGAGCGCCGCCGCCTGCGGCTCTACCTGCGTCAGGACGAGTACGGCCGCTACTACTCGGCCCTCGTCTACCTCCCGCGCGACCGCTACACCACCGCCGTCCGCCTGCGGATCATCGAGATCCTGAAGGAGGAGCTCGGCGGCATCAGCGTCGACTTCACGGCCTGGAACACCGAGTCGATCCTGTCCCGGCTGCACTTCGTGGTCCGGGTCCCGCAGGGCACCGAGCTGGAGCAGCTGTCCGACGCCGACAAGGAGCGCATCGAGGCCCGCCTGGTCGAGGCCGCCCGCTCCTGGGAGGACGCCTTCGCCGAGGCGCTCAACGCCGAGCTCGGCGAGGAGCACGCCGCCGAGCTGATGCGCCGCTACGCGCACGCCTTCCCCGAGGGCTACAAGGCCGACCACAACCCGCGTGCCGCGGTCGCCGACCTGGTCCACCTGGAGCAGCTGAACGCCGAGGAGGGCCAGGACTTCGCGCTCAGCCTCTACGAGCCGGTGGGCGCCACCCCCGAGGAGCGCCGCTTCAAGATCTACCGCACGGGTGACGCGATCTCCCTCTCGGCGGTGCTGCCGGTCCTCAACCGGCTCGGCGTCGAGGTCGTCGACGAGAGGCCGTACGAGCTGCGCTGCTCGGACCGGAGCGTGGCCTGGATCTACGACTTCGGCCTGCGCATCCCCCGCCCCCAGGGCGGCGGCGCGGACTACTTCGGCGACGACGCCCGCGAGCGCTTCCAGGACGCCTTCGCCGCCACCTGGACCGGCAAGGCGGAGAACGACGGCTTCAACGCCCTCGTGCTCAGCGCCGGGCTGACCTGGCGCCAGGCGATGGTGCTGCGGGCGTACGCGAAGTACCTGCGCCAGGCGGCGTCCACGTTCAGCCAGGACTACATGGAGGACACCCTCCGCAACAACGTCCACACCACGCGGCTGCTCGTCTCCCTCTTCGAGGCGCGGATGTCGCCCGACCGGCAGCGGGCGGGGCACGAGATCGTGGACGCGCTGCTGGAGGAGGTCGACGCGGCCCTGGACCAGGTCGCCAGCCTCGACGAGGACCGGATCCTCAGGTCCTTCCTCACGGTCATCAAGGCGACCCTGCGGACCAACTTCTTCCAGGAGGCGGCGGGCGGCAAGCCGCACGACTACGTCTCCATGAAGTTCGACCCGCAGGCCATCCCCGACCTGCCCGCGCCGCGCCCCGCGTTCGAGATCTGGGTCTACTCGCCCCGGGTCGAGGGTGTGCACCTGCGGTTCGGCAAGGTCGCCCGTGGTGGCCTGCGCTGGTCGGACCGGCGGGAGGACTTCCGCACGGAGATCCTCGGCCTGGTCAAGGCGCAGATGGTCAAGAACACCGTCATCGTGCCGGTCGGCGCCAAGGGCGGGTTCGTCGCCAAGCAGCTGCCCGACCCGAGCGTCGACCGCGACGCGTGGATGGCCGAGGGCATCGCCAGCTACAAGACGTTCATCTCGGCGCTGCTGGACATCACGGACAACATGGTCGCGGGCGAGGTCGTGCCCCCGGCAGACGTCGTCCGGCACGACGAGGACGACACCTACCTCGTCGTCGCCGCCGACAAGGGCACCGCCACCTTCTCCGACATCGCCAACGAGGTCGCCGAGAAGTACAACTTCTGGCTCGGTGACGCCTTCGCCTCCGGCGGCTCCGCCGGCTACGACCACAAGGGCATGGGCATCACCGCCCGCGGCGCCTGGGAGTCCGTCAAGCGGCACTTCCGCGACATGGGCGTGGACACGCAGAGCGAGGACTTCACGGTCGTCGGCATCGGTGACATGTCAGGCGACGTGTTCGGCAACGGCATGCTGCTCTCCGAGCACATCCGCCTGGTCGCCGCCTTCGACCACCGGCACATCTTCATCGACCCGAACCCGGACGCCGCCACCTCCTACGCCGAGCGCCGCCGCCTGTTCGAGCTGCCCCGCTCCAGCTGGGCGGACTACAACACCGAGCTGCTGTCGCCGGGCGGCGGAGTCTTCCCGCGCACGGCCAAGGCGATTCCGGTCAACGCGCAGATCCGCGAGGCCCTCGGCATCGAGGCCAAGGTCACCAAGCTGACCCCGGCCGACCTGATGAAGGCCATCCTCCAGGCCCCGGTGGACCTGCTGTGGAACGGCGGCATCGGCACGTACGTGAAGTCCTCGGCCGAGTCGAACGCCGACGTCGGCGACAAGGCCAACGACGCCATCCGCGTCGACGGCAAGGACCTGCGCGTCAAGGTCGTCGGCGAGGGCGGCAACCTGGGTCTGACCCAGCTCGGCCGGATCGAGTTCGCGCTGCACGGCGGCCGCATCAACACCGACGCCATCGACAACAGCGCCGGCGTGGACACCTCCGACCACGAGGTGAACATCAAGATCCTGCTCAACGGCCTGGTCGCCGACGGCGACATGACCGTCAAGCAGCGCAACAAGCTGCTCGCCGAGATGACCGACGAGGTCGGCTGGCTGGTGCTGCGCAACAACTACGCGCAGAACACCGCGATCGCCAACGCCCTCGCCCAGTCCGGCGCCATGCTCCACGCCCAGCAGCGCTTCATGAAGCACCTGGTCCGCGAGGGGCACCTCGACCGGGCGCTGGAGTTCCTGCCCACCGACCGGCAGATCCGCGAGCGGCTCGCCCAGGGCCAGGGTCTGACGGGGCCGGAGACGGCCGTGCTGATGGCGTACACGAAGATCACGGTCGCCGATGAGCTGCTGCACACCACGCTGCCGGACGACCCGTACCTCAGCACGCTGCTGCACGCCTACTTCCCCACGAAGCTGCGCGAGCAGTTCCCCGAGCACCTGGTCAGCCACCCGCTGCGCCGTGAGATCACCACGACGGTCCTGGTGAACGACACGGTCAACACGGGCGGCACGACCTATCTGCACCGGCTGCGCGAGGAGACCGGCGCGTCGCTGGAGGAGATCGTGCGGGCGCAGACGGCGGCCCGGGCGATCTTCCGCCAGTACCCGGTGTGGGACGCGGTCGAGTCCCTCGACAACAAGGTCGAGGCCGAGGTCCAGACCCGCATCCGGCTGCACTCGCGCCGCCTGGTGGAGCGCGGCACGCGCTGGCTGCTCAACAACCGGCCGCAGCCGCTCCAGCTCGCCGAGACGGTCGACTTCTTCGCCGACCGGGTCGAGCAGGTCTGGTCGCAGCTGCCGAAGCTGCTGCGCGGAGCCGACCTGGAGTGGTACCAGAAGATCTACGACGAGCTGACGGACGCCGGAGTCCCGGACGAGCTGGCCACGAGGGTGGCGGGCTTCTCCTCCGCCTTCCCGACGCTCGACATCGTCTCGGTCGCGGACCGCATGGGCCGGGAGCCGCTGGACGTCGCCGAGGTCTACTACGACCTGGCGGACCGGCTGCGCATCACCCAGCTCATGGACCGCATCATCGAGCTGCCCCGAGCCGACCGCTGGCAGTCCATGGCCCGCGCGGCGATCCGCGAGGACCTGTACGCGGCGCACGCGGCGCTGACCGCGGACGTCCTGGCCGTGGGCGACGGCACCTCCACGCCCGAGCAGCGCTACAAGGCCTGGGAGGAGAAGAACGCGGCGATCCTGGGCCGGGCCCGCACCACGCTGGAGGAGATCCAGGGCTCGGACGCGTTCGACCTGGCGAACCTCTCGGTGGCGATGCGCACGATGAGGACCCTGCTGCGGACGCATTCGTAACGCCCGCGACAGCGAGGACGCCCCGGGCCGGGAACGGCCCGGGGCGTCTCGGCTTCCGGCCGGGCCGGGAAACCGCTCAGCGCAGTGCGCTCGCCACCAGGCGGGCCGCCCGCTTCACCTTCGGTCTGGCCACCCGCCGAACCACCGGCCGGATCACCCGTGCCGTCACGCCCACCGGCTCCCAGCGGACCTGGAGACGGCCCGGGCCGTGGCCCTCCGGCTCCACCGTCAGCCGGTGGGACGGGACGAGGGTCGTCAGCGTCGGGAACGTCAGGGGCGCCAGCAGCAGGCCGGTGTGGGACAGGCCCTGGTGCGTCAGCCGGAGCAGCGGGTGACGCACGCCCGCGAAGCCCTGCAGCGGCAGGGAGGCCGCCGCCAGGTCCAGATGGGCGTGACCCTCGAACAGGCCCGGCCGCACGGGGGAGAGCCGGAAGGGGACGTGGAGGCGGCGGCCCCCGGGGGCGATGAGCAGCGTGGCGCGCTGAGGGCCGACCGGCAGGCGCCGGGCCGGGTCGTAGGTGCGGATCGTGAGGTCGATCGAGGCGCCCGGGCCCCGGGTGATCTCGGTGATCTCGTGGCGGAACTGGGCGCTCGGGAACGGGCGGCTCTCCAGCTCCAGGTCGGTGATGTCCAGTTCGCGGCGGGCCCGGGCGGACGCGGGGACCCGGTCGCCCCAGTAGACGCGGCCGGCGCCGTCCGCCGCGACCTGGCGGGGCCCGACGCCGTGGCCCAGGCCCCTGGACGCCAGGCGGGCGTCCGCGAACCGGCGGTCCCGGATCAGCTGCACGACCACGCGCTCGGCCCGCGGCAGCCGGGCGAACGCGCCCGGGGAGAGAGTGTCGAGGTAGGGGGTGACGAGGTCGGCGAAGGACGTCAGCCAGGCGTCGTCCCGGTAGGGCAGGTCACCGGCGTACATGCGGAAGTCGTGCTTGAGGAACTTGTGGTCCTTGTCCTCGCGCAGCGACTCGTGCCCGCTCTCGGCGAGGAACGCGTCGATGAGGCGCTGCACGTGGATCCGGTCGCGGACGTTGGCGAGCTTGTGCCGCTGGTTGGATATCGAGGCCGCGTCGGAGGCCGCGTAGGGAGCCACGTACCAGCGGTAGACCGGCTCGGGGATGATCGTGAACGACTCGGCCAGGCAGTACGCCTGCGCCGAGAACAGCTGGTCCTCGTAGTGGATGCCCTCCGGGAAGCGCAGGCCGTGCCGGTCGAGGAAGGCGCGGGCGTACATCTTGCTCGTCGACAGGTGCTCGAACAGCAGGCGCGGGTCGGACTCGATGCCGTCGAGGGTGCGGCGCTCGGCGACCAGGTGCGGCATCCACGTCGAGCGGCGGCCGTTGTCCGCGCGGATGCGCTGCACCGCCCCCATGGCGAAGTCGAGCTCGCGTTCGCGGTGCGCGGCCAGCAGCAGGGCGACGGCGTCGTCGGGGAGTTCGTCGTCGCTGTCGAGGAACATCAGGAACGGCGCCCGGGCGATCTCCAGGGCGCGGTTGCGCGGGACGCCGCAGCCGCCGCTGTTGCGTTCCAGGCGGAGGTGGCGGATGCGGGGGTCCTCGGCCGCCAGCCGCTGGGCCACCGCCGGGGTCGCGTCCGTGGAGTGGTCGTCGCTGATGATGATCTCGATGTTCGCGTGGGTCTGCCGGCGCACCGAGGCCACCGCGCGGGGGAGGCGTTCGGCGTCGTTGTAGACGATGACCGTCACGGTGACGTCCGGGGTGCCCATGACGTCCTGGGTGCTCATGCGGTCGCCTCCTGCGGGGTGGGGGCCGGGGTGCGCTCCTCGATCGGCAGCACCGGAGGCAGGTCCTTCTCGTCCTGGCCGAGGAAGACCCGGCGCACCACGCGTTCGGCGGCGCGTCCGTCGTCGTACTCGCAGAACCGGCGGCGGAAGGCGGCCCGGGTCTTGGCCGCGCCCTCGTCGCGCCAGGCCTCGGTGGTGAGGATCTCCGTCAGCTCCTGCTGGGTGCGGGCGACCGGGCCCGGGGCCTCGGCCATCAGGTCGAAGTAGACGCCCCGGGTCGTGCGGTACGTCTCCCAGTCGTCGGCGTAGATCACGATCGGCCGGTCGAGGTTGGCGTAGTCGAACATGATGGAGGAGTAGTCCGTGACCAGGGCGTCCGCCGCCAGGCACAGCTCCTCGACCGGGTCGTAGGAGGAGACGTCGATGATCCGGCCCGTGCGGCGCAGGTTGGTCAGGGGGGAGGCGGCGCCGCCGTAGAAGTAGTGGCCGCGCACGAGGAGGACCGTGTCGTCGCCGAGGCGGTCGGCGAGGGCCGCGAGGTCCAGGCGGGGCGTCCAGCCGGCCTCGTAGTCGCGGTGGGTGGGCGCGTAGAGGACGGCCCGCCGGCCCCGGGCGATGCCGAGACGGTCGCGGACCGCGCGGATCTCGGCGGCGCCGGCGGTGTAGTACACGTCGTTGCGCGGATAGCCGTGGTCCAGGGAGACGTAGCGCGAGGGGTAGGCGCGCTCCCACATGCGGGTGGTGTGGCTGTTGGCGGAGACGCTGAAGTCCCACTTGTCGATGCGCTCCAGCAGTGCCTGGAAGTCCAGGCCCTGCGCGGCGGCCGGGTAGGCCATCTGGTCGAGGCCCATGCGCTTCAGGGGCGTGCCGTGGTGGGTCTGGACGTGGATCGCGTCCGGGCGTTTGACCACCGCGTTGGGGAAGTTGACGTTGTTGACCAGGTACTTGGCGGTCGCCAGCACCTCCCAGTAGCGGCGGGTGCCGGGCACGACGTGGTCGGTACCGGGCGGCAGCAGGGCCGCGTTCCCGGCGCTCACCACCCACACCGGGTGGATCTGCGGGGCGAGCGCGGCGAGCTTGGCGGCGATCGCGGCCGGGTTGCAGGCGACCCCGCGGTCCCAGTACGCCGAGAACACCGCCAGGTGCGGGTTGACCGGGCGGCCGAGCGCCCTGCGGTACTGGTGGTCGCGGAGCTTGGCCCCCACCCGGCGCCTGCGGGCGCGTACGGCCGACCTGGCGGTGCGGCGGGTGCGGTTGACGGCCTGGAAGGCCCGGTACCTGCCGTACGCGCCCTCCTGGAGCAGCGAGCGGCGGACGCCTTCGAGACCGGCCGGATGGCGGTAGCCCTCGGGGCGGCGGCGCAGGGCGGCCAGGGACGCCCGGCGGAAGAACTCCCGCGCGACCTTCTCCTCCATGCCCCCGCGGGCGAAGGTGCGCAGGCAGTCGCGGACCATGGTGTCGTAGAGCACGGTGTGGGCGGCCCGGCGGCCCGAGGCGAGGTCGAGGAGGGACTCATAGCGCGCGACGAGGCCGTAGCGCTGTTCGGGCGTGACCGGGGGCAGGCTCGCGGGGCGCAGCCGGCGGTCCTCGTAGGCCGCGTGCGGCAGGCAGGCGACGCGGTCGGCGAGCAGCAGCGCCGCCAGCGCCGCGTACGGCTCGTCGTCGGTGGTGAAGTGCTGCTCGTGCGCCCTCCAGAACTCCGCGCGCAGGACCCTGGTGCCGAGCAGCGGGGTCAGCCGCAGCAGCGCCGAGCAGTCGTCGAGGGCGACGTCGGCACGGCCCGCGCGGGCGAGCAGGGAGCCGTCGGGGGAGGGCAGGCCGGTGCTGCGCCAGGTGCTGCGGACGTGGTCGAGCAGCAGGACGTCCACCTCGGACGGCAGCTCGGCCACCCGCTCGGCGACCAGGCGGGGGGCGCCGGCGGGCAGGCCGTCCTTGGCGTGGACGAAGTGCAGCCAGCGCCCGCAGGCCCGCGCCGCGCCCGCCGCCCGGGCCGCGGCGTCGCCGGTGCCGTCCGGCAGCGGCAGCACCTGGACGTCCGGGGTGTGCCGCTCGGCCGTCTCCCGGGCCCAGTCGCCGACCGCGGCCACGATCACCTCGGCGTCGGGGAGCGGATGGGCGGCGAGGGAGTCGAGCAGTTCCGTGAGGTGGCCCTGCACGTTCGGCCCGTGGACGATGACGCTGAGCTCGGCCATCACGGGCCCCCTTCTCGCGGCTGCACCTACGCGGTCATGCTGCCATCAATGCGGCAAAAGGGCCGATCGAGTGCGCCTCGCGAGGGAACCGGATGCCTGCGCGAGGGAAGCGGACGCCCTCATGCCCGGCTGCTGTGGCTGCCCGTGTTCAGCGTGGCCCTCGCCGTCTGCTGGGGCCGCGGACGCCCTCACGGGACGCCCTCACGCGGAGGCCTTCGCCTTGGGCTTCGGTGCCTTCTCGCCGGTGAACGCCTCGTACTCCTTCAGGACGTCCTCCGTCGGACCGTCCATGCGCAGTTCCCCGCGTTCCAGCCACAGCACGCGGTCGCAGGTGTCGCGGATCGACTTGTTGTTGTGGCTGACCAGGAACACCGTGCCCGCGTGCTTGCGCAGCTCGCGGATGCGTTGCTCGGAGCGCTTCTGGAAGGACCGGTCACCGGTGGCCAGGGCCTCGTCGATGAGCAGCACGTCGTGGTCCTTGGCGGCGGCGATGGAGAACCGCAGCCGCGCCGCCATGCCGGAGGAGTACGTGCGCATCGGCAGCGTGATGAAGTCGCCCTTCTCGTTGATGCCCGAGAAGTCGACGATCTCCTGGTAGCGCTCCCTGATCTGCTCGCGGGTCATGCCCATGGCCAGGCCGCCGAGGTGCACGTTGCGCTCGCCGGTCAGGTCGTTCATCAGGGCCGCGTTGACGCCGAGCAGGGAGGGCTGGCCGTCGGTGTAGATGTGCCCGTTCTCCACGGGGAGGAGCCCGGCGACGGCCTTGAGCAGGGTCGACTTGCCGGAGCCGTTGGTGCCGATCAGGCCGATCGCCTCGCCCCGGTAGGCGACGAAGGACACGTTCCTCACGGCGTGCACCCGGCGCACCCCGGAGGCCTTCTCGGTCTGCTTGCGGCGCACGATGCGGTTGAGGGCGGCGGTCGCGGAGCCGCGTCCGGCGCCGGTGCCGTTGACGCGGTAGACGATGTCGACGCCGTCGGCGACGACGGTGGGGATCTTCTCGCTCGGGTGCTCAGCCACGGCCGTACGTCTCCTCAGCCTTCCAGAAGTAGATGAACCCGCCGACCCCGGCGAGCAGCGCCCAGCCGACGGCGATCGCCCACACGTGGGCGGGGAGCTGGCCAGCGTGGAAGCTGTCGATCAGGGCGAAGCGCATCAGGTCGATGTAGATCGCGGCCGGGTTGGTCTCCAGCAGGACCGTCACCACGCGCGGCAGGCTGTCCTTGTCCGCCAGCTTGTCGATGCTCCACATGACACCCGAGACGTACATCCAGGTGCGCAGCACGAACGGCATCAGCTGGGCGATGTCGGGGGTCCTGGCGCCCATCCGGGCCATGACCATGGAGACGCCCGCGTTGAACGTGAACTGCAGGAACAGCGCCGGCGCCGCCAGGAGCCAGGACACCCCGACCGGCACGCCGAAGCAGAGCAGGATGACGACCAGCGCGGCCATCGAGAACAGCAGTTGCTGCAGCTGCTGGAGGCAGAACGACAGCGGCAGCGCGGCGCGCGGGAAGTGCAGGGCCCGCACCAGGCCGAGGTTGCCGGAGATGGCCCGGGTGCCCGCCATGATCGAGCTCTGCGTGAACGTCCAGACGAACACGCCCGTGACCAGGAACGGGACGTAGTCGGGCACACCGTGCTTGGTGCCGAGCAGGACGCCGAAGATGAAGTAGTAGACCGCCGCGTTCAGCAGTGGGGTCATCACCTGCCAGACCTGGCCGAGCTTCGCCTGGCTGTACTGGGCGGTGAGCTTGGCGGTGGCGAACGCGGTGATGAAGTGGCGGCGGGCCCACAGCTGCCGCACGTACTCGGGCAGGGAGGGGCGCGCGCCGCTGACCGAGAGGCCGTGGCGGGCGGCGAGGGCCGCGAGGTCGTCGTCGGCGGGGACCGGGGCCTGGGGCGGTGAGTGGAGGACCTGACTCACATCCGCTGCTTTCGCTCGGGGGAGGGGGTGGGGAGGGGAGGGGAGGGGAGGGGAGGGGACCGCAGGTCGCGCAGGGCCGGAGGGAAGGGAGGGTCTTTACCGGGACCTGCACGACTCTTTACGTCGGGACGGGACCGTATCGTCGCAACGTGAGCGTAAGCCGATCGAGCGTCGGAACGCAACCGTTTCGTCGTGACGCCCTATGCTGTCCGGCATGACGACGAAGCCCGACGAGCCCCAGCCGTCCCCGCGCCGCCGGGCCCCCGCGGGCGCGGCCGTCCTGCGGGAGGACGTGACGGAAGCCATCCGGGCGGCCGTGTTCGAGGAGCTCGCGGCCGTCGGCTACGCGCGGATGTCCATCGAGGGGATCGCGCGTCGGGCCGGGGTCGGGAAGACGGCGGTCTACCGCCGCTGGCGCTCCAAGCTGCACCTGGTCCTGGACATCGTCTCGGCCCTCGCCGTGCAGGGCCTGCCCGCGCCGGACACCGGCTCCCTGGAGGGCGATCTGCGGCTGTTGTACGAGGTGACGTCCCGGGCCCTGCGCCACCCCGTCGCCTCGCAGGTCATCCCGGACCTCCAGGCCGAGGCGGCCCGCAACCCCGAGATCGCCGAGGCCCTCCGGAAGGCCCTGCGGGAGGGGCAGGACGGGGTCGCCACCGGCATCGTCACGGCGGCGCAGCGGCGCGGGGAACTGCGTGCGGGCCTCGACCACGACCTGGCGCTCGACCTGATCTCGGGCCCGCTGTACTGGCGCTCGGTGGTGATCCGCAGCCCCAAGCTGCCCAAGGGCTACCTGGGGTCGCTGGCGACGGCGACGGCGGGGGCGCTGCGGGCGCTGTGACGACCCCGACCCTTCCGGGGGCCGGTCCGGGCGGTGCGGATCAGCGCCGCCCGGCCTCCGGGTGCAGCCGGATCCAGCCCTGCCATGCCGACGCGATCATGTCCTGGACGTCGTGCCGGGCCTTCCAGCCCAGCTCGGCGGCGGCGCGGTCGGCGGAGGCGACGACCCGGGCGGGGTCGCCCGGGCGGCGGGGCGTCACCTCGGGCGGCAGGTCGTAGCCGGTGACGGCGTTGATGCGGTCGATCATCTCGCGCACGGAGACGCCCTCGCCCCGGCCGATGTTGACGGTGAGGTCGCGGCCGGGGGCGGAGCGCAGGACCCGGGCCGCGGCGACATGGGCCTCGGCCAGGTCGACGACGTGGATGTAGTCCCGTACGCAGGTGCCGTCCGGGGTCGGGTAGTCGTCGCCGAAGACGCGCGGCGGCGCGTTCCGCGTGAGCCTCTCGAAGACCATCGGCACGAGGTTGAAGACACCCGTGTCCGCCAGCTCCGGGCTCGCCGCGCCGGCCACGTTGAAGTAGCGCAGGCAGGCGGTCGACAGCCCGGTCGCCCGGCCCGTCGCGCGCACCAGCCACTCGCCGGCCAGCTTGGTCTCGCCGTACGGCGACATGGGCGCGCAGGGCGTCTCCTCGGTGACCAGGTCCACGTCCGGCATGCCGTAGACCGCCGCGGAGGAGGAGAAGACGAAGGACGGCACCCCGGCCGCCGTCACCGCGTCCAGCAGGATCCGCAGGCCCTCGACGTTCTCCCGGTAGTAGCGCAGCGGCTGCTCGACCGACTCGCCCACCTGCTTCTTCGCCGCGAGGTGGACGACGCCGGTGACCTCGTGGTCCGCGAGGGCGCGCGCGAGCCGCTCGGCGTCCAGGGTGGAGCCCACCACCAGCGGCACCCCGTCGGGCACGCGCTCGGCGATGCCGGTGGACAGGTCGTCGTACACCACCGTCTGTTCCCCCGCCATGGTCATCGCCCGTACGACGTGCGCGCCGATGTAGCCGGCGCCGCCGGTGATCAACCAGGTCATGTGCGGCCGTCCCCTCGTCAGTTGGCCCGTGGTGGTGTGCGTGGCGCTGGTCCGTCGTGGTCGTGTCGGGTCGCGGTGCCTCGTGGTGCCTCGTGGAGCTTTCAGTGAAGCAGGCGCCGCAGCCTCCGGCGTACGACGGACAGCACGCCGCGTACGCCCGGTGCCACCCGCAGCGCCAGCGCGCCGGAGTGGGTGGGGTACGGCTGTACGAGTACCACGCCGCGCCGGGCGCTCGGGACGGCGCGGCGGCGCAGCAGACCGGCGCCCGTGAGCGCGTGCGCCGTGACCTCACGACACCCGCCGTCGCGGAAGCGGACCCGGAGGCGCAGATCCCAGGTGCCCGCGCC
>NZ_JAPSKN010000140.1 GCF_031181705.1 Streptomyces sp.
CTGCGCACCCGACGGCTGCGCCTGCGCACACGGCAGGCTGACGCGCGGCCGGCGCTGGCAGGTCACGGCCTGGCCATCGACGAAGCCCGATCGTGGGTTGGGTCCCGGACGACTTCTCAGGGCCGCCCCCGCACAGACCGGGGAGGCAACCATTCCCTACGGAGCTGGAACCCCCGGAAGCCAAGCCGGCCGCGCGGTGCAGAACCCAACGCCCACCGCTGACAACGACCCCGTCGCACCCCGTCGCACACCGTCACCGACCCCGCCCCGTCACCGGATCCGCGCGGACGATTCCTCACGACACCGTCAACGGCACCGGATGGACCTCGTCCGCCTTGTGCCCGGCCCGCTCGTGCACGCGCTGCACCGCTTCGGCCGACGGGGCCTCCGAGAGGCAGTAGACGAGGCCGGACTCCGGGTCCGCCCAGGCCTGCTCGAACGTGACCTGCTCCTCGTCCTGGATGGCGAGGTCCGCGTCGTGGGCCTCGCGCAGCTGCTCCTCCGTGATGCCCTTCATGCTGTGGTGGACATCCATGAACTTGGCCATGGCCCGTGCCTCCTTCCCGTACGGCACTCCACGCCCCGTAACTCACCCCCCGCACCTTCCATGCTCCGCCCGTTCGGCCCCGCGGGCGACCGCAACGCCGTGGGGCCCCGGCGCACCGCCGGGGCCCCACAGGTCGAACGGCACGGTGTGCCGGCGTCAGCCGCACTGGCAGGGGCTGCCCGACTGACACCCGCAGCCGCAGCCCGAGCCGCAGCCGCACGCGGCGATCAGGGGCAGGTTCCTGAGCTCGGCGGGCTGCTCGGTCTCGCGCTGCTGGGTGGGGTCGGGCGCGGTGCTGGGGGATTCGGCCATGGGTCCCTCCTCGAGGCTGGTGCCTGTGCCCATTGGACGCCCGGTCCGCTGGGCGCATCAACGGCGCACAGAGGCGCCCGCGCGCCCAGGCCGAACCCCGCCCGGCCGTTTCACGCCCTGGCGAAACCGGGGGTCAGGCCCCCTCCGCCCCCGGGACCGCCTGGATCTCCGGCTGCACATCCACCTGGAGCTCGTCCGCGTGCTCGCCCGTCACCAGGTACACCACGCGCTTGGCGACCGACACCGCGTGGTCGGCGAACCGCTCGTAGTAGCGGCCCAGCAGCGTGACGTCCACGGCCGTCTCGATGCCGTGCTTCCAGCGGTCGTCCATCAGGTGCTGGAACAGCGTGCGGTGCAGCATGTCCATCGCGTCGTCGTCCTGCTCCAGCTGCAGCGCGAGGTCGACGTCCTTGGTGATGATCACCTCTGCGGCCTTCGCCATCAGGCGCTGGGCGAGCTGGCCCATCTCCAGGATCGTGGCGTGCAGGTCGCTCGGGACCGCGCGGTTCGGGTAGCGCAGGCGCGCCAGCTTCGCCACGTGCTGGGCGAGGTCGCCCGAGCGCTCCAGGTCGGCCGACATGCGCAGCGACGTCACGACGATGCGCAGGTCCGTCGCCACCGGCTGCTGCCGCGCCAGCAGGGCTATCGCCCGGGCCTCCAGCTCGTGCTGGAGCTCGTCGACCTTCTGGTCGGCCTCGATCACGTTCTCGGCCAGCTTCAGGTCGGAGTCGAGCATGGCGGTCGTGGCGCGCCCGATCGCCGACCCGACCAGCCGGGCCATCTCCACCAGACCGTCGCCGATCGAGTCCAGTTCCTCGTGGTACGCGTCCCGCATCAGGGTTCCCTCTCGTGCGTTCAAGTCGGGGGTTCAAGGGCCGGGCCCCCACCGACAAACCGGCGGTACGACCGTCGTACGACCAACGGTCCGCACCCCACGCTCCCACGTTCCGGCCCGTACGCGTCCGTTTCCGGCATCCCAAATGAACCAGTACTGGCTCCAAGGTGAACTCTGGGCGACGAGTGTTCGAGGTCGCAGCCCGACGGCTGTGGAGCGCGCCCGACCCATGCCTAACCTGGGTGCATGGACGTGAACGCGGCGGTCGCCGCAGTGGCAGCGATCGCCGGGGTGCTCACCGGCGTCATCGCCATGCTGGCGTTCCGCTGGAGCGAGCGCGAGCAGAAGCGCCCGACCCGCAGCTCCCTGCACACGGACGCGGTGCTCCCGCCGGGCGTGGACACCGTCCTGTCGGTCCTGCGGTCCTCCGCCGTGGTCCTCGACGAGGCCGACGGCGTGGTCAAGGCCAGCTCGGCGGCGTACGCCCTCGGCCTGGTCCGCGGCGGCAAGCTCGCCGTCGAGCCGATGCTGCAGATGGCCCGGGACACCCGGCGGGACGGGGAGATACGCCAGGTCGAGCTCGACCTGCCACGGCGCGGCACCGGACGCGGGGAGGCCCTGGCCGTCTCCGCGCGGGTCGCGCCGCTCGGTTCCCGGCTGGTGCTGCTGCTCGTGGAGGACCTGACCGAGGCCCGCCGCATCGAGGCGGTCCGGCGCGACTTCGTCGCCAACGTGAGCCATGAGCTGAAGACGCCCGTCGGTGCCCTGTCACTGCTCTCCGAGGCCGTCATGGACGCCTCCGACGACCCCGAGGCGGTGCAGCGGTTCGCCGGGCGCATGCAGATCGAGGCGACCCGGCTGACCAGCCTGGTGCAGGAGCTCATCGACCTGTCGCGGGTGCAGAACGACGATCCGCTGGAGGACGCCGAGCCCGTCCGCGTCGACGAGCTCGTCGCCGAGGCCATCGACCGCTGCCGGCACCAGGCCGGCACCAAGCAGATCACCATGGCCTCGAATGTATGGTCGCCCGAAGGCCCCGAGCAGGGTGGCGGCGGGCGACGGGCGGGCGGTACCGCCGACCTGCGCGTGTGGGGCAACCGCGGCCAGCTGGCCGCCGCGCTCGGCAACCTCGTCGAGAACGCGGTCAACTACTCGCCCGCCCGCACCCGCGTCGGCATAGCGGCCCGCAGGGTGAACGCGCCGGGCGGGGATCACATCGAGATCGCCGTCACCGACCAGGGCATCGGCATCTCCGACAAGGACAAGGAGCGTATCTTCGAGCGCTTCTACCGCGTCGACCCGGCCCGCTCCCGTGCCACGGGTGGCACCGGACTCGGACTGGCCATCGTGAAGCACGTGGCCGCCTCGCACGGCGGAGAGGTCACCGTGTGGAGCGCCGAAGGCCAGGGTTCCACCTTCACGCTGCGGCTGCCGGAGGCCCCTGCGGCCCGCGACCGCGCACATCAGCAGTCCGCCCGGGACGAACGCGCCGCAGGCGCGGGCCTCGATGACGAGGCCGGGCGGCAGACCCCCACATCCCCCGATTCCACCACCGCGTACGAAACGCATCCCGCCCCGGAGGTCCTTCCGTGACCCGTGTGCTCGTCGTCGAGGACGAGGAGTCCTTCTCCGACGCCCTGTCGTACATGCTCCGCAAGGAGGGCTTCGAGGTCGCCGTCGCGACCACGGGGCCCGACGGACTCGACGAGTTCGAGCGCAACGGCGCCGACCTCGTCCTGCTCGACCTGATGCTGCCCGGCCTGCCGGGCACGGAGGTCTGCCGCCAGCTGCGCGGCCGCTCCAACGTTCCCGTGATCATGGTCACCGCCAAGGACAGCGAGATCGACAAGGTGGTCGGGCTGGAGATAGGAGCCGACGACTACGTCACCAAGCCGTTCTCCTCGCGCGAGCTGGTCGCCCGCATCCGGGCCGTGCTGCGCCGCAGGGGCGAGCCGGAGGAGGTGACCCCGGCCGCGCTGGAGGCCGGCCCGGTCCGTATGGACGTCGACCGGCACGTGGTCACGGTCGGCGGCACCAAGATCGACCTGCCGCTGAAGGAGTTCGACCTGCTGGAGATGCTGCTGCGCAACGCCGGCCGCGTGCTGACCCGCATGCAGCTCATCGACCGGGTCTGGGGCGCCGACTACGTCGGTGACACCAAGACCCTCGACGTCCACGTCAAGCGCCTGCGCGCCAAGATCGAGCCGGACCCGGGCGCCCCGCGCTACCTGGTGACGGTCCGCGGCCTCGGCTACAAGTTCGAGCCGTAGACCGGCCCGGACGCCGACGGCAGGAAGGGCGGGACCTCTCCTCGGAGAGGTCCCGCCCTTCACGTGCTGCGCCCGGTCAGTGCCCGGCGCCGGCCGTCGCGCTCGCGGAGGCCGCGTCGGTCGGCGTGGCCGGCGACTCCTCGCCGCCCGGCGTCTCGCCGGCGGCGGGGCTCCCGGTGCCGGCCGGCGAGCCCGAGGGGCTGCCCGACGGCGAGCCGGAGGGGGAGGCCGACGCGCCCGGCGCGGCCGGGACCTCCGTCGGGCCCCACTCCTCGAAGTAGTGCTCGGCCGGAACCACGAACGCGCGCAGGCTCACGTCACCCGTCTTGCTGAAGGTGAAGGTGACCTTCTGGGCGTTGCCGTCCCGCACGGCCTCGCGGCTGCTCGGCAGCATCGCCGTGGCGTTGTCCTTGCCGCCCAGGATCAGCGAGCCGCCGGCCGGGATGGTCAGGCTGCCGCCCTTGGCCGGCTTGAGCTCGGCGGTCTTGCCGGTGCCGGGCAGGGTGATGGACTCCAGCGTCTGGTCGGTGCGGCCTTCGTTGAAGAAGGTGGCGGAGATCGCGGCCGGGCCGGTCGACTCGAGGTCGGGCTGCGTGATCACGATCGCGTTCTGGATCTTGATGTCCCCCACGCTCGTGGCCGCGTTGTCCGGCTTGATCTCCAGCGTCTGGGCGTTGTGGCCGGCTCCGCACGCGGCGAGCGAGGCGACCGAGAACGCGATGGCGGCAGCGGCGAGGGCGCCGCGTCGAAGGCTGCTGCTCACGGCGGCGGCAACTCCTTGACTCGAACGGAGCGGCCGATAAAGCCGCCCTAAGTGTCTGTCAGCGGGCCTTAGGTTACCGAGCCGTTCCCGCGCGGCCGCACCCGACCCCCCGGCGCCTGCGATCCCACCTGCGTCTCCGCGGGCTCCGGCGACACAAGTGACTCGTGCGTCACATTGCCGGGTGCGCGTCCTGCATTCACATAAGAGCCCCGGGCGGCAGCGCAAAACTTCCGTGAAGGAATGTGCGCACCGCCCGGAAAATCGATCGCCCGCGGCCGGCCCGGGGGGCGCGTGATCAATTCGGGATTCGACCGGAAGCCGGCTCGGGCCGCCGAACGGAGTAGCGGAAGTCGATCACATGGAACCGGACATACCGGGATGTTCGGCCATCCGGAGGGGGCTGCGGATGCGTGTAGCGTACGCGTTTCGCTCGGCCCGGAGAGCCGCTCCCACCTGCGAATACCTTCTTCCACTCCCTGTCCGAAGCACGTTCCGGTCGGAGTTGTCAAGCCCCGAGATATGCCCTGACCTGCGAAAACGCCATTCAGAACCGCCGGTTTCCGTGTTACTCTGGATAGCCACGGAAGGGGTACCTGTCACATGACGTTCAAGGTTGGCGACACCGTGGTCTATCCCCATCACGGGGCCGCGCTGATCGAGGCTATCGAAACTCGCCAGATCAAAGGCGTGGACAAGACCTACTTGGTGCTGAAGGTCGCCCAGGGTGACCTGACGGTACGTGTGCCAGCGGACAATGCGGAGTTCGTCGGCGTGCGTGATGTGGTCGGTCAGGACGGACTGGACCGGGTCTTCGAGGTGCTGCGTGCGCCGTACGCCGAGGAGCCCACGAACTGGTCCCGTCGGTACAAGGCAAACCTGGAGAAGCTCGCCTCCGGCGATGTCATCAAGGTCGCGGAAGTCGTGCGTGACCTGTGGCGTCGTGAGCGCGAGCGCGGACTCTCCGCCGGTGAGAAGCGCATGCTCGCCAAGGCCCGCCAGATTCTGGTGAGCGAGCTCGCGCTCGCGGAGAACACGAACGAGGACAAGGCCGAGGCCCTGCTCGACGAGGTTCTCGCCTCCTGAGGTGAAGCCGGTCGCTCAGCACTCTGCTGATCAACTCTGCACATCGAAATGCCGCGGTGCCCGATGACGAATTCCCTGTCGCCGGGCGCTGCGGCATGTTCGTACTCCGACGCCGATGCGCCGTCCCCGCGGGATGTGTTATCACTCACGCCCCGGTGTGGCGTGCCGGGCCCGGGCAGCCGGCTCGACCAGCGTCACGGAAAGGGTCCGGTCGAGCGCGTCGCGCCCGGCACTCCTCCAGGCCATACCCACGCCAGGCCAGCACACAAACCTTGACAGGAACCGATGTCTGACGATTCGCGTCCCTCGCCGTCCGCCGCCCCCGCGACGGCCCGTACGGCGGTCGTGATCCCGGCCGCCGGCCGTGGGGTACGGCTCGGCCCGGGCGCCCCCAAGGCGCTCCGCGCGCTGGGCGGCACACCCATGCTCATCCACGCCGTCCGCGCGATGGCCGCCTCCCGAGCCGTCTCCCTGGTCGTGGTCGTGGCCCCGCCCGACGGCGCCGCCGAGGTCAGGTCGCTGCTCGACGCGCACGCGCTGCCCGAGCGGACCGACTTCCTCGTCGTCCCCGGCGGGCAGAGCCGCCAGGAGTCCGTGAAGCTCGGCCTGGACGCGCTGCCGCCGGGTCACGACATCGTGCTGGTGCACGACGCGGCCCGGCCGCTGGTCCCGGTGGACACGGTCGACGCCGTGATCGAGGCAGTGCGTGACGGCGCCCCGGCCGTGGTCCCCGCGCTGCCGCTCGCCGACACGGTCAAGCAGGTCGAGCCCGCCGGGACGCCCGGCGAGCCGGAGCCGGTCGTCGCCACGCCGGAGCGGGCGCGGCTGCGGGCCGTGCAGACACCGCAGGGCTTCGACCGGGCCACCCTGGTCCGGGCGCACGAGACGGTCACCGGCGACGTCACCGACGACGCCGGCATGGTCGAGCGGCTCGGCCTCACGGTCGTGGCCGTCCCCGGCCACGAGGAGGCCTTCAAGGTCACCCGTCCCCTGGACCTGGTCCTCGCCGAGGCGGTCCTGGCCCGCAGGAGGCTCAACGATGGCTTCTGACGGCTTCCCGCTGCCCCAGGTCGGCATCGGCACCGACATCCACGCCTTCGAGGAAGGCCGCGAGCTGTGGTGCGCCGGCCTGAAGTGGGAGGACGAGGGACCGGGCCTGGCGGGCCACTCCGACGCGGACGTCGTCGCCCACGCCGCGTGCAACGCCCTCTTCTCCGCGGCCGGCCTCGGCGACCTCGGGCAGCACTTCGGCACGGGCCGCCCCGAGTGGTCGGGCGCGTCCGGGGTCACGCTGCTCACCGAGGCGGCCCGGATCGTCCGCGAGGCGGGCTTCCGCATCGGCAACATCGCCGTACAGGTGGTGGGGCCCCGGCCGAAGATCGGCAAGCGCCGGGACGAGGCGCAGAAGCTCCTGTCGGAGGCGGCCGGAGCCCCGGTGTCGGTGTCGGGCGCGACCACGGACGGCCTGGGCTTCCCGGGGCGCGAGGAGGGCCTGATGGCGGTGGCGACGGCCCTGGTGGTGCGCGCGGGCTGAGGCTGGCGGGCCGATCGGGGCCGCGCACTCCCCACGGCCCACTACCCTAGGAACCGTGACCATTCGCCTGTACGACACCAGCGCCCGGCAGATCCGTGACTTCTCCCCGCTCAAGCCGGGTTGTGTCTCGATCTACCTGTGTGGCGCCACCGTGCAGGCCGCACCGCACATCGGGCACATCCGCTCGGGCCTGAACTTCGACATCATGCGCCGCTGGTTCGAGTACCGCGGCTACGACGTCACGTTCGTGCGGAACGTCACGGACATCGACGACAAGATCATCGCCAAGTCCGCCGACCAGGACCGCCCCTGGTGGGCCATCGGCTACGAGAACGAGCGGGCGTTCAACGACGGCTACCGCGCCCTCGGCTGCCTGCCCCCGACCTACGAGCCGCGCGCCACCGGGCACATCACCGAGATGGTCGAGATGATGCGCGGCCTGATCGAGCGCGGGCACGCCTACGTCGCCGACGGCAGCGTCTACTTCGACGTCCGCTCCTTCCCGGAGTACCTGGCCCTGTCCAACCAGGACATCGACGACCTGCGCCAGCCCGACGAGGGCGTCTCCGGCAAGCGCGACCCGCGCGACTTCGCCATGTGGAAGGCCACCAAGCCCGGCGAGCCCGACTGGGAGACGCCCTGGGGCCGTGGCCGCCCCGGCTGGCACCTGGAGTGCTCGGCGATGGCCCACAAGTACCTGGGCTCCGCCTTCGACATCCACGGCGGCGGCCTGGACCTGGTCTTCCCGCACCACGAGAACGAGATCGCGCAGGCCAGGGCCTACGGCGACGACTTCGCCCAGTACTGGGTGCACAACGCCTGGGTCACCATGAGCGGCGAGAAGATGTCCAAGTCGCTCGGCAACTCGGTCCTGGTCAGCGAGATGGTCAAGCGCTGGCGCCCCATCGTGCTGCGCTACTACCTCGGCACCCCGCATTACCGCTCGATGATCGAGTACAGCGAGGAGGCCCTGCGCGAGGCCGAGTCGGCGTTCGCGCGGATCGAGGGCTTCGTGCAGCGCGTGGTCGAGAAGGCCGGTGCCGTCGAGCCCGCCGCCGAGGTGCCCCTGGCCTTCGCCGAGGCCATGGACGACGACTTGGGCGTGCCGCAGGCGCTGGCCGTGGTGCACACCACGGTCCGCCAGGGCAACAGCGCCCTGGCCGCCGACGACAAGGAAGCCGCCGTCGCCCGGCTCGCCGAGGTCCGCGCGATGCTCGGCGTGCTCGGCCTCGACCCGCTGGACCCGCAGTGGGCCGGGGAGGGCGACCGCGGCGAAGACCTGCACGGCGTGGTCGACACGCTCGTGCGCATGGTCCTCGACCAGCGCGAGGCCGCCCGGGCCCGCAAGGACTGGCCGACCGCGGACGCCATCCGCGACCAGCTGGGCCAGTCCGGCCTGGTCATCGAGGACAGCCCGCAGGGCCCGCGCTGGAGCCTCGGCCCGCGCTAGTCCGGGCGCGGCCGGAAGATCGATTGTGCCGCCCGGGCCCGAGGGCGGCACACTTCATAGACGTACGCACTTCACCGCCTCACGGCGACAGCAGAGACAGGTAGGTCATGGCAGCCAACAACCGCCGCATGTCCGGCAAGAAGGGCGCGCAGGTCGGCAGTGGCGGCCAGCGGCGCAGGGGCTTGGAGGGCAAGGGCCCCACCCCGCCCGCCGAGATGCGCAAGGGACACAAGAAGAACCGGCTCGCGAACGCCAAGGCGCGCCAGACCTCGCGCCGCCCCGCCGCCCGCGGCCGCGGCGGCAAGTCGGCCTCCGAGCTGGTCGTCGGCCGCAACCCGGTCTATGAGGCGCTGCGCGAGGGCGTGCCCGCCACCACGCTGTACGTCCAGCAGTTCATCGACAACGACGAGCGCGTGCGCGAGGCCCTGCAGCTCGCCGCCGAGCGCGGCGGCATCAACCTCATGGAGGCGCCGCGCCCCGAGCTCGACCGGATGACGAACGGGCTGAACCACCAGGGCCTGGTCCTCCAGGTCCCGCCGTACGAGTACGCCCACCCCGAGGACCTGCTCGACGCGGCCGCCGACGAGGGCGCGGACCCGCTGATCGTCGCGCTCGACGGGGTGACCGACCCGCGCAACCTGGGCGCGGTCGTCCGGTCCGTCTCCGCGTTCGGCGGGCACGGCGTCGTCGTACCCGAGCGGCGGGCCGCCGGCATGACCGCCGGTGCCTGGAAGACGTCCGCCGGTACGGCCGCCCGGACGCCCGTCGCCCGCGCCACCAACCTGACGCGCGCGCTGGAGGCGTACAAGAAGGCCGGTGTCGTGGTCGTCGGCCTGGCCGCCGACGGTGAGGTCGAACTGACGGAGCTGGAGGCCCTGGAGGGCCCCGTCGCGATCGTCGTCGGCAGCGAGGGCAAGGGCCTGTCCCGGCTGGTCGGGGAGACCTGCGACGTCCGGGTGCGGATCCCGATGCCGGGCGGTGCCGAGTCGCTCAACGCCGGTGTGGCGGCGGGCATCGTGCTCTACGAGGCAGCCCGTCGACGCGCCTGAACAGGCGTCCGGCACTTCACCCGTGCGGGGGAATTCCGGGGTCATCGGGGCGACGAGGACAAGCTTGACGGGGTCCGGACAGATAGGCCGGGTCAAAGCAGTGTCCTAACCCGACGTCACTCGGTTAGATGAGTGTGGACACCAGAACACCCCGCACACCCACGGGGGACCGCTCGTCGGGACTCGACGACGCTCCCGCGCTGAGCATGGTGAAGGTGCCGAGCGACCCGGCGCAGGTCATCGTCAACCACGCGAGTTTCCGCGTGCAGTTGGGCGTATCGACGCGTCGCGTCCAGTCCCCCCGGGTCGCACGGCATCTGAACGCCACCGAGGACACCGCCCGCATCCCCCTCGTCACCGCCGGGGGCGCGGCGGACGGGGCCACCACCCGGCGCCGGCCGGTCGTCTGGAGCGGCAGATCCGCACCCGACGACACCGGCGCCCACCGGCTCCTGCAGGCCGTGCGGCACGAGAGCGTGCGGCACGTCGAGGAGCTCCCCTCCGACACCGGAGCCACCCAGGTCATCTCCCGCGTGGACGCCGGCCACGAGGGCGCGGGCTACACCACCGGGTACGAGGGCGGCGGCTACGAGGACGACCTCGTCCAGACGGTCGAGACCCCCGTCGTCGGCCCCCAGCGCTCCCATGACCCGGCCGACGGCACCCGGCTGCTGCCCTCCCTGCGCACGGTCGGCAGCGCCTACGACGAACCGGCCTACGCGGAAGGCGAGTTCGAGGACCTCCCCGGCGAGGAGGAGGAGTCCGAACGGCGCGCCAGGCGCCACGGCGACGACCCCGCGCGGCACGCCTACTACCCGGGCCGCCGCATGAACCTCGGCGTCGTCCTGCTCCCGCTGCGCGTCTTCCTCGGCTTCATCTCCATCTACGCCGGCATGGGCAAGCTGTGCGACCCCGTCTACTTCGACGGCGGCGAGCGCGGCTCCATGGTGAAGTGGCTGAACACCCTGCACCCCTGGGAAGTCGCCGAGCCGCTGCGCCAGTTCGCCCTCGAACACCCGGTGGGCTCCGGACTGGTCATCGCCTTCGCTCAGGTCATCGTCGGCGTCCTGACGGTCCTCGGCTGCTGGCAGCGCGTCGCCGCGGCCTTCGGCGCCCTGCTCTCCGCCGCGCTGCTGGTCACCGTCAGCTGGAAGAGCGTCCCGGCCTACCAGACGCCCGACATCATCTACCTCGCCGCCTGGTCGCCGCTGATCATCGCCGGCGCCCCCGTCTACTCCGTCGACGGCCGCCTGGCCGGCAGCGCCTGGCGGCGCCTCGGCCCCCGCGCCGACATCTGGGACCTGCGCCGGTACGTGCTGCGCCGGGGCGCCCTGGTCACCGCCGTCGCCACCGGCCTCACCCTGCTCGTCGGCTCGCTGCTCGGCGGTGCCGTCCGCGACGCCGACCGGGTCGTCGTCCCGGGCCCCGGCGAGGCCCCGCGCAACGAGCTGCCCGGCTCCCCGCTCCCCGAAGAGCCCGGCAAGCGGCAGGAGAGGCGGACCCCGTCGGCCTCCTCCTCGCCCACGCAGGGCGCGACGGCAGGTTCGGCCAGCCCCAGCGCGGGCACCACGACCCGGCCGGACCCCACCCGCGACACCGGCACGGTCACCGGCGGCTCCCCGAGCCAGACGCAGGGCACCGGGGGCCAGGCCCCGCCCCAGCAGTCCTCCCCGGTCGACCAGGCGCCGACGACGACCTCGGGCCCCACGTCCGGCGGCAGCGCCACGGGCGGCTCGGGCTCGACCGGCGGCGCCGGCACGGGCGGCGACGGCTCCTCGTCCACGGGCCGCCCGGGCCTGGTGGGCGGTCTGCTGGGTTAGCCGGCCGACACCGACGAGAGACGGCGAGGGGCCCCGCACCACGTGGTGCGGGGCCCCTCGCCGTTGCCCGGGTGTCAGGAGGCGGTGGACGGCGTCCTCAGCGGGCCAGGGCCGCCAGTTCCTTGGCCGCCTCCGTCAGGTCCTTCGCGGTGTCGATGGCCCGCCAGTAGGACCCCTGCGGGATGGTGAACCCGGCCAGGCGCCGCTCACGGGCCAGATGCGGGAACGTCGTCCGCTCGTGGTCCCCGCGCTGCGGCAGCAGCCCGGCGAACTCGGGGGAGAAGACGTAGACACCCGCGTTGATCTCGAACGTGGAGGGCGGGGCCTCGATGAAGTCGGTGATGTGGCCGAAGCCGTCGGTCTTGACCGCGCCCCACGGCAGCCGGGGCCGGGCCAGCGCCACCGTGGCGGTCGCGTCGCGCTCGGCGTGGAAGTCCGCCATGTCCCGCAGCGAGAACCGCGTCCAGATGTCCCCGTTGGTGGCGTACCAGGGCCGGTCGGGGTGGGGGAGACGCGCCGCGGCGTACTTGAGGCCGCCGCCGCGGCCGAGGGGCTCGGGCTCGACGACGGTGGTGACGGAGAGGGGCAGATCGGCCGTCTCCAGCCACTTCTGCAGCACGTCGGCGAGGTGGCCACAGGAGACCACGACGTCCGTCACGCCCTCCTCGGCGAGCCAGGACAGCTGATGGCCGATGATCGGAGTCCCCGTCCCGGGGATCTCGACCATCGGCTTGGGCCGGTCGTCGGTGTACGGACGCAGCCGGGAGCCCTGGCCGCCGGCCAGAACGACGGCTTGAACGGGGCGGGACGCGGCGTTCGGATCGCTCATGAGACCGAACTGTACGTGGCGTCCCGCCCGGTTCGACGGGGGAAGCCGGTTCCCTCGTCGGCTGTCACCGGCTTCCCGGCCGGTGCCGGTCCGCCGTCGTGTTCACCCGGCGGTCTGCGCCGGGGCGGCGCGCTCAGCTGTGTGCCGCGGCGACGCCTGTGGCGAAGGACGTGTCGCAGACCGGGCGGGCGTAGGACTGGGCGCGGGTCGGGCCGTAGACCCGGACGGCCGCCTGGCCGAGGGCGCGGGCGATGGAGGCGCAGTGCTTGGCGAGCGACGGGCGGCCGTTGACGGCCTGCTGGAGGTGGGTGAGGGCGACGCCCGGGTTCTCCTGCTGCAGCTCGGTCAGCAGTCTGTCGCGCAGGACGTCCTGGGGGGCGCGCTTGGCGGCGCGCGAGGCGCCGGCGGAGGTGGCGGTGTCCGCTGCGGTGAGCACCGGGTCGGTGGAGTAGCCCGACCAGTTGACTCGGGTGACCGCGAGGGTCCCGGAGAGCACCAGGACGACGGGCAGGACGAAAGCGAGGGTGCGGCCGATCCGGCGGGCGGGGCCCCGGCCGCGTCGCGTCTGAGGGTTGTTGGAGTGCTTCACGCGTGTGAGGGTAGCGCCCGGTAATGGTTTGTAGACATTTAGTCACCGGTTCGGGGGATGAGGAAGTGCCCCTTTCCGGGTACGGGGTTGACGCACAACGCTCGAAACGTCCGGTCTGCCGGGGTATTTGTCGACAACGAGAAGGGCCCCGCAGCAGCTCGCGGGGCCCTCTTCGCCAAAACCGGGTGATTCACCCGGAGTGATGGGTTCGCCGGTTGATCAGTCGGAGAGGCGCTCGCCGCTCGACGTGGAGAACACGTGGGTCTCGCCGGAGCGCGGGACGACGCGCAGCTGGCTGCCCTTCTCCGGCACGTCACGGCCGTTGACGCGGACGACGAGGTCCTTGGCTTCGGCGCCCAGCTTGGCGGTGCCGTAGACGTAGGCGTCGGCGCCGAGCTCCTCGACGACGTTGACGGTGACCGCGAGGCCCTGGTCGGACTCGGGGCCTGCCACGTCGAAGTGCTCGGGGCGGACGCCGACCGTGACGGTCTTGTCGCTGGTGGCGGTGAGCGCGTCACGCTGCACCGGCACGACCGAGTCGCCGAACTTCACGCCGCCGTCGGTGACCGGCACCTCGACCAGGTTCATGGCCGGGGAGCCGATGAAGCCGGCCACGAAGAGGTTGGCGGGCCTGTCGTACATGTTGCGCGGGGTGTCGATCTGCTGGAGCAGACCGTCCTTGAGGACCGCCACGCGGTCGCCCATCGTCATGGCCTCGACCTGGTCGTGGGTGACGTAGACGGTGGTGATGCCGAGGCGGCGCTGGAGGGACGCGATCTGCGTACGCGTGGACACACGGAGCTTGGCGTCCAGGTTGGACAGCGGCTCGTCCATGAGGAACACCTGCGGCTCACGCACGATGGCGCGGCCCATGGCGACACGCTGGCGCTGACCGCCGGAGAGGGCCTTCGGCTTGCGGTCCAGGTACTCGGAGAGGTCGAGGATCTTCGCGGCCTCCTCGACCTTCTGCCGGATCTCCGCCTTGTTGACGCCGGCGATCTTGAGCGCGAAGCCCATGTTGTCGGCGACCGTCATGTGCGGGTAGAGCGCGTAGTTCTGGAACACCATGGCGATGTCCCGGTCCTTCGGCGGCAGGTGGGTGACGTCGCGGTCGCCGATGCGGATGGCGCCGGCGTTGACGTCCTCGAGCCCCGCGAGCATGCGGAGCGAGGTGGACTTGCCGCAACCGGACGGGCCGACGAGGACGAGGAACTCGCCGTCCTCGATGTCGATGTCGAGAGCGTCGACGGCGGGCTTGGTGGAGCCCGGGTAGATCCGGGTCGCCTTGTCGAACTGCACAGTGGCCATGGTGGATGAACCCCTTCTACCGGCAGGAACGTGCCGGACGATCCGAGTAGGAAGGCGGTGCCACGACGGTGTTCCGTTGTGGTGTGGTCCACGCGTGTGAACTGGCTCAGGACGGTACCTGGCGTTCACACGTCTGTCAGCAGTTCCGGGCATGTGAACTTCGCGGAAATTTTCGAGACGGGACCGGGGTGGCCCGAACTCCGTGGCTCCGGATAACGGCCTCTGTGTACAGTGGTGCCGCCTCGCGCGCGGCGTCGTGGCGCGCGTGCCTCCTTAGCTCAGCTGGCCAGAGCAACGCACTTGTAATGCGTAGGTCGTCGGTTCGAATCCGACAGGGGGCTC
>NZ_JAPSKN010000141.1 GCF_031181705.1 Streptomyces sp.
GGAGGGAAGGCAGGGAGGGGAGGGGAGGGGAGGGGCTCAGAGAACGCGCAGCGTCCAGCTCCAGCGGTGGACACCGGCCGGGACGAGGTAGGAGGCGAAGGTGTCGGGCCCGCACGACGCCGTGCCGAGCCCGCGGTGCGCCGCGTCGATGTGCACCACGCACCCCGCCCGCGGCACCAGTTCGTCGTGGTGCGCGGCGGCGGCGAGGTCGGCGGCGCGATGCCGGGTCACCGAGACCTGCCGCGGCCGGTCCAGCCGCACCGCGAGGCCGGTGGCGTCCGGCGCGGAGAGCGTGAACCGCCGTACGCCGTGCCGGCCGCCGCTCTCCTGCGGCCGCAGATACGGCGTGAACAGCTCGTCCACCGGCAGCGCGTGGTGGCCGACGGGCGCGCCCGCGGCCCGGTCCGGATACGACTCCCAGGGGCCCTGCCCGAACCACTCCCACAGGGTGAGCCCCGGGACCGTCTCGAACACCGACCCGACCCGGGCCACGTCGTGCAGCGTCCCGGGCAACTCGGCGCGCTCCTCGACGAGCAGCCCGTCCTCGACCGCCGTGAACACCTGCTCGTGCCGGACGGTGCCGCCCGGGCAGAGGTGGTCGGCGACCACCGTCACCCGGCCCGGTTCACGCCGTACGGCCACGACCTCGCGGGTGGGCCGGTCCAGCCCCCAGTCGCGCCAGCGGCCCGCCATGCCGCCCAGTTCGTCGTTGTCGGTGGGCGCCCGCCACAGGGACAGCGCCGGCGCGGCCGTCAGCAGCGGATGGACCAGCAGCCCGTCCTCGTCGACGTCGACCGCGCGGCCCGCGACCGGTGTGCGCGCCACCGGCGACGCGGCCCGCAGCCGCACCCGGGGCAGGCACACGACCGTGCCGCGCGGCGCCCACGGCTCGTCGCGGGCCGTCGTGACGCGCAGCGTCAGCCACGCCTCGCCGCCGTCCTTCGGCAGCGCGAACGGCAGCGGCACCGCGGCCGTCTCGCCCGGCCGCAGATCGGGCAGCTCGGCGGGGGCCGTCAGGGTGCCGCCCTCGGCGAGGGACAGCTCCCACTCGCCGGCCAGCCAGTCCAGGCCCCGGAAGTGCTGGTGGTTGCCCAGCACCACGCCCTCGTGCCGGAAGCACGCGATGCGCACCGGCGCGGCGATCTCCCGGTGCTCGAACATCACGGGCTTGGGGGTGCGGTCGGGGAAGACGACCCCGTCGGCGATGAACGCGCCGTCGTGGTCGCTCTCGCCGAAGTCGCCGCCGTACGCCCAGCGGTGCCCGGGCGCGGCGACACCGCTGCCGTAGAGCCCGGCGCCCCCACGCCCGGCCGGTCTGCCGTCGTTCACACGCTGCAGGATGCCGTGGTCCCAGAACTCCCAGATGAACCCGCCCTGAAGCCCCGGGGTGGCCTCGATGGCCGCCCAATGGTCCGCCAGCGTGCCGTTGCTGTTGCCCATGGCGTGCGAGTACTCGCACTGGATGAGCGGCTTGGTCTGCGTCCCCGACACGGCGTGCGCGACGCACTCCTGGAGCGGCGCGTACATCGGGCAGGCGATGTCGGAGGCCACGTCCGGGTCGGCCCAGCCACGCCTGGCGGCGCCCTCGTACTGCACCGGACGGGTCGGGTCGTGCCGGCGCACCCAGGCCGCGGCCGCGTCGTGGTTCGCGCCGTAGTCGGACTCGTTGCCCAGCGACCAGACGATGACGCACGGGTGGTTCTTGTCGCGCAGCACCATCCGCGCGACCCGGTCCACGAACGCGCCCAGGTAGCGCGGGTCGTCGGCGATCTCGTGCGCGTGGTCGTGGGACTCGATGTCCGCCTCGTCGACCACGTAGAAGCCGAGTTCGTCGGCCAGGTCGTACAGGGCCGGGTCGTTCGGGTAGTGCGCGGTGCGGATCGCGTTGAAGCCGAACCGCTTCAGCAGGACGAGGTCCGCGCGCATGTCCTGCCGCGACACGGTCCGGCCGGTCAGCGGATGGAAGTCGTGCCGGTTGACGCCCCGGAGGAACACGCGCTCGCCGTTGAGCAGCAGGTCCCGGCCGGAGATCTCGACGTCCCGGAAGCCGATCCGGTGCCGGGAGGTGTCGGCGACGGAGCCGTCGGCGCGGTGCAGGCGGACGGTCAGGCCGTACAGCTCGGGCGTCTCGGCGTTCCAGGTGCGCACGTCCGGCACGACGGTGCGCAGCCGGGCCTCGCCGAGGAAGGCGGAGACCCGCTCGTCCTCGGCGTTGGCCCGGTCGAACTCCGCGTCCTGGGCGAGCGGGTGCCCGTCCAGCTCCCCGCTGACGTACCAGCCCCCGGGCAGCGCACCGCCCGCGTCCCGCACCCGGCAGTCCACCCGCAGGTCCCCGTCCCGCCGGGCGCGCACGGTCACGTCCGCCAGGTGCAGCGGGCCGGTCGCGTACAGCAGCACCGAGCGGGTGATCCCGCCGTGCCACCACTGGTCCTGGTCCTCGAGGTGCGAGGCGTCCGACCACTTGACGACCGTCAGGCGCAGCACGGCCCGCTCCCCGGGGCGCACCAGGTCCGTCAGGTCGAACTCGGCGGCCAGGTGGGAGTCCTTGGACACGCCGGCGGGCCTCCCGTCCACGTGCACCAGCAGCACGCTCTCGGCGGCCCCGACCTGCAGCACGATCCGCCGGCCCGCCCACGCGGCCGGCACCTCGACGTCACGCTCGTACACCCCGGTCGGGTTGTCGGCCGGCACGTGCGGCGGGAACTCCGCGAACGGCATGCGGACGTTGAGGTAACGGGGTAGGTCGTCCGAGTCCTGCAGGGTCCACACCCCCGGCACGTACGCCGACGACCAGACCTCCCCGAGCGGGGCGCCGGGCGCGGGCAGCAGCTGGAAGCGCCAGTCGCCGTCGAGCCGGACGGCCCCGGGACGGCGGTCCACGGCATTCATCGGCAGCCGCCCCCAGGAGGTCACCTCGGGTGCCTCCCAGGGGCGCAGGGCGATCAGGGGATCGCTCGTCATCCGCGGACGGCTCCCTTCGCGAGGTCGCCGATGATCTGCCGGGCGCCGAGGGCGAACACGATCAGCAGGGGCACGAGCGCGAGCAGCGCACCGGTCATCACCATGCCGTAGTCGGTCGTGCCGTGGGTGCCGTTGAGCTGGGACAGCGCGACCTGGAGGGTGACGTTGTCCGGGTCGGTCAGGGCGATCAGCGGCCAGGCGTAGTCGTTCCACTGGCCCATGAAGGTGAAGATGCCGAGGAAGGCCAGCCCGGGGCGGACCACCGGCAGCGCCACGTGCCAGTACTGGCGCAGGAACCCCGCCCCGTCGAGCCGGGAGGCGTCGATGAGTTCGTCGGGGATGGCGCTCCTCATGTACTGGCGCATCCAGAAGATGCCGAACGCGTTGGCCGCCGCCGGCACGATCAGCGAGGTCATCGACCCGATCCAGCCCAGCTTCGCCATGATCACGAACTGCGGGATGGCCTGGAGCTGCATCGGCACCATGAAGATGAGCATCAGCAGCGCGAACAGCGCCCGCTTGCCGGGGAAGTCGAACTTGGCGAAGACGAACGCCGCGAGCGAGTCGAAGAACAGCACCAGCGCCGTCACACAGACCGCGACGAGCAGCGAGTTCAGCAACGAGCCGAAGAAGTCGACGGTGTCGAGGAGGTTGCGGACGTTCTCCGGGAAGTGCGAGCCCGGCAGCAGCTTGGGCGGGTAGGAGAAGATCTCGGTCGACGTGTGCGTCGACATGATGACGGCCCAGTAGAAGGGGAAGGCCGACAGCAGCAGGCCGGACACGAGCACCGCGTGCAGTGCGACGCCCCGGCCGCGGGAACCCTTGATGGATGCCATGGTGACCTTGTCTCCCTAGTCTTCGCCCCGGCGCCGCACCAGGCGCCAGTTGATGATCGAGAAGAGGACGACGACGAGGAAGATGCCCCAGGCGACGGCCGCGCCGTAGCCGAAGTCGTTGTTGTCGAACGTCTGCTGGAAGAAGTAGAGGACCATCGTCCGGCCGGCGTGGTCGGGGCCGCCCGAGAACGTGGACTCGTTCGCCGTGGTCTGCAGCAGCACCTGCGGTTCGGCGAAGCTCTGCAGCCCGGTGACCGTCGAGACGACCAGCACGAACAGCAGGGTGGGCCGCAGCAGCGGCAGCGTGACCCGGAAGAAGGTCTGCACCGGGCCGGCGCCGTCGATCCGCGCCGCCTCGTAGAGGTCGCTCGGGATGGTCTGCAGCCCGGCGAGGAAGATGATCGCGTTGTAGCCGGTCCACTGCCAGGTCATCAGCGTGGCGATGGCGACCTTGATGCCCCACGGCGTGTTCAGCCACGCCACCTGGTCCAGGCCCACCGCCTGCAACAGGGCGTTCATCAGGCCGAAGTTGGTGGAGAACACCGAGCCGAAGACGATCGCCACGGCCACGATCGAGGTGACGTTGGGCAGGAAGTACGCGAACCGGTAGACGTTCTTGAAGCGGACCGCCGAGTTGAGCATCACGGCCGTCACCATCGCCAGGAGGATCATGGGGAAGGTGGCCAGCGCCCAGATGATCAGCGTGTTCCCGATGGAGCTCCAGAAGTCCGTGTCGGTGAGCAGGTAGCGGAACTGCGCCAGGCCCGCCCACTCCATCGGGCCCAGACCGTCCCAGCGGTGGAGGGACAGGTAGAGCGAGAAGCCGACGGGGATCAGGCCGAAGCAGAGGAAGAGCAGGTAGAACGGGGAGATCGCGGCGTACAGCCGCCAGTGGCTCACCACGCCCTTGCGCCGGTGGACGGCCGGCGTTCCGGTCACGGCCGACGGGGGCTTGTCGAGCGCGGGTGCGGTGGCCATCAGTAGCTCACCCCCAGGTGGTCGGCGATCCGCCGGCACTTGCCCATGGCGTCCCTCCAGGCCTGGTCCGGGTCCTTGCCGAGGACGCCGACGTTCTTGATCTCGTCGCGTACGGGCTGCCCGAGCGCGATGTCGTACGGGCTGTTGTAGGCCACCGGGATCTTCTCGGCCGCCGGGCCGTAGACGTCCATGGTGATCTGGCCGCCGAAGAACGGATCCGGTTCCCGCAGCTTCCGCATCCCGTAGGAGGCGGGGGTGGACGGGAAGAGACCGGCGTCGACGAAACCCTGCGCCTGGTTGTCCGCGTCGAGCATCCAGGTGATGATCTCGAAGGCCCGCTCGGGCTCCCGGCACGCCTTGGTGATCGCCAGGAAGGAGCCGCCGACGTTGGAGGGGCCGCCCGGGCAGTCGGCCACGCGCCATCTGCCCTTGGTCTTCGGCAGGCCGAGCTTGAGGTCGCCGGCGGCCCAGGAGGCGTTGAGCTGACTGGGCAGCAGCCCCCGCTCGGCGGCGGAGTTCCAGTCCGGGGTGCCGCTGACGATGTCCGACACCAGCCCGCGCCGCCTGGCCTCCACGGCACGGTCCCAGCAGGCGCGCACGTGCTCGCCGTCCCCGATGAAGTGCCGGTCCCTGTCGACGAACCGGGTGGTGCCCTGCCCGAGCGACATCTCGAAGACACTGCCGACGTCGGTGAGCAGGAACGCCCCGCGCACCCGCCGCTTCAGCTGCTCGCCGGCCGCGAAGAACTTCTCCCACGTGCCCAGCTCCCGGGACACGTCGGCCGGCTCGTGGGGCAGCCCCGCCTTGTCGAACACGGCCGGCTGGTAGTAGTGCACGACCGGGCCCACGTCGATCGGGAAGCCGACCAGGGAGCCGTCGTCGGCGACGCCCTGCTGCCACTTCCAGTCCAGGTAGCGGCTCTTGAGCTGCTCGGCGCCCAGCGTCCGCAGGTCCACGAACTGGTCGGCGTTCGGCAGGTAGGAGGCCATGTCCTCGCCCTTGAGCCCCGCGATGTCGGGGATGTGGGCGCGGCCGGCCAGGGTGGTGATCAGCTTGGACCGGTAGTAGCCGCCGATCTGCTGGGCCTTGAGGCTGACGTCCTTGCCGTAGCGGGCCTTGGCCGCCTTGACGACGGTGTCGCTGAGGCCGCCGCTCCAGTACCACAGGACCATGTTCCGGCCGGTCGAGCCGGCCGGGACGGCGCAGCCGGTCGCCAGGCCGCCCAGTGCCGTGGCGGCCGTGCCGGCCAGGCCCGCGCGCAGCAGGCCTCTTCGTGAGAGCCGCACAGCTCCCACCGCCTTTCGGATCTGTTCGTGATGTCGCTTGGGAAGGGCACGTGAGGGGGCGTGGGGGAGGGGGTGCGTCAGTGCCGCGGGGCCGGAGGGGTGACGGGCGCGTACCGGACCGGCGGCCCCGGGTCCTCGGGGATCCGGTCCGCCAGGAAGCCGTACGCCCGCCTCAGCTCCGGGTCCGTCAGCGCGTTCCACCAGCGGTGGACGCCGTACCAGCCAGGGGCCGCGAGCGCCCCGCCGTGGTGGCGGACCGACAGCCCGGCGGCGAGGACCGCGAACCGCAGCCGCTCCTGGAGGGGCCAGCCGCCGAGCGAGGCCGCCACGAAGCTCGCGCCGAAGACGTCGCCGGCGCCGGTGGCGTCCAGGGCGTCGACGTGGAGGGCCGGGACCTGCGCGTACTCGCCGGTGGTCTGGTCGACGGCGAGCGCGCCGTCCCGGCCCCGGGTCACGACCGCCACCGGCACCAGTTCGGCCAGGGTGCCGAGCGCGGCGACGGCGCTGTCGGTGCGGGTGTACGCCATCGCCTCGGACTCGTTGGGGAGGAAGGCGTGGCACAGGGCGAGCTGGTCCAGCAGGTCCCTCGACCACTGCTGGGTGGGGTCCCAGCCGACGTCCGCGTAGATCCGCGTGCCGTTCGCCGCGGCCTTGGCGAGCCATCCGCGCGGCTCGGCCTCCAGGTGGACGAGGGCGGTGCGCGCCTCGGGCGGGTCGCCCATCAGCACGTCCTGGGAGAACGGCGGTTCCTGGCCGTGGGTCAGCAGGGCCCGGTCGTGGCCGTACGCGACGGAGACGGTGACCGGGGTGGGCCAGCCGTCCGCCGTGCGCGAGAGCGAGAGATCGACGTCCTCCTGGCCGCCGAGGACGTCCCGGCAGTAGGCGCCGTAGAAGTCGTCGCCGAACACCGTGACCAGCGAGGTGCGCAGGCCGAAGCGGGCGGCGGCCACCGCCAGGTTCGCGATGCCGCCCGGGCCGCAGCCCATGCCCGCCGTCCAGATCTCCTCGCCCGGCGTCGGCGGCTTCCCCAGGCCCGTGAGCACGAGGTCGTAGAAGAGCAGCCCGGTCAGCAGCACATCGGGCCGGTCGTCGTCCACGGATGCGTCCTCTCGCTCGGGCTTCGACGGAGATCGTCAAAACTCGTCATTTCGGTGAGCGGAATCGTGCGCCGCTCGGCCGAGATTGGTCAATACCCGAGCAGAAATAAGCATGGCCATGATTGAAGATGACGAGTAATGTGCACGGCGTGCTGGCAGAACGACGACACCAACTCATCCTGCGGGCCCTGCGCTCCGGCGGCACCGCAGCTGTGACCGACCTCTCCGAGCAGCTGGGCGTGAGCCCGGCCACCATCAGGCGTGACCTGGTGAAACTGGAGGAGGACGGCCTGCTGACGCGGGTCCACGGCGGCGCCGTGGTCGAGGTGGGCGACCAGCCCTTCGCCGAGGTCGCCGAGGTGCGCGTCCCGGAGAAGGACGCCATAGCCGAACGCGCCGCGGCGATGATCGGCGACGGCCAGTCGGTGCTGCTGGACATCGGGACCACCGCCTACCGCCTGGCCCGGCAGCTGCACGGCCGCCGCCTCACCGTGATCACCAGCAACCTGGTGGTCTACGAGGAACTCGCCGACGACGAGGGCATCGAGCTGGTCCTGCTCGGCGGCATGGTCCGCCGCGAGTACCGCTCCCTGGTCGGCTTCCTCACCGAGGACAACCTGCGCCAGCTGCACGCCGACTGGCTCTTCCTCGGCACCAGCGGCGTGCGGCCCGGCGGGCAGGTCATGGACACCACGGTCGTGGAGGTGCCGGTCAAGCGCGCCATGATCCGGGCCGGTGAGAAGGTCGTGCTGCTCGCCGACGCGGCGAAGTTCCCGGGGCACGGCATGGCCAAGGTCTGCGGCCCGGAGGACCTGGACGTGGTGGTGACGAACGAGCCGCCGGACACGGTGACGCGCGCCTCCCTGGAAGAGGCGGGCGTCGAGGTCGTCGTGGCGGGAAGGACGCAGTCGTGAACGCTTCCCCAGGGCCGGCGGCCCGGGCCGCGCGAAGGCGCGGCGCACCGACAGGACTCGCACCCTCGACCCCCGGGCCGGAGCGGACCCGGGACCAGGCACAGCGAACGAAGCGGCGCGCGCCCGGCTCCCCCGGTGCACCGCGCGCGACCCACGGAGTCGGAGGAACCCGGTGAGACTGACGATTCTGGGCGGCGGAGGATTCCGCGTACCGCTGGTGTACGGGGCGCTCCTGCAGGACCACGCCGAAGGGCGGGTGACCCATGTCGTCCTGCACGATCTGGACGCCGGACGACTGTCGGCGGTGTCCCGGGTCCTCGCCGAGCAGGCGGCCGGCGTCCCCGACGCGCCCGAGGTGAGCGCCACCACCGATCTGGACGAGGCCCTGCGCGGCGCCGACTTCGTGTTCTCCGCGATCCGCGTGGGCGGCCTGGAGGGCCGGGCCGACGACGAGCGCGTGGCCCTGGCCGAAGGCGTCCTCGGCCAGGAGACGGTCGGCGCCGGCGGCATCGCCTACGGCCTGCGCACGGTCCCGGTCGCCGTCGACATCGCCCGGCGGGTGGCCCGCCTCGCGCCCGACGCCTGGGTCATCAACTTCACCAACCCCGCCGGCCTGGTCACCGAGGCCATGTCCCGCCACCTCGGCGAACGCGTCATCGGCATCTGCGACTCCCCGGTCGGCCTCGGCCGCCGCATCGCCCGCGTGCTCGGCGCGGACCCGAACGAGGCGTGGATCGACTACGTGGGCCTCAACCACCTCGGCTGGGTGCGTGGCCTGCGCGTCGCCGGCCGGGACGAGCTGCCCCGCCTGCTCGCCGACCCGGACCTGCTCGGCTCCTTCGAGGAGGGCAAGCTCTTCGGCGCCGACTGGCTGCGCTCGCTGGGCGCGATCCCCAACGAGTACCTGCACTACTACTACTTCAACCGCGAGGCCGTCCGCGCCTACCAGCAGGCCGAGAAGACCCGCGGCGCCTTCCTGTACGAGCAGCAGGCCCGCTTCTACGCCGAGATGCGCAACCCCGACGCCCCCGCCTGGAAGGTCTGGGACGACACCCGCGCCGAGCGCGAGGCCACCTACATGGCCGAAAACCGCGAGAGCGCGGGCGCCGGCGAACGCGACGAGGACGACCTGTCCGGCGGTTACGAGAAGGTGGCCCTGGCGCTCATGCGGGCCATCGCCCGCAACGAGCGCACGACCCTGATCCTCAACGTCCGCAACCGGCACACACTGTCGGTCCTGGACACGGACGCCGTCATCGAGGTCCCCTGCCTCGTCGACGCGGGCGGCGCCCACCCCGTCACCGTCGACCCGCTGCCCGACCACGCCACCGGTCTGGTCTGCGCGGTCAAGGCCGTCGAGCGGGAGGTCCTGGCCGCGGCCGAGTCCGGCTCCCGCGCGAGGGCCGTGAAGGCCTTCGCGCTGCACCCGCTCGTCGACTCCGTGAACGTGGCCCGCCGGCTCGTGGAGGGCTACACCGAGGTCCATCAGGGTCTCGCGTACCTGACCTGAACGTCGTACGGTAAGCGCTTTCCCGCCCGCTCTTCCCGTTCCCTGGAGACAGTCCCATGCACGACGAAAGCCGCCGGATCGAAGAGCGCGTGCAGCGCCTCCACGACCAGCGCATCAAGACCGCGGTCTACGCGGCCACCGTCCCCTTCCAGGTCGAGGCCTGGCAGGCCCCGGGCGAGCCGGTGCCCTTCGATGAGGCGGCCGCGGCGTCCTACCGGCCGTTCGCGATGGGCACCCCGTGGGGCCCGCCCTGGGGCACCACCTGGTTCCGGATGCGCGGGCGGGTGCCCGAGGCCTGGGCCGGCAGGCGCGTCGAGGCGGTCATCGACCTCGGCTTCACCGGCGACTGGCCGGGCAACCAGGCCGAGGCCCTGGTCCACCGCACCGACGGCACCCCGCTGAAGGCCGTCAACCCGCTCAACCAGTACGTGGCGATCGCCAACCCGGCGGCCGGCGGGGAGACGGTCGAGTACCTGGTCGAGGCCGCTTCCAACCCGGACATCCTCGCCGACAACTTCGCGAGGACCACCCCGCTCGGCGACAAGCTCACCGCGGGCGACAAGCCGCTCTACACCTTCCGCAGCGCCGACATCGCCGTCCTGGACGAAGAGGTCTGGCACCTCGACCTCGACCTCCAGGTGCTGCGCGAGCTGATGCTGGAGCTCGGCGCGCACGACCCCCGCCGCCACGAGATCGCCCACGCCCTCGACCGGGCGATGGACCTGCTCGACCTCGACGACGTCTCCGGCTCCGCCCCCGCGGTGCGTGCGGCGCTGCGGCCGGTGCTGTCCAAGCCCGCGCACGCCAGCGCGCACACGATCTCCGGCGTCGGCCACGCCCACATCGACTCCGCCTGGCTCTGGCCGATCCGCGAGACCAAGCGCAAGACGTCCCGCACGTTCTCCAACGTCACCGCCCTGGCCGACGAGTACGAGGACTTCGTCTTCGCCTGCTCGCAGGCCCAGCAGTACGAGTGGGTGCGCGACCACTACCCCGAGGTCTGGGCCCGCATCCAGGAGGCCGTCGAAAAGGGCCAGTGGGCGCCGGTCGGCGGCATGTGGGTCGAGTCCGACGGCAACCTGCCCGGCGGCGAGGCCGTCGCCCGCCAGTTCGTCCACGGCAAGCGGTTCTTCATGGACCACTTCGGCATCGAGACCAAGGGCGTCTGGCTGCCGGACTCCTTCGGCTACAACGCGGCCTACCCGCAGATCGCCAAGCTCGCCGGCAACGAGTGGTTCCTCACCCAGAAGATCTCCTGGAACCAGACCAACAGGTTCCCGCACCACACCTTCTGGTGGGAGGGCATCGACGGCACCCGCATCTTCACGCACTTCCCGCCCGTCGACACCTACAACGCCCGCTTCAGCGGCGAGGAGATGTCCCGCGCCGTCCGCAACTACGCCGAGAAGGGCGGCGCCTCCCGCTCCCTGGCCCCCTTCGGCTGGGGCGACGGCGGCGGCGGTCCCACCCGCGAGATCATGGAACGCGCCCGCCGGCTGGCGGACCTGGAGGGCTCCGCCCGGGTCGTCGTCGAACACCCCGACGACTTCTTCGCCAAGGCACGCGAGGAGTACCCGGACGCGCCCGTGTGGGTGGGTGAGCTCTACCTGGAGCTGCACCGCGCCACCTACACCTCCCAGGCCCGCACCAAACAGGGCAACCGCCGCTCCGAGCACCTGCTGCGCGAGGCCGAGCTGTGGGCGACCACGGCCGCGCTGCACGCGCCGGGCTACTCCTATCCGTACGAGAAGCTGGACCGGCTCTGGAAGACGGTGCTGCTGCACCAGTTCCACGACATCCTGCCCGGCTCCTCCATCGCCTGGGTGCACCGCGAGGCCGAGGCCGAGTACGCGCGTGTGGCCCGTGAGCTCCAGGCGCTGACCGCCGAGGCGCTGGCCGCGCTCGGCACGGGCGGCCCCCGCGTCTTCAACACCAGCCCCCACGACCGCGCCGAGGTGATCAGGACCGCCGACGGCGCACCGGTGTACGTGTCGGTGCCCGCGAGCGGCTCCGCGCCGCTCACCGGCGCCCGGCCCCCGCATCCCGTGACGGTGAACGGCCGGGTCCTCGACAACGGCCTGGTCCGCGTCGAGGTCGCCGACGACGGCACCCTCGCCTCGGTGTACGACCTGCGCGCCCGGCGCGAGGTGCTCGCCGAGCCGGGCAACCTGCTCCGCCTGCACACCGACCTGCCCAACTACTGGGACGCCTGGGACATCGACAAGCACTACCGGAACCGCTACACGGACCTGCTCGACGCCTCGTCCGTCACGGTCGTCGAACAGGACCCGCTCATCGGCGCGATCCGCGTCGAGCGGTCCTTCGGCAAGGGCTCGACGATCACCCAGACGATCACGCTCCGCGCCGGCAGCCCCCGCATCGACGTCGAGACCGACATCGACTGGCACGAGACCGAGAAGATCCTCAAGGCGGCCTTCCCGGTCGACATCCGCGCCCCGCACTCCTCCGCCGAGATCCAGTTCGGCCACATCCAGCGCCCCACCCACACCAACACCAGCTGGGAGGCGGCCCGTTTCGAGGTCTCCGGCCACCGCTGGGTGCACATCGGCGAACCCGGCTACGGCGTCGCCGTCATCAACGACTCCACCTACGGCCACGACGTCACCCGCACCGTCCGTGAGGACGGCGGCACGACCACAACCGTCCGCCTCAGCCTGGTCCGCGCCCCGCGCATCCCGGACCCCGAGGCCGACCAGGGCCGCCACCGCCTCACCTACGCGCTGCTGCCCGGCGCGCGCATCGAGGACGCCGTCGCCGAGGGCTACGCCCTCAACCTCCCGCTCCGGGTGGCCGACGCGGCCGGAGCCCCCGAACCCGTCGTCTCCGTCGAGGGCGAGGGCGTCACCGTGGAGGCGGTCAAGCTCGCCGACGACACCTCGGGCGACGTCGTCGTACGGCTCTACGAGTCCCGCGGCGGCCGCGCCACCGGCGTCCTGCACACCGGGTTCCCGCTGGCCGGGGCGCAGATCACCGACCTGCTGGAGCGCCCGCTCCAGGACGCCGACCGCACCGGCGGTGGCGTCGCGGTCGCGCTGCGGCCGTTCCAGATCCTGACGCTCCGCCTGAAGAGGGGCTGAGCGGCGTGGCCGTGCAGCGGTGGTTCACCGACGCCAAGCTCGGCATCTTCGTCCACTGGGGCGTCTACGCCGTCGACGGCGTCCAGGAGTCCTGGTCGTTCTACGACGGCACCGTCCCCTACGACCGGTACATGTCCCAGCTCGACCGGTTCACGGCCGCCCGCTACGACCCGCGTGACTGGGCCGGGCTGTTCGCGCGGGCCGGCGCCAGGTACGCCGTGCTGACCAGCCGCCACCACGACGGGGTCGCCCTGTGGGACACCGCCCACAGCGACCTGAACGTGGGGCGCGACCTGATCGGCGGCTACGCGGACGCCCTGCGCGAGCGGGGCCTCAAGGTCGGCCTCTACTACTCGCACTCCGACTGGAGCCACCCCGACTACGCCTCCACCCGCAAGCCCGGCCGCCCGCCGGAGCTGGAGGACAACCGCTACTCGGAGGTGGCCGCCGGGGCCGAGGACCTGGAGGCCTGGGAGCGGTATCTCGCCTACCGCGACGGCCAGATACGGGAGCTCACCGGCCGCTACCGGCCCGACCTGATGTGGTTCGACGGCGAGTGGGAGCGCAGCGAGGAGCAGTGGCGGATCCACGAGCTGGCCGCGATGATCCGCTCCGAGGTCCCCGACGTGGTCTTCAACGCCCGCATGCTCGGCGAGGGCGACTACGCCACCCCCGAGCAGGGCGTGCCCGTCGTCCCGCCGGACGGGCCGTGGGAGCTGTGCCTGACGATCAACGACTCCTGGGGCCATCAGCACCACGACCACCGCCACAAGTCGGTCGACCAGCTGATCCGCTACTTCACCGAGACCATCGGCGGCGGAGGCAACCTGCTCCTGAGCGTCGGCCCGCGCGAGGACGGCACGATCACGCCCGAACAGCGCGAGAGGCTGGAGGGCCTCGGCGACTGGATCGCCCGGCACGCGCAGGCCGTGTACGGCACCGGACGAGGGCTGCCGCCCGGTCACCACTACGGCCCGAGCACCCTCTCCGAGGACCGCCGCACGCTCTACCTCACCGTCTTCGACGCCCCGCGCGCGGAGATCAACGTCCGGGGCCTGATCAGCAAGGTCCGCCGCGTCTCGGTCCTGGACAGCGGCACGGAGCTCGCCCACGAGGTCACCGGGGGCCTGCACGAGACCCCCGGCGTCCTGTGGATCCAGCCTCCGGCCGCGGCCGACCTCGATCCGCACGCCACCGTGCTGGCCGTGGAACTGGAAGGGGAGCTTCAGCTGTACCGGGGCGCGGGCCGCCTCTGACCCCGCACCGGACGCGGGGGCGGCCCGGCCACCGCTACGTGGGCAGTCCCGTGGGGCGCGAGACGCTCGCGGCGAGGTCCTGGAGGGGCGGCTCCCCGGCCGCGTCGGCGGCGCCGACCGGTCCGGCCGGGGCGGGCACCGCCGGAAGCGGCTCGGACGCCTCCGGGCGCTGCTGCGGCAGCGACAGCGGCCGCAGCGGACGAGGCCCCGACACCACCGTGTAGTCCTGCCCCAGGAACGGGGGAACCACCTCGCCCGGGTCCTCGCCGAGCACCAGCTGCACAGCGGCCCACGGGACGTTGACCCCGCACAGGGACAGCTGGTGCAGACCGCCGGCCGGACGGGTGTTCACGTCCATCAGGACCGGCCGGTCGCCGAGCATCCGGAACTGGATGTTGGACAGGTAGTGCAGACCGAAGCCCTCGGCGATCCGGCGGGCCGGGTCCAGCCACTGCTCGTGCAGCGTGAAACCGCGACGCCGGCCGTTCTTCGTGCGGCCGATGGCCAGGCGGATGCGGTTGTCCGGGCCGGTCAGGCAGTCCACCGACACCTCCGGCTGCTCCAGACGCGGCATCACCAGCCAGTCGGCCGGCTCCTCGGCCCGCCGCAGCGCCTCCAGCACCAGGTCGAGCGGTACGTACGGGCTCGGGAACCCGTTCAGCTGCGCCATCGAGAAGGGCGAGCGCGTGATCACGCGGAAG
>NZ_JAPSKN010000142.1 GCF_031181705.1 Streptomyces sp.
GGGTTCATGCCATCCAGCGGTCGGGGCGGGCGTCGCGGCGTCCGGTGCGTGAACGTTCCGCCTGGGCCGCCAGCAGCCGGCGCGCCTCGGCGGTGTCGCGCAGCCGTGCCGTCACCGTCTTGCCGGCGCCGGTGTCCACCGACACGTTGGCCAGGCCCCGGGCCCGTTCCCACGGCCCCTGCGTCAGCCGTACGCTCTGCACCTTGGCGTGCGGCACCAGCGCCAGGCTCCGCCGCAGCAGCCCCGAACGGGCCGCGAAGACGGCGTCCGTGACGGCGAGTCCGTAGCCCCGCCACCACACCGGCACGCACCAGCGGGCGCGGCGCGGCGCCGGTGCCAGGGTCGTGGGCTGCGGCACGGTCACCCCGGGCAGCACGCGCGCGACGACGTCCTCGGCGATCTGGCGCGGGGCGACCGGCAGCAGCACGGAGTTGGACGAGCCGGCGACGTCCAGTTCCACGCGCACCCAGCCGCGCCTCCGCCACAGCAGCGGCTCCACGATCCGCACGGTCTGCACGCGCCCCGGCGGCACCGTCTCGTGGGCCCGGTCCAGCAGGCCGTGGTCGAGGCGCAGCCCGTCGGGCGACTCGCCCACGGTCCAGTCGTAGTCGGTGACGAACCGGCCCACGCTGCTCGCGCCGGCCGCGCCGAGCAGCGGCAGGGCGACCGCGAGGACCGTCCACAGGCTGTGGGTGACCAGCCACAGCACCGGCGGTACGACGAGCGCCGCGGTCAGTGATCCCCAGGTCGCGCCGGTCAGCACCAGCGACATCGCGAGCACGCCCGGCGGCACCCGCAGCAGCTGCCGGGAGGGGGCCTCGCCGACCTCGTGCGCGGTCTCGGGGGCGAATCCGGCCGCCCGGGCGAGCAGTTCGGCCCGCAGGGCCCGGGCCTCGTCGGCGCCGAGGAAGGCCAGTTCGTCCTTCTTGTCGGTGCCTATGACGTCGAGCCGGAGCTTGGCGACGCCCGCGACCCGGGCGAGCAGCGGCTGGGTGACGTCGATGGCCTGGATCCGCTCCAGGCGGATGTGGGCGCTGCGGCGGAAGACCAGGCCGGTGCGGATGCGCAGTTCGGTGCCGGTCACCGCGAAGTGGGTGAACCACCAGGAGCAGAAGCCGTAGAGGGCGGCGGCCGGGACGATCACCGCGAGGCCGATGAGCAGGGTCGTCGTGGTCAGGCGGGTCAGGTGGCGCTGCGCCCCGTCGGGGTCGTGCACGGCCCAGCCGATGACGACGGCGACCGGGGCCCAGGCCCGCCGGAGCGGGGTGACGGGGTGCAGCCGCCGCTCGATCACGTCCCCGGTCGCCTGCGCGGGCCCGGCCGGCTCGATGGGCCCGGTCGGCTCGGCCGGCCCGGTGGCTCCGGTCGGCTCGGCCGGCCCGGTGGGTCCGGCGGCCCGGGGGGTCGTCACAGCCCCGCCGATCGGGCCTCGCCCAGCTCGGTGAGCCGGTCGCGCAGCCGTTCCGCCTCGGCCGGGTCCAGACCCGGGATGGTCGCGTCGGTCGCCGCGGCGGCCGTGTGCAACTGCACGCTGGCCAGCCCGAAGTGCCGCTCCACGGGCCCGGAGGTCACCTCCACCAGCTGCATCCGCCCGTACGGCACGACCGTCTCCTCGCGCCACAGCACGCCCCGGCTGATCAGCAGGTCGTCGGCCCGCTCGGCGTACCGCCAGGACCGCCAGTTGCGCTCGATCATCACCCAGCCCCAGACCGCCAGCGCCGGCGGAGGCAGTGCGAACAGCGCCCACGCGGGCCCGGCCAGCAGTCCCGGCACGAGCCCGGCGGCCAGCGTGATCAGCCCGAGCCAGAAGACGAGCAGCAGCCGCCGCATCCTGAGCAGACCGGGTGGCAGGGCGATCCAGGTGGGCTCGGCCTTGTCGGCCGGTCCGCCGGTCCCCTCCGGTCCCGTCGGCCCGGTCGCGCTGACTGCCCCCGTCGCCCCCGCCTCGTGCGGGCTCCCCGTCTCCATGAGGTCAGGGTACGTAGGGGAGACTGTGTGCATGACTCCTACGACGGAGACCATGGTCGGAATCGGCGGCGCCGCGGAGAGCACCGACATGGTGCTCAACATCGGCCCCCAGCACCCGTCCACGCACGGCGTGCTGCGGCTGAAGCTCGTCCTGGACGGCGAGCGCATCACACACGCGGAGCCGGTGATCGGCTACATGCACCGCGGCGCGGAGAAACTGTTCGAGGCGCGCGACTACCGCCAGATCATCATGCTCGCCAACCGCCACGACTGGCTGTCGGCGTTCTCCAACGAACTGGGCGTCGTCCTCGCCGTGGAGCGGATGCTCGGCATGGAGGTCCCCGAGCGCGCGGTGTGGCTGCGCACGCTGCTCGCCGAGCTGAACCGGGTGCTCAACCACCTGATGTTCCTCGGCTCCTATCCGCTGGAGCTCGGCGGCATCACCCCGATCTTCTACGCCTTCCGGGAGCGCGAGGAGCTCCAGCACGTCATGGAGGAGCTCTCCGGCGGGCGGATGCACTACATGTTCAACCGCGTCGGCGGCCTCAAGGAGGACCTGCCGGCCGGCTGGACCGCACGCGCGCGTACCGCCGTCGCCGACGTCCGCTCCCGCATGGACCGCTTCGACGACCTGGTGCTGGGCAACGAGATCTTCCGCGGCCGCACCCGGGGCGTCGGCGTGCTGTCCCCGCAGGCCGTCCACGCCTACGGCGTCAGCGGGCCGATCGGCCGCGCCTCGGGCGTCGACTTCGACCTGCGCCGCGACGAGCCCTACCTGGCCTACGGGGACCTCCAGGACACCCTGAAGGTGGTCACCCGGCAGGAGGGCGACTGCCTCGCCCGCTTCGAGTGCCTGCTGGAGCAGACGCACAACGCGCTCGACCTGGCCGACGCCTGCCTCGACCGCCTCGCGGAGCTGCCGCCGGGGCCGGTCAACCAGCGGCTCCCGAAGGTCCTGAAGGCACCCGAGGGGCACACGTACGCCTGGACCGAGAACCCCCTCGGGATCAACGGCTACTACCTGGTCAGCAAGGGCGAGAAGACCCCGTACCGGCTCAAGCTGCGCTCCGCCTCGTACAACAACATCCAGGCGCTGACGGAGCTGCTGCCGGGGACGCTCGTCGCGGACATGGTGGCGATCCTCGGGTCGATGTTCTTCGTGGTCGGGGACATCGACAAGTAGGGGCTCACCGCGGGAGACATCGACGGGCAGGGGCTCACCGCGGGAGCGGGTCCCCGATCCCCACCGGCTGCACCAGCCACCCGAAGTCGCCGAGCCCGCCCGCCGCGGTCAGTTCGGCGGCCTCCCCGGCGCCCGCGAGGGCGCGCACGTAGGCGGCCGGGTCGGTGGACGCGAGCGTGAGCGGGGGGCGCGCGCCGGTCACGCCGAGGGCGTGCAACGCCTCGCGCTGGGGGAGCACACACCCGCCGGGAAGCGCGCAGGCGTCCAGGGCGACATGCGCCGTGATGTCGCACGAGCCGTCCGGCACGGGGGAGACCTCGCGGCCCTCGCGGAAGCCGGTGAGCGTCCCGAACGGCGGCCGGGTCCGCGCCGTGTGCGCGTAGTCCACGGCGACGGCGAGGCCCCGGCCGACCGTCGCGACCGCCGCCGCCCAGGCCTCGTCCCGGGGCAGCCCGATCTCGGCCCGCAGCCCCTCCTCGCCGGGCAGCGGCCACCACCGCTCCAGCCACCGGGCCTCCGCGCCGCCGACCGGCTCCCCGAGGCGCTCGGTCCCGTCCTCGCGCACCAGGACCCGCCGGGCCCGCCCCGCCGAGTCCACCTGCGCGACCTCCACCGGCACGTTGTCCAGCCACTCGTTGGCGAACAGCAGCCCCGTCGTCCCCGGCGGTGGCGCGGACCGCCACTCGATCCGGTGATCGAGTCCAGCGGGCCGAGCGGCGACCTCGACGGCGTACGCGCGCGTGCGGCCCGCCACCTCGGCGGGCAGTGCGGCCAGCACCCCGGCGGCCAGCTCGCCCCGCCCGGCGGCCATGTCGACGAAGTCCAGCACCGCGGGCCGGCCCAGCGCCTCGTCGACCCGGCACAGCAGCCGTGCCACGGCCCTCGCGAACAGCGGCGACGCGTGCACGGAGGTACGGAAGTGCGCGCCCGGCCCCGCCGCCCGGCGGTAGAAGCCGCGCGGCCCGTACAGCGCCTCCCGCGCCGCGTCCCGCCACCCGCGCCACTCGTCCCTCGCACCCGCAGTCACCGGGTCAGGCTATGCGGACACAACGAACGCAACTCCACCTTGCGGAGTACACGCGCCGGACGCGGATCGGTCCTCCGGTTGACCCCTGCACCTATCCGCTTCCCTACGCTGGGTTACGTGCAGCGCCTCTATGACTTCCTCCGCAGGCACCCGATGTGGGTCGACGGCTTCTGGGCCGTGGTCCTCCTCGGGATTTCGCTGGTGGGCGGAGTGGCGGGCGGCTACGGCTCCCCGGCCGCCGCCGTACCGATCACGCTGCTGCTGTGCCTGGTGATCGCCCTGCGCCGCCGGATGCCGGAGAAGATGCTGCTGCTCGCGGCGGTGGCCGGCGTGGCCCAGCTGATCACCGACGTGGAGATCGGCCCGGCCGACTTCGCCATGCTGGTGATCGTCTACTCGGTCGCCGCGGAGGGCGCCCGCTGGGCCTCCCGCTTCGCGCTGGGCGCCGGTCTGTGCGCCGCTCCCGTGGCCCATGTGCGCTGGCCGAGCGAGCAGACGGGCCTCGCGGGCAACATCGCCCTGACCGTCTTCATGACCGTGCCCTTCGCCCTGGCCTGGGTGCTCGGCGACTCCATCCGCACCCGCCGCGCCTACTTCGCGCAGCTGGAGGAGCGGGCCGCCCGCCTGGAACGGGAGCGCGAGGCGCAGTCGAAGGTGGCCGTCGCCGCCGAACGCGCCCGCATCGCGCGCGAGTTGCACGACGTCGTCGCCCACAACGTGTCGGTGATGGTGGTGCAGGCCGACGGCGCCGCCTACGTCCTGGACGCCGCGCCCGACCAGGCGAAGAAGGCCCTGGAGACCATCTCCTCCACCGGCCGCCAGGCCCTCGCCGAGATGCGCCGCCTGCTCGGCGTGCTGCGCACCGGGGAGCACCAGGAGGCCGGCGAGTACGTGCCGCAGCCCGACGTGCAGCAGATCGAGGACCTCGTCGAGCAGTGCCGCGGATCCGGGCTGCCCGTCGACTTCAAGGTCGAGGGCACCCCGCGCCCGCTGCCCAGCGGCGTCGAGCTCACCGCGTACCGCATCGTGCAGGAGGCGCTGACCAACACCCGCAAGCACGGCGGACCCAACGCCGGCGCCAGCGTGCGCCTGGTCTACTTCGACGACGGCCTCGGCCTGCTCGTCGAGGACGACGGCAAGGGCGCCCCGCACGAGCTGTACGAGGAGGGCGGGTTCGACGGCCAGGGCCACGGCCTGATCGGCATGCGGGAACGGGTCGGTATGGTCGGCGGCACGCTGGACGCCGGACCGCGCCCGGGCGGAGGATTCCGCATCAGCGCCCTGCTGCCGCTCAAACCCGCGCACTGACGTCGGCACGCGCCCTGCTGACACCTGTCACACCCCCGCCACCGCCCCGCTGTTCCCCCACCGCCACACATACGGAAGAGGCCCCGATGACGATCCGCGTGATGCTCGTCGACGACCAGGTGCTGCTGCGCACCGGGTTCCGGATGGTGCTCGCCGCCCAGCCGGACATGGAGGTCGTGGCGGAGGCGGGCGACGGCGTCGAGGCCATCCAGGCGCTGCGGACGACCGCGGTGGACGTCGTGCTGATGGACGTCCGCATGCCCAAGCTCGACGGCGTCGAGGCGACCCGCCGGATCTGCGCGGACACCGACCCGCCGAAGGTGCTCATCCTGACCACCTTCGACCTCGACGAGTACGCCTTCTCCGGGCTGAAGGCGGGTGCCTCCGGCTTCATGCTCAAGGACGTGCCGCCCGGTGAGCTGCTCGCCGCCATCCGGGCCGTGCACAGCGGGGACGCGGTCGTCGCGCCCTCCACCACCCGGCGGCTGCTGGACCGCTTCGCGCCGATGCTGCCGGGCACCCAGCAGCCCCGGCACAAGGAGCTCGAGCGGCTCACCGACCGCGAGCGCGAGGTCATGATGCTGGTCGCGCAGGGCCTGTCCAACGGCGAGATCGCGGCCCGGCTCGTGCTGTCCGAGGCGACCGTGAAGACCCACGTGGGGCGCATCCTGACCAAGCTGGGGCTGAGGGACCGGGTGCAGGTCGTGGTGCTGGCCTACGAGACCGGGCTGGTGCGGGCCGGCGGACACGGCTGATCCGGGGGCCCGGGCCCGCTACCGCAGGATGCCCTCCAGGAACTCGCTGCCCAGCCGGGCCACCACCGTCACGTCCAGCTGGTGCAGGACGTAGCGCCCGCGGCGGCGGGTGGTCACCAGGCCCGCCTTCTTCAGCACGGCCAGGTGCCGGGATATCTCCGGGGCCGTCATGCCGTGCACCTGGGCCAGCTCGCCGGTGCTGTAGGCGCTGCGGGCCAGATACCGGCACAGGCGCATGCGGACGGGGTGGGACAGCGCGGTCATGCGCAGGGCCAGCTGCTCCAGCGTGGGCGGGGCGGCGAGCTCGGGGGAGCCGACCGGGTAGTGCAGTACGGGCTGCCAGCCGTGGCGGTGCAGCACCATCAGGTGCGGCCAGCCGAGGCTCGTCGGGACGAGCAGCAGCCCGCCGTCGCCGGTGGCCGTGCGGCCGTCGCCCAGCTTGTCGACCGAGATCACGGCGGCCGGCTCGTCGAGCGTCACCGCCGGGGACACCGCGGCCAGGGCTTCGGCCAGGCCCTTGCGGCGCAGCAGGTCCGTCTTGTGCCGGGTGTCCGCCGCGAGCTGGTGGCGCAGCCGGGACCAGGCCTCCGCGAAGAACGCCTCGTCGCAGTCCTGGAGGAACTGCCGCAGCCAGCCGCGGATCCTGGGCGGGTCGGCCAGCAGCCGCTCGCTGAACCGCAGCTGCCGCGGCCCGCGCGCGGTGGCCAGGTCCAGGGCGCGGCGACGCACCTGCGGGTCGGTCAGCGCCGTGGGCGCGCACTCGCCGTAGCCGGTGGCGCAGGTGAACTCCAGCGCGGCGTCCACGAACTGCTCGTCGGACAGCTTGTCGAGCAGGTCGAGCTCCTCGGCGAGCGTGCCGCCCGGGAGCGCGGTGCGGTCCGGCAGGCCCGCGCACGGCAGGAACAGGTCGGAGAACGTCGTCCGCCACAGGAAGTCCGCCTCGCACATCCGGTCGGCCAGATGCGGGTCGAGCCGGGCGGTCACGCCCGTCACCCAGCCCTGCAGCCCCGGATGGTGCGCCGGTTCGGACAGCGCGTGCAGCGCCATGCCGAGCTCGGCCAGGGGGGAGGGGACGACGGCGATCCTCTCCGGCCGCAGCCCCGTGATGTCGATGCGCACGCTCATGACCTCATGGTGCACCCCGCCACCGACAACGCCCCGTCGATTGACGGGGGTCGTCAATCCACGCGACGACCCGCGGGGCACGGGCGCACGGTGGGAGGACCGGGGCCTTCCGCGGAGCCTTCGGACCTTCCCCTCCCGTCCCGCAGAGGCGATCAGTCATGAGCATCACGCAGCAGTACCTCCTCGACGCCCACCGCGCCCGGTCCCTGGGCGAGACCGCCCCGCCCGCGCCGGGCACGAACGAGTGGCAGGTCGTACGGGAATGGCGCGACGAACGGCACTTCCGGGCCGTCCTCGCGGGCCGCCCGGTCCGCCGCGGGCTCCGGGCGGCCCTGGCGCGGTGGCGGCGGCGCCCTACCTGACCTGCTCCGGGAGCCGGGCCACGAACTCCGCGACCGCGGCCTTCACGTCCTCGGCGGTCCACTCCAGCCCGGCCGACCGCACATGGATCTCGGTGCACGCCAGGTCCGGGCCGCGCCGGTCCCAGGCGTTGCCGAACAGGACGGCACCCGTCTCCTCGGCGGTGCGGACCGCCGTCTCCGCGAGGACGTCGGGGTCGTACGGCAGCCACACCTGGAAGTCGTGGGTGTGCGGCACCCGCGGGTACACGCGCGCCCACGGCGTCCCGGCCGCCGCGAACCCCTCGCGCAGGGCGGCGGCCACCACACGCGCGTGCGCCACGTAATGCGGGAGCCGGGGCAGCTCCCGCTCCAGCCCGATCAGCGCCGACAGGGCGGTGGGGAACTGCTGGAAGACCAGGCCGCCGTACCGGTGCCGCCAGGCCTTCGCCTCGGCGACGAGTCCGGCCGGGCCCGCGAGGGCCGCGCCGCCGAACGCCTCCAGGGACTTGTAGAACGACACGTAGACGCTGTCGGCCAGGCCCGCGATCTCCGCCAGGGGCCGGCCGAGGTGGACGGTGGACTCCCACAGCCGGGCCCCGTCGAAGTGCACCACCGCGTCCCGCTCCCGCGCGGCCGCGACGACCTCGGTCAGCTCGTCCCAGGAGGGCAGCACGAATCCGGCGTCCCTCAGGGGCAGCTCCAGCATCAGCGCGCCGAACGGCTCCTCGAAGTCCCGGACCTCCGCGGCCGTCGGCAGCCGCGGCTCGCTCGTCACACGCACCGGGCGCAGACCGCCGACCTCGCTGAACGCGTTCCGCTCGTGCACCTCCGGATGGCCGAGGGCGTGCAGGGCGACGGTCGGGTTCCCGGTGCGGCCCGCCCAGCAGCGCAGCGCCACCTGCTGGGCCATCGTGCCGGTCGGGAAGAACGCGGCGGCCTCGGTGCCGAGCAGCTCGGCGACCCTGACCTCCAGGGCCTCGACCACACCGTCGCCGTACACGTCGGACAGCTCGTCCAGGTCGTACACGTCACCCGCCGCGTCCAGCCTGGTCAGGCGCTCGCGCAGCGTCTGGTGGAAGCCGAAGCGCGCCATCACCCGGTGCGCGCCGCGGTGGGCGGCCAGCCGCCGCCTGCGGAGCTGCGCCCTGCGGTCCTCGTCCGGTACCCGATCGTCCTGTTCCGCCGTGTCAGTCACACCCCGGATCCTCCCCCGCGGGCGTGCGGCCCGGCATCCGCATTTCCCTGCGGGCCCGGTCGTCGGGTCCGTACGCACGTCGGCCGGCGCCCCGTCCACCGGAACGCACAGCCTGTGGACAACCGGACGCCGCCGGAACCGATCGCGTTAACATGACGAGAAATCGTCCGGTACCCGGAGCGGACTGGAACGGGAAGGCCGCCGTCGAGTGAACACAACCCCACAGCCAGACCCCAGGGACCGCCCCGCGCGGCTCACCGTCGGCGTCGTCGGCGCCGGCCGCGTGGGACCCGCGCTGGCCGCTTCCCTCCAGCTCGCCGGGCACCGCCCGGTCGCCGTGTCGGCGGTCTCCGACGCCTCCCGGCGCCGGGCCGCGCAGCTGCTGCCCGACGTGCCGGTGATGCCGCCCGAGGACGTCCTGCGGCGGGCCGACCTGGTGCTGCTGACCGTCCCGGACGACGCCCTGCCGAAGCTGGTCGCGGGTCTCGCCGACACCGGCTCCGTACGGCCCGGGCAGCTGCTCGTGCACACCTCCGGCCGGTACGGCGTGGGCGTGCTCGACCCCGCCCTGCGCGCGGGCGCGCTGCCGCTGGCCCTGCACCCGGCGATGACCTTCACCGGCACGCCCGTGGACGTCCAGCGCCTGGCGGGCTGCTCCTTCGGCGTCACCGCGCCCGAGGAGCTGCGCCTGGCCGCCGAGGCCCTGGTCATCGAGATGGGCGGCGAGCCGGAGTGGATCGCCGAGGAGAACCGTCCGCTCTACCACGCGGCCCTCGCCCTGGGCGCCAACCACCTGGTCACGCTCGTCGCCCAGTCCATGGAGCTGCTGAGCACCGCCGGGGTCGCCGCCCCCGACCGGATGCTCGGCCCGCTGCTCGGCGCGGCCCTGGACAACGCCCTGCGCTCCGGCGACGCGGCCCTGACCGGCCCGGTCGCGCGCGGGGACGCCGGCACGGTCGCCGCGCACGTCACCGAGCTGCGCCGGCACGCCCCGCAGACCGTCGCCGGATACCTGGCCATGGCCCGCGCCACCGCCGACCGGGCCCTGGCGCACGGCCTGCTGAAGCCGGAGCTCGCCGAGGACCTCCTCGGGGTACTCGCCGACGGCACCGACGGCAGCACCGACGGCCCCGGGAGGGACGCCCGATGACCACCACCCTGCTGCGCACCGCCGGTGAACTGCACGCACGCGCGCGTACGGGCCGCCGCGCGGTGGTGATGACCATGGGCGCCCTGCACGAGGGCCACGCCACGCTCATCCGGACCGCCCGCGGCATCGCGGGCCCCGGGGGCGAGGTCGTCGTCACCGTCTTCGTCAACCCGCTGCAGTTCGGCGCGGGTGAGGACCTCGACCGCTACCCGCGCACCCTGGACGCCGACGTCGAGCTCGCCGGGCAGTCGGGCGCCGACGTCGTGTTCGCGCCCTCCGTCGACGAGGTCTACCCGGGCGGCGAGCCCCAGGTCCGTGTCACCGCGGGTCCCATGGGCGAGCGCCTGGAGGGCGCCTCCCGTCCCGGACACTTCGACGGCATGCTCACGGTCGTCGCCAAGCTGCTGCACCTCACCCGCCCGGACGTCGCCCTGTACGGCCAGAAGGACGCCCAGCAGCTGGCCCTGATCCGCCGCATGGTGCGGGACCTGAACTTCGGCGTGGAGATCGTCGGCGTCCCCACCGTCCGCGAGGAGGACGGCCTGGCCCTGTCCAGCCGCAACCGCTACCTCTCCGACCGTGAGCGGCGCACAGCCCTGGCCCTGTCCCGGGCCCTGTTCGCGGGCCGGGACCGGCACGCCGCGCAGGAGGCGCTGCGCGCCCGGGCCCGCGAGGTGCCCGCCACCCGCGCGCGTGCCGCGGCCCTCAGCGCCCTCGGCGAGTCCCGCGCGGCGGCCGACGCGCACGCCGTGGCGACGGCCGTCCCGGGCGGCCCGGCCGCCGTCCGCGCGGCCGCCCGCCAGGTCCTCGACGAGGCCGCCCGCCTCGACCCGCCGCTCAGGCTGGACTACCTCGCCCTGGTCGACCCGTCCGACTTCACCGAGATCGGCGACGACTTCACCGGCGAGGCGGTCCTGGCCGTCGCCGCCCGGGTCGGGACGACCCGGCTGATCGACAACATCCCCCTCTCCTTCGGAACCTTCGGAGCCGCCTCGTGACCTCCACAGGCATACGACTGCACGCGCCCGCCCCCGGGTGGTCCATCGCGGCGGACGTGGTCGTCGTCGGCTCCGGCGTCGCCGGGCTGACCGCGGCCCTGCGCTGCGAGGCCGCCGGGCTGAGCACCGTGGTCGTCACCAAGGCCCGGCTCGACGACGGCTCCACCCGCTGGGCCCAGGGCGGCATCGCCGCTGCCCTCGGCGAGGGCGACACCCCCGAGCAGCACCTCGACGACACCCTGGTCGCCGGCGCGGGCCTGTGCGACGAGGAGGCGGTGCGCATCCTCGTCACCGAGGGCCCCGACGCCGTACGCCGCCTCATCGAAACCGGCGCCCGGTTCGACGAGTCCTCCGGCGGCGGACTCGAACTCACCCGCGAGGGCGGCCACCACCGTCGCCGCATCGCCCACGCGGGCGGTGACGCCACCGGCGCCGAGATCTCCCGCGCCCTGGTCGAGGCGGTCCGCGCGCGCGGCATGCGCACCGTCGAGAACGCGCTCGTGCTGGACCTCCTCACCGACGCCGAGGGCCGCACGGCCGGTGTCAGCCTGCACGTCATGGGGGAGGGCCAGCACGACGGCGTCGGGGCGGTCCACGCCCCCGCCGTGGTCCTCGCCACCGGCGGCATGGGCCAGGTCTTCTCCGCCACGACCAACCCCGCGGTCTCGACCGGCGACGGCGTGGCCCTGGCCCTGCGGGCGGGCGCCGAGGTCAGCGACCTGGAGTTCGTCCAGTTCCACCCGACCGTGCTGTTCCTCGGCCCGGACGCGGAGGGCCAGCAGCCCCTGGTCTCCGAGGCGGTACGCGGCGAGGGCGCCCACCTCGTGGACGCCGACGGCGTGCGCTTCATGGTCGGACAGCACGAACTCGCCGAACTCGCCCCCCGGGACATCGTCGCCAAGGGCATCATGCGCCGCATGCAGGAGCGGGACGCCGAGCACATGTTCCTCGACGCCCGCCACTTCGGCGCCGAGATGTGGGAGCACCGCTTCCCGACGATCCTGGCCGCCTGCCGCGCCCACGGCATCGACCCGGTCACCGAGCCCGTCCCGGTCGCCCCGGCCGCCCACTACGCCTCCGGCGGCGTCCGCACCGACTCCCGCGGCCGCACGACCGTCCCCGGCCTGTACGCGTGCGGCGAGGTCGCCTGCACCGGCGTGCACGGCGCCAACCGCCTGGCCTCCAACTCCCTCCTCGAAGGGCTCGTCTACGCCGAGCGCATCGCGGCCGACATCGCGGCGACGGGCCTGCGCGCGCGTGTGCCGCAGCCGCTGCCCCACCCCGAGATCCCCGAGCACCCCCTGCAGACCGCCGAGGCCCGCTTCACCATCCAGCGGATCATGACCCGCGGAGCGGGCGTCCTGCGCTCGGCGGAGTCGCTCACCAAGGCCGCCGACCAGCTCCAGCGCCTGCACACGGACGCCCGGGAGGCCCTCGCCGAGAACGGCAAGACGGCCGAGCCCGGCACCGAGACCTGGGAGGCCACCAACCTGCTGTGCGTGGCCCGCGTCCTGGTCGCCGCCGCCCGGCTGCGCGAGGAGACCCGGGGCTGCCACTGGCGCGAGGACCACCCCGAGCGCGACGACGAGGCCTGGCGCCGCCACATCGTCGTACGCCTGAACCCCGACCGGAGCCTGGCCGTGCACACCACGGACACGACAGACTTCCCCGCGACCTTCCCGCCCCCCGCCCTCCAGGAGCAGTGACCGACGTGACCACCCCCGAGCTTCCCCTCGCCTCCTCCGGAGGCTGCGGCGACGGCTGCGCCTGCGGCGCCGGCGACGAGACGTACCTGGAGAGCGGCCTCGACCCCGCCCTCGCCCAGTTGCTGGCCGACGCCGGCCTCGACCCCGTCGAGGTCGAGGACATCGCCAACGTGGCCCTCCAGGAGGACCTGGCCCACGGCGTGGACGTGACCACGGTCGCGACCATCCCCGAGGACGCGGTCGCCACCGCCGACTTCACCGCCCGCGAGGCGGGCGTCGTGGCCGGCCTGCGCGTCGCCGAGGCGGTCGTCTCGGTCGTCTGCGAAGAGGAACTCGAGATCGAGCGCCACGCGGAGGACGGCGACCGCGTCGAGGCCGGCCAGAAGCTCCTCTCCATCACCACCCGCACCCGCGACCTGCTCACCGCCGAGCGCAGCGCGCTGAACATCCTGTGCCGCCTGTCGGGCGTCGCGACGGCCACGCGCGCGTGGGCGGACGTCCTGGAGGGCACCAAGGCCCGGGTCCGCGACACCCGCAAGACCACCCCCGGCCTGCGCAGCCTGGAGAAGTACGCGGTCCGCTGCGGCGGCGGCGTCAACCACCGCATGTCCCTCTCGGACGCGGCCCTCGTCAAGGACAACCACGTGGTCGCCGCGGGCGGCGTCGCCCAGGCCTTCCAGGCGGTCCGCGAGCGCTTCCCCGACGTCCCCATCGAGGTCGAGGTCGACACCCTGCACCAGCTCCGCGAGGTCCTGGACGCCGGCGCCGACCTGATCCTGCTGGACAACTTCACGCCGGCGGAGTGCGCGGAGGCCGTCGCCCTCGTCCAGGGCCGCGCCGCCCTGGAGGCCTCCGGCCGCCTCACCCTGGACAACGCCAAGGCCTACGCCGACACCGGCGTCGACTACCTGGCCGTCGGGGCCCTCACCCACTCCTCGCCGATCCTGGACATCGGCCTGGACCTGCGGCCGGCGGAGTAGGGGAGCGGGTACGGGCCATGCTGCTGACGATCGACGTAGGAAACACCCACACGGTCCTGGGCCTGTTCGACGGCGAGGAGATCGTCGAACACTGGCGCATCTCCACGGACGCGCGCCGCACCGCCGACGAACTGGCGGTCCTGCTGCAGGGCCTGATGGGCATGCACCCGCTGCTCGGCGACGAACTGGGCGACGGCATCGACGGCATCGCCATCTGCGCGACCGTCCCCTCGGTCCTGCACGAGCTCCGCGAGGTGACACGCCGCTACTACGGTGACGTGCCCGCCATCCTCGTCGAACCGGGCGTCAAGACCGGCGTGCCGATCCTCATGGACAACCCCAAGGAGGTCGGCGCGGACCGCATCATCAACGCGGTCGCGGCCGTCGAGCTCTACGGCGGCCCCGCGATCGTCGTCGACTTCGGCACGGCGACGACGTTCGACGCGGTCAGCGCGCGCGGCGAGTACGTCGGCGGCGTCATCGCCCCCGGCATCGAGATCTCCGTCGAGGCCCTCGGCGTCCGCGGCGCCCAGCTCCGCAAGATCGAGGTGGCCCGCCCCCGCAGCGTGATCGGCAAGAACACGGTGGAGGCGATGCAGTCCGGCATCATCTACGGCTTCGCCGGCCAAGTCGACGGGGTCGTCAACCGGGTGGCCCGCGAGCTGGCGGAGGACCCGGACGACGTCACCGTCATCGCCACGGGCGGGCTCGCGCCGATGGTCCTCGGCGAGTCGTCGGTCATCGACGAACACGAGCCGTGGCTGACCCTGATCGGGCTGCGCCTGGTGTACGAGCGGAACGTGTCGCGCATGTGAGCCGTGCCGGGGCGCGGGGCCGGGTGGGCCCGCCCCCAGGCGGAGC
>NZ_JAPSKN010000143.1 GCF_031181705.1 Streptomyces sp.
GGCGCAGCCCTTCGGCCCGGTTGCGGTGCGGTGGTGCGGGTATGTGGTGAACGTTCCGACAAGGCGTCGGCAAGATGTTGCATTCGGTGTCTTGTCCGTGGTCACATGGTATCCAGTCCGTAGTTAGGTTCACCTAACTACGCCCGCCCCCGGCCATCAGGAGGCGTCCATGCCGGCTACAGAGAGCAAGGGGCAGCCGCTGCCGTTCGCGGTCGCCGGGGTGTCCATGCGTGAGCTGCTGGCGGCGGGCGAGGCCGCGGCGCTGATCTCCACGCCGCCGCGCGCGCCCGAGCCGGAGCTGTCGGGGCCGGTGGAGGACCACCGCGAGGCGGCCTGACCCGAACGGCAGGCCCTAGCGGACCACGACCACCGGGCGGCCGATCGTCGCGAACGTCCACATCGCCTGGCCGTCCGCGCGCGACTCCCGGATGCCGCCCGTGCGGATCCTCGGGTCGGGCGCGGCCCTCCTGGCGTCCACGGCCGAACTGAAGCCGACCACGACACCGTCCACGCTGGTGAACCGCACGACGTGCTCGACGGGGACGCCGTCGGAGCCGGTGACCGAGTTCGAGCGGGACGTGACCGCGTACCGGCCCGGCGCGGGGTCCACCGCACTCGGGTCCACCTCGAACGTCCGGGCGACCTTGCCGTTCGCGCCGACCAGCCACACCCGGTCCCGGCCCAGCGAGTACACGACCCGTGCGCCCTCGCCCGACCCGTCGGGCAGCGCGGCCGGGTCCTTCCTGGCCGGGGGCGCCTTCGAGGTGCCGGGCGCGGGGGTCACCCCCGCCTGGGCCCGGCCCGGCCCCGCGGGGAGGCTCGTGGACGCCTGGTGGGCGAGGTAGCCGACCGTCGCGAGGGCCGCGGCGGTGAGCCCGGCCACGATCGTCGAGCTGCTGACAGCCACCGGCGGCCACCTCCGGGTCGAGCGTCCCTGTGTACATGTCTCGTGACGGTAGGTGACGGTAGCAGCAGGCGGTGACCCGGCGGGCGCGGCCGTGCCGGGGCCCGGGGAGCCGTAGGCTGTTTGCGTGCTCTTGCTCGCTCTGGATACCGCCACACCCGCCGTCACCGTCGCACTGCACGACGGACACGACGTCATCGCCTCGTCGAGCCAGGTGGACGCCCGGCGGCACGGGGAACTGCTGCTGCCCGCGATCGACCGGGTGCTCGCCGAGGCCGGTCTGCGCCTCGACGCCGTCACGGGGATCGTCGCCGGGATCGGCCCGGGCCCGTACACGGGGCTGCGCGTCGGCCTCATGACCGCGGACACCTTCGGGCTCGCGCTCGGCGTCCCCGTGCACGGCGTGTGCACGCTGGACGGCCTGGCCTACGCCGCCGACCTGGAGGGCCCGTTCGTCGTCGCGACCGACGCCCGCCGCAAGGAGGTCTACTGGGCGCGCTACGCCGACTCCCGCACCCGCCTCACCGACCCGGCCGTCGACCGGCCCGCCGACATCGCCGAGCAGGTCGCGGGCCTGCCCGCGGTGGGCGCGGGCGCGCTGCTCTACCCGGACACCTTCCCCGAGGCGCACGAACCCGAGCACGTGTCCGCCGCGGCCCTGGCCGGCCTGGCCGCGGAGCGGCTGGCGGCCGGCGAGGAGCTGCCCGCGCCGCGGCCGCTCTACCTGCGCCGCCCCGACGCCCAGGTCCCCAAGAACTACAAGGTGGTCACCCCGAAGTGACCGATCCCGTGACCGACGCCGTGACGTGTGCGCTGCGCGAGATGCGCTGGTGGGACATCGACCCCGTGCTGGAGCTGGAGCGGGACCTGTTCCCCGACGACGCCTGGTCGCGGGGCATGTTCTGGTCCGAGCTGGCCCACGCCCGCGGGCCCGAGGCCAACCGGCGGTACGTGGTCGCCGAGGCCGGCACCCGGATCGTCGGCTACGCCGGTCTGGTCTCCTCCGGTGAGCAGGCCGACGTCCAGACCATCGCCGTCGCCCGCGACCTGTGGGGCACCGGGCTCGGCGGCCGGCTGCTGGCCGAACTGCTGCGCGCGGCCACCGCCTTCGAGTGCGCCGAGGTGATGCTGGAGTGCCGCGTGGACAACGTGCGCGCGCAGAAGCTGTACGAGCGGTTCGGCTTCCAGCCCATCGGTGTCCGGCGGGGTTACTACCAGCCGGGCAACGTGGACGCCCTGGTGATGCGCCTGACCGCCCCCGAGAACTCCGTACAAGGAACCGAGATCCATGGCTGACGAACCCCTCGTTCTGGGGATTGAGACCTCCTGCGACGAGACCGGCGTCGGCATCGTCCGGGGCACCACCCTGCTGGCCGACGCCGTCGCCTCCAGCGTCGACGAGCACGCCCGCTTCGGCGGCGTCGTCCCGGAGGTCGCGAGCCGCGCCCACCTGGAGGCGATGGTCCCGACCATCGACCGCGCGCTGAAGGAGGCGGGCGTCAGCGCCCGCGACCTCGACGGCGTCGCCGTCACGGCCGGCCCCGGGCTCGCCGGCGCCCTGCTGGTCGGCGTCTCCGCGGCGAAGGCGTACGCGTACGCGCTGGGCAAGCCCCTCTACGGTGTGAACCACCTCGCCTCGCACATCTGCGTGGACCAGCTGGAGCACGGCCCGCTGCCCGAGCCGACGATGGCGCTGCTGGTCTCCGGCGGCCACTCCTCGCTGCTGCTGTCCTCGGACATCACCTCCGACGTCCGCCCGATGGGCGCCACCATCGACGACGCGGCCGGCGAGGCCTTCGACAAGATCGCCCGAGTGCTGAACCTGGGCTTCCCCGGCGGTCCGGTCATCGACCGGTACGCCAAGGAGGGCGACCCGGACGCGATCGCGTTCCCGCGCGGCCTGACCGGCCCGCGCGACCCCGCCTACGACTTCTCCTTCTCCGGGCTGAAGACCGCCGTGGCCCGCTGGATCGAGGCCAGGCGGGCGGCGGGCGAGGAGGTGCCGGTGCGGGACGTGGCGGCCTCCTTCCAGGAGGCGGTCGTGGACGTGCTGACCCGCAAGGCCGTCCGGGCCTGCAAGGACGAGGGCGTCGACCACCTGATGATCGGCGGCGGCGTGGCCGCCAACTCGCGGCTGCGGGCCCTGGCCCAGGAGCGCTGCGAGGCCGCCGGGATCCGGCTGCGGGTGCCGCGGCCCAAGCTGTGCACGGACAACGGCGCGATGGTCGCCGCGCTCGGCGCCGAGATGGTGGCCCGCAACCGGGCCGCGTCGGGCTGGGACCTGTCGGCCGACTCCTCGCTGCCGGTGACGGAGCCGCACGTGCCGGGCCACGACCACGACCACGTGCACGAGGTCAGCAAGGAGAACCTGTACTCGTGACGGTCGCCCTGATGTGGGAGGCGCGGGCCGTGCCCGGGCGGGGCGGGGACCTGCTCGCCTGGGCCCGCGCCCAGGAGCTGGCCCGCGAGCCGCTGCGCCGCGAGACCCTGCGCGCCCCGCAGGACCGGGTTCTCGTCATCACCTGGTGGGACGCCCCGTACGACGCCGAGCTGCCCGAACTGCCCGAGCCGGACGGCGAGCTGGTCACCCGGGCCGTGCACCGCTGGCGGTTCGAGTCGCTGGACGGCGGCTGACCGAGAGCTCCCACGGCCTGCTCGCGACCCGGCCGCGCCACAGCAGCAGGCCGTTCCGGCGCTCCCAGTGGGCGACCAGCGCGGCCTGGCCCGCCCAGTCCAGGGCCGGCCAGAAGAGCACGCCCAGCGCCCACGGCTCCCAGAGGGCCGTACCCAGCCCGAGGACCAGGTACGGCACGAACAGCCGCAGGGCGAACGGCCGGTCGCGCAGGAAGCGGTCGGTGGGCGGGGTCCCCTCGGCGCCCTCCGAGGGCACGGCCCGCTCGAAGTCCCGCACCTGGCCGAACCACTTGATCCTGGTCGACTTCAGCAGGGTCCACACGACCAGGAGAACCAGCAGGCCGCCCAGGTACAGCGCCAGGGCGCCGGGCCTTTCCGGTGCGGAGAACCCGCGTACGAGGCCCAGCGCCGTCAGGGCGAGGGCCAGGGCCGCGAAGGCCGACAGCACGGCCCGCAACTCGTGGTGCAGCAGCCTGTCCAACGCGCCCCCCGACGCTCACCCCACCCCCGACACCTCCGTCTCGCACCGCAGCCGCCGGTCCGTCCCGGCGACCCGGACCGGACCCGTGAGCGTCAGACGCGTCGTGTGGCGCACGTCGGTGCTGGACGCCGCCAACCGTAGTTCCAGGGCGCCCGGCTCGACCACCCTGCGGCCCGAACGGTCGGTGAACGCCGAGAGGTCCGTGTGGAAACGGAACGTCACCCGCGCGGCCTCGCCCGGGGAGAGCGCCACGCGCTGGTAGCCGACCAGCCGGACGTCGGGGCGGGTCACCGACGCCACCGGGTCGTGCAGGTACAGCTGCACGACCTCCGCGCCCTCGCGGTCACCGGTGTTGCGGACCGTCACGGACAGGTCGCAGGCGCCGTCCGTGCCGATCCGCGCCGCGCCGCCCGTGACGTCCTCCCAGGCGAACGCCGTGTAGGAGCGGCCGTGGCCGAAGGCGTAGAGCGGCGTCGGGTCGAGGTTGCTGACCTCGCCCGCCAGGCCGAGGGGCGGCTGGAGGTAGGTCCAGGGCTGTCCGCCGGGCTCCCGCGGCACGCTCACCGGGAGGCGGCCGGAGGGGTTCACGCGGCCCGACAGCACTCCCGCCACCGCCGGGCCGCCCTCCTCCCCCGGGAAGAAGGCCTGGACGACCGCGCCCAGGCGGCCCTGCCAGCGGCCGAGGGCGTAGGGGCGGCCGGTCAGCAGCACCAGCACCACCGGCACGCCCGTGGCGACCAGCGCGTCCAGCAGCTCGCCCTGGACGCCCGGCAGGCCGAGGTCGCTCGCGTCGCAGCCCTCGCCCGAGGTGCCGCGGCCGAACAGGCCCGCCCGGTCGCCGAGCACGGCCACGCACACGTCCGCCTCGGCGGTGCGCGCGACGGCCTCCTCGAAGCCCGCGGTGTCCGGGTCCGTCACGTCGCAGCCCTGCGCGAACGTCACCTTGGCGTCGGGCAGTTCGGTGCGCAGCGCGTCGAGGACGGTCGGGATCTCGATGCCGGCCGGCACGCCGGGGTGATGGGTGAGCACGTGGGACGGGAAGGAGTAGCAGCCCAGCATGGCCAGGGCGTCGGCCGCCCGGGGGCCGACCACCGCGATCCGGGTGTCGGGGGCCAGCGGGAGCAGCCCGTCGGGGTTGTCGAGCAGGACCACCGACTCCTCGGCCAGGCGGCGGGCCAGGATCCGGTTGCCCGTGGAGTCCAGGGCGACGGGACCGGTGGGCTCGGGGGTCCAGTCCTCGTCGAGCAGGCCCAGTTCGCACTTCTGCAGCAGCACCCGGCGGGCCGCGCGGTCCACCAGCTCCTCGGGGACCTGCCCGGCGCGGACCGCGTCCAGCAGCGGCTGTCCGTAGCACCTGACGGTGGGCAGCTCGACGTCGATGCCGGCGGCGAGGGCCGCGTGGGCCGCCTCGGCCGGGGTGCCGGCGACGCGGTGCAGGGTCTGCAGGAAGGCGATGCCGAAGTAGTCGGCGACGACCGTGCCGGTGAAGCCCCACTCCTCGCGCAGCAACCGGGTCAGCAGCTCGGGGTCGGCGGAGGCCGGGACGCCGTCGGTCTCGTTGTACGCCGCCATCACCGAACGGGCCCCGCCCTCGCGCACCGCCATCTCGAAGGGCGGCAGGGTGACGTCCGCGAACTCCCGGATCCCCGCCCGCACGGGGGCGAGGTTGCGGGCGCCGGCCGAGGAGGCGTACCCGGCGAAGTGCTTGAGCGTGGCGACGACCCCGGCCGACTCCAGGCCCCGCACATAGGCCGTGCCGATCGTGCCGACCAGGTACGGGTCCTCGCCGATCGTCTCCTCCACGCGACCCCAGCGCGGATCGCGCACGACGTCCAGGACGGGGGCGAGGCCCTGGTGGACGCCGACCGAGCGCAGGTCCTCGCCGATGCGCCGGGCCATCTCCTCGACCAGCGGGGGGTCCCAGGCCGCGCCCCAGGCCAGCGGGACCGGGTAGGCCGTGGCCCGCCAGGCGGTGAAGCCGGCCAGGCACTCCTCGTGGGCGACCGCCGGGATGCCGAAGCGGCCGGCCTCGGCGATCCGGCGCTGGGCGCGGGCCAGGGCCCGCGCCCCGAGCGCCGGGTCCACGGGGGCGGTGCCGAAGGAGCGGGTGAGCTGGCCCAGACCGCGGGTGATCAGCTCGGCCCATTCCTCGTCGGAGTGGTCGACGCTCATGTCGTGCTGGTGCGGGGCGACTCCGTCGCCGTCCGTCGCGGCGCCCACCCACACGCCGTACAACTGGGCGGTCTTCTCCTCCAGGGTCATCCGGGAGAGCAGGTCGTCGACGCGGGCGGCGGCGGGCAGGGCGGGGTCACGCCAGGGCGCGGTGGTCATGAAGCTCCTGTCGGGTGGACGGGACGGCCCTCACGAGTGGTGCCGACGAGCGCGTGAACAGCGGTGTCCCGCGCCCTGTCTACGAATGTTTCGATATCGATGTCGAATGTTCCGGGAACCTATGGCGCGACGGGGACTTCGTCAAGGGGGCCCGCAGGGATACGATCGCCGCCATGACATCCCCGGAGCCCGTTGAAAGCCGGACGCAAATCCGGACGCAGGGGCGCACCGCGCAGACCGCCACGCTCGCCGAGATCGCCCGCGAGGCCGGCGTGTCGGCCCCGACTGTTTCGAAGGTCCTCAACGGCCGGGCCGACGTCGCCCCCGCCACCCGCGCCCGTGTCGAGGGACTGCTGCGCGCCCACGGCTACCGCCGCCGCCGGGCCGAGGCGACGCGTTCGCCCCTCATCGACCTGGTCTTCCACGAGCTGGAGAGCGCCTGGGCGATGGAGGTCATCCGGGGCGTGGAGAACGTGGCCCGGGACGCGGGCCTGAGCGTGGTGCTGTCGGAGAGCGCGGGACGGCTCACCCCCGGGCGGACCTGGGCCGACCAGGTCGCCGCCCGCCGCCCGCACGGCGTCGTCCTCGTGCTGTCGGGCCTCGACGAGTCGCAGCGGGCACTGCTCACCAGCCGCTCCATCCCGTTCGTGGTGATGGACCCGGCCGGCGACCCCGGCGCCGACGTCCCCTCGATCGGCGCGACCAACTGGCAGGGCGGCCTCGCGGCCACCCGGCACCTGGTCGAACTGGGGCACCGCCGGATCGGCGCGATCAGCGGGCCCTCGCAGATGATGTGCAGCCGTGCCCGCGTCGACGGCTACCGGGCCGCGCTGGAGACCGCCGGGCTGCCGGTGGACCCCTCGCTGATCGCGAACGGCGACTTCCACCACGAGGCCGGCTACCGGCGGGGCCTGGAACTGCTGCGCCGCCCGGACCGGCCCACCGCCGTCTTCGCCGGCAACGACCTGCAGGCGCTGGGACTGTACGAGGCCGCGCGGGAGCTGGGGCTGCGCATCCCGGAGGACCTGAGCGTGGTCGGCTTCGACGACCTGCCGGTGGCCCCCCTGGTCGGGCCGCCGCTGACGACCGTGCGGCAGCCGCTGACGGAGATGGCCGAGGCGGCGGCGAAGCTGGTCCTCGACCTCGGGCGGAACGAGGAGATCCCGGCGGCGACCCGGGTGGAGCTGGCCACCAGCCTGGTGGTGCGCAGCAGCACGGCCCCGCCCGCGTGAGACGCCGAAGTCAGTCGGTTGCGTTGTCGAAACTTTCGATCAGCCGGGGCGACCTTCGCGCAACCCCCGCCGGCCCCGGCACGGCACAACCCCGCGCGCCCCGGCGCGAGGTCCAACGCCTCGTGGAGTGGGGGCCCTTCGGTGCCAGGGGTGCACCTGAGGCGAGTCCAGGCCGCGAAGTCTGAGAATTTCCGAAGAAAACGCGTCCTGGATCCCCTGCCCGTAATAATTCGGACTTATGTTCCTGTCTGTGACGGGAGACGACGCGAGCGGGGACGAGGGCGCAAAGCCGGGCCGGCGGTCGATCGCCCTGCGGACCGCCGGCCTCACTCTGGCGGGACTGCTGGTGCTCGCCGCCGGTGCCGCCGGCTGGGCCTACTGGCACCTCAACAGCAACATCACCAGTGTCGACATCGACCACGCGCTGGGCGACAACCGCCCCCCGAAGCCGGTGACCACGCCGTCGCCCTCGGCACCGGACCTGCCCGGCGAGGCGCTCAACATCCTGGTGCTGGGCTCGGACTCGCGCAGCGGCGAGGAGAACCGCAGGCTCGGCGGCGGCGACAGCGACGGTGCCCGCTCCGACACGGCGATGGTCGTCCACCTCGACGCCGGGCGGACCAGCGCGACGGTGGTGAGCATCCCGCGCGACACCCTGGTCACCCGCCCGTCCTGCCCGCGCTCCGGCGGCGGTTCGACGGTGGTCTCCCAGCGGTCCATGTTCAACAGCGCCTACGCGGTCGGGGGTCCGGTCTGCGCGGTGAAGACGGTGGAGTCGATGACCGGCGTCCGCATGGACCACTACGTCGAGATCGACTTCTCCGGTTTCGCGAAGCTCGTCGACGCGCTCGGCGGGGTCACCGTCACCACGGACGAGGACATAGCCGACGACGACAGCCATCTGCACCTGAAGGCCGGCACCCACCACCTGGACGGCACCCAGGCGCTGGGCCTGGCCCGCACCCGGCACGGCATCGGCGACGGCAGCGACCTCGGCCGCATCGGCCTGCAGCAGAAGCTGGTGAAGGCCCTGCTGGACCGCATCGCCGCCCAGGACCTGCTCACCGACCCGGCCAAGCTGTACCGGGTCGCGGACGCGGTGACGGCCGGCCTCACCACCGACACCGGCCTGGACTCCCTGAGCGAGCTGACCGGCCTCGGTCAGAGCCTGCAGGGCCTGTCGTCGAGCCGGGTCCGGACGGTGACGATGCCGGTGGTGCGGGCGCCGTCGGACCCCAACCGGGTGGTGGCCGACGAGCCCGAGGCGCGCAAGCTGTGGGAGTCGTTGCGCTGACCTGCACGGATGCCGCCCGGAAAAAAATCCCGGAGAAAATCCGGTGCGGGTGTCGATCCGGCGGTCCGCCGTTCGACGCAGGGGTGAGAGCGGGGAGGGACCCCGCTCCGCGAGGCCCGAGGAGCCACCATGCCGCGCTTCATGACCCTGATCCGCGTCGACGAGAAGAACGCCCCCGCCGAGGGCCCGAGCCCCGAGCTGCAGGAGCGGATGGGCAAGCTCCTGGAGGAGATCACCAAGGCCGGGGTCATGCTCGACACGGCCGGTCTCACCCCGACCTCCGACGGCACGCGGGTGACCTGGGAGGGCGGGCGGCTGTCCGTCACCGACGGGCCGTTCACCGAGACCAAGGAGGTCATCGGGGGCTACTCGATCAGCCAGTGCAAGGACAAGGCCGAGGCCATCGAGTGGACCAAGCGGTTCCTGTCCCTGCACGAGGACTACTGGACGATCACCGCGGAGGTCCGGCAGATCGCCGAGGGCTGACCGGCCCCGCTTGGCGGGGAGGTGCCAGGGGTGTCTGATGGTGGGCTGTGACACCGCAGCCCACCGCCGGACCCGGCGCCTCCCGGACCGCCCGGGCGATCGAGACCGTCTTCCGCATGGAGTCGCCCCGGATCATCGCCGGCGTCACCCGGGTCGTCCGGGACGTCGGCATCGCCGAGGAACTCGCGCAGGACGCGCTGGTCGCCGCGCTGGAGCAGTGGCCGCGCGACGGCGTGCCGGACAACCCGGGCGCCTGGCTCATGGCCACCGCCCGCAACCGCGCCGTCGACCTGGTGCGCCGCCGGGAGAACTACGCCCGCAAGCTCGCGGAGATCGGCCGTGACCTGTCGGCCACCCCGCCCCCGGAGGAACCCGCCGACCCCGACGACATCGACGACGACCTGCTCCGCCTGGTCTTCACCGCCTGCCACCCGGTGCTGTCCACCGAGGCCCGCACGGCCCTGACCCTGCGTCTGCTGGGCGGCCTGACCACGGCCGAGATCGCCCGCGCCTTCCTCGTCCCGGAGGCGACGGTGGCACAGCGCATCGTGCGGGCCAAACGCACCCTGGCGACGCGGAACGTCGCCTTCGAGGTGCCCTGCGGTCCCGACCGCGAGGCCCGTCTCGGCTCGGTCCTCGACGTCATCTACCTGATCTTCAACGAGGGGTACGCCGCCACGGCCGGGGACGACTGGCTCCGCCCGGGCCTGTGCGAGGACGCCCTGCGCCTGGCCCGGGTGCTCGGCGCGCTCATGCCGAAGGAGCCCGAGGTCCACGGCCTGACCGCGCTCCTGGAGTTCCAGGCGTCCCGTACGGCGGCCCGTACCGGGCCCTCCGGCGAGCCGGTCCTCCTCAAGGACCAGAACCGGGCCCGCTGGAACCGCATGCTCATCGCCCGCGGCATCGACGCGCTGGGCCGGGCCGAGGCCGCCTCCTCCGGCGGCCCGGGGCCGTACACCCTCCAGGCCGCCATCGCCGCCTGCCACGCGCACGCCCCCACCTACGAGGAGACCGACTGGGCGCGCATAGCCACCCTCTACGGACTGCTGGCCGCCGTGTCCCCGTCGCCGGTCGTGGAGCTGAACCGCGCGGTGGCCGTGTCGATGGCCGCGGGCCCGGAGGCCGCCCTGCCCCTCGTCGAGGCCCTGGCCGGCGACGCCGCCCTGCGCGACTACCACCTGCTGCCCAGCGTGCGCGGCGACCTGCTCGCCCGCCTCGGCCGGGCCGCCGAGGCCCGGGCGGAGTTCGGGCGGGCGGCGTCCCTGACCCGCAACGCACGGGAGCGGGAGCTGCTGCTGCGACGGGCGGCGGAGCAGCCCTGACCGTCAGGCCGGGTGCCCGATCAGCATGGCCGGGGCCCCGGAGACCCGGGTCAGGAACACCGTCGCCGCGTGCGGCCCCTGCGGCTTGACCTTCCTGCGCAGCTCCTCCGGCTCGACCGCCGAGCCCCGCTTCTTCACCGTCAGCGTGCCGACCTCGCGCTCCCGCAGCAGGGCCTTCAGCCTCTTGACGTTGAAGGGCAGGTGGTCGGTGATCTCGTAGGCGGTGGCGTACGGCGTCGGCCGCAGGGCGTCGGCCGTGACGTACGCGATGGTCGCGTCGAGGAGTCCGCCGCCGACCCGGTCGGCGACCTCGGCGACCAGGTGGGCGCGGATGACGGCGCCGTCGGGCTCGTACAGGTAGCGGCCGGGCGGGCGGACGCCGGGGTCGGGCAGGCCGCGGGAGAGCAGGGTGCGCGGGCCCGGCAGCAGGGTGGCCCGGACGGCGCCCGGCTCGGTGCCGAACCACAGCACCGCCTCCTTCACGTCCCCGCCGTCGGAGATCCACTCGGCCTCGGCCTCCTCGGGGACCGCCTCGTGCGGGATGCCCGGGGCGAGCTTCAGCGCGGCGCGCGGGGCCCGGCGCGCGGCCGACACCGCCCAGGACAGCGGGGGCGAGTAGGCCTCGGGGTCGAAGATGCGGCCCCGGCCGCCGCGCCGCGCGGGGTCGACGAAGACGGCGTCGTAGCCGGCCGTGTCCACCTCCGTGACGTCCGCCTGCCGGACCTCGATCAGGTCCGCCAGCCCCAGTGCGCCGGCGTTCGCCCGGGCCGCCGCGGCCGTGAGCGGGTCCCGGTCCACGGCCAGCACCCGGATCCCGGCGCGGGCCAGCGCGATGGCGTCACCGCCGATGCCGCAGCACAGGTCGGCCACCGACGTCACGCCCGAGTCGGCCAGGCGCCGCGCCCGGTAGGCCGCCACGCTCGCCCGCGTCGACTGCTCCACCCCGTTCGGCGTGAAGAACATCCGCCCGGCGTCCTCGGCGCCGAACTTCACCGCCGCCCGCTGCCGCAGCCGCGCCTGCCCGAGCGCCGCCGACACCAGCTCGGCGGGGTGCTCGCGGCGCAGCCGGGTCGCGACGGCCAGCTCCCGCGCCGGGTCGGTGTCGCGCACCTCGTCGAGGAGGGCGCGGCCTTCGGGGGTGAGGAGGAGGGCGAGGTCGTTCACCCGGTCATTGTCGGCCACGGTGTGCCGGGGCGGTGCGTGTGGGCCAGTCGGTGGACGCGGGCCCGCCGGCCGCTGTGTCGGGGCGGGACCGCCCGGGCGGGCTGCGAGGATCCGGCACCATGCGAGCAGTCGTACAAAATGACAAAAGCCGGGCCTCGGGCGGTGCGCGGATCGGCCTGGCCGTGCTCGCCCTCGCCGCCATCGCCTCGGGCTGTGCGCAGGGCGGCGGCGACCAGGTCACCCCGGCCGGCGGACAGCAGCCCCTGGACGCGCCCCCGGCCCGCGCGCTCGACTCCTACGCCTCCAAGCTGCGCGCCGCGCACGCCGCCCGGGTCGCCGCCGCGCACCGGTGGGAGCTCAAGAGGGTCCCGCTGCCCGCCCCGCCGGCCCCCGAGCGCAAGCCCAGGATCAAGACCCGCAAGGGCTTCCAGGTGGCCGGCCACCGGCAGTCCGGTCTCCCGCCCGTCTTCACCCGGATCCCCACCCGGGACAAGGTCGTCTTCCTCACCATCGACGACGGGGCCGAGAAGGACCGGACGTTCCTGCGGATGATGAGCGACCTGGACGTGCCCTACACCGCGTTCCTCAGCGGCTACCTGGTCAAGGACGACCCCCGCTACTTCAAGAAGATGCAGGCCAGAGGCGTGGTGCTGAACAACCACACCCTGCACCACCCCTACCTGCCGGGCCTGTCCTACCGCGCTCAGAAGCGCGAGATCTGCGGCATGCAGCGCTACCTGCACAAGCGCTTCGGCAAGCGCCCCACCCTCTTCCGCCCGCCCTACGGCAGCTACAACCGCGCGACCCTGCGCGCCGCCAAGGCCTGCGGCATCGCCTACGTCCCGCTCTGGAACGAGGAGGTCTTCGTCGACCGCTGGGAGTACCGCGAGGCGGACCGCGAACTGCGGCCGGGCGACATCGTCCTCACGCACTTCCGCGGTCCCGGGGAGTGGGAGGGCACCATGCCGGACATGATCCGCCGCTTCCTGAACAAGGTCACGGCCGAGGGCTACGCGGTGGGGCGGCTGGAGGACTACCTGTGAGGCGGCCGGCCGCCGCCCTGCTCTGCGCGGTACTGGTCCTGCTGGCCGGCTGCGCGGGCACGGCGGGGGAGCGGCCGGGCACCGCCGACGGCCGGGCCCGGGACCCGGCCCCCGCCGCCCGCCGCCTGCCACCCGTCGTCGACCACGTCCCCACCCGCGACCCGGTCGTCTTCCTCACCTACGACGACGGCGCCGAACGCGACCCCCGCTTCGTCGGCCTGGTCCGCGCACGGCGCCTGCCGGTCAGCATGTTCCTCACCGACAGCGTCGTGGGGCCCGGCTACGGCCACTTCGCCCGGCTGCGCGCGGTCGGCGCGTCCCTGCAGAACCACACCCTCGACCACCCGGCCCTGCGCGGCCTGCCCTACGCCGGCCAGCGCGCCGAGATCTGCGGCCAGCAGCACAAGCTCCACGCCCGCTTCGGCATCCGCCCGCGCCTCTTCCGCCCGCCCTACGGCACCTACGACACCACGACCCTGCGGGCCGCCGCCGACTGCGGCATCACGGCGGTCGTGCTGTGGCGCGCGTCCCTGGGCGCCGGCGGGGACCTGACGTTCACCCGCGGCGAGCCCGGGCTGCGCGCCGGCGACATCGTCTCGGTGCCGTCGGGGGACGCCTCCCTGACCCTGACGGAACGGACGGCCGGGTTGCTGCGGGAGATCGAGGGGAAGGGCCTGCGGGTGGGACGGCTGGAGGACTACCTGTAGGCCGCGGCGGACGGAACCCTCCTGGCCGACGCGCCGCGGCCGATTAGCAGTCCGCTTGACCGAGTGCTAATCGCGGTCATAGTCTCGGCTCTGGCACTCGGCACAGGAGAGTGCCAACACAGCGACGGGCAGGTCCGGCACCCGCGACGACGGATCCACCTGGTCGCCACCTCAGACAGTTAACCCCGTGAGATCTCCGAAGGGGGAGGTCGGATCGTGACGACCACCAGCTCCAAGGTTGCCATCAAGCCGCTCGAGGACCGCATTGTGGTCCAGCCGCTCGACGCCGAGCAGACCACGGCCTCTGGCCTGGTCATCCCGGACACCGCCAAGGAGAAGCCCCAGGAGGGCGTCGTCCTGGCCGTGGGCCCGGGCCGCTTCGAGGACGGCAACCGTCTTCCGCTCGACGTTTCCGTCGGCGACGTCGTGCTCTACAGCAAGTACGGCGGCACCGAGGTGAAGTACAACGGCGAGGAGTACCTCGTCCTCTCGGCCCGCGACGTGCTCGCGATCATCGAGAAGTAATTCACCGCAAGCACCTTGCTTTGACTGCGCCCCTGGCCCCCGCGATCGCTAAGAAGCCGGGCGCCCGGGGCGCAGTTGCCGTTATCCCAGATTCCGGAAGAGGGCTCACGCTCCCATGGCGAAGATCCTGAAGTTCGACGAGGACGCCCGTCGCGCCCTCGAGCGCGGCGTCAACAAGCTTGCCGACACGGTCAAGGTGACGATCGGCCCCAAGGGCCGCAACGTCGTCATCGACAAGAA
>NZ_JAPSKN010000144.1:0-6416 GCF_031181705.1 Streptomyces sp.
CCGACCGTCACCGAACTCATCGACTACGAGGCCTTCTGCGGCGTCGTGTCCGAGGAGGCCCAGGCGGCGGCCGCCGACTCCACGATCACTCCCAAGCAGCTCAAGGAGTGGATCGACGACGGCGAGAGCATCGACATCATCGACGTCCGCGAGCCGAACGAGTACGAGATCGTCTCCATCCCGGGCGCCCGGCTCATCCCGAAGAACGAGTTCCTCATGGGCACCGCCCTGGAGAGCCTCCCGCAGGACAAGAAGATCGTCCTGCATTGCAAGACGGGCGTCCGCAGTGCGGAAGTCCTGGCGGTCCTGAAGTCCGCGGGCTTCTCGGACGCCGTCCACGTCGGCGGCGGCGTGATCGGCTGGGTCAACCAGATCGAGCCGAGCAAGCCGGTGTACTGAGCCGTATCCGGCCTGCCTCCGTGAGCGGCGGGGGCTTCGCGCACCACGGGTGCCCGGAGCCCCCGCCGTCGTCATGAACAGACCTTGCCGTCCTTGGGGACCGAGCCGTCCAGCAGATACGCGTCGACGGTGGAATCGACGCAGTCGCTGCCGCTGCCGTACGCACCGTGTCCCTCGCCCCGCCAGGTGAGCAGCACCCCGACGCCCTTGCCCAGCTCGTCGGCCATCCTCCGCGCGCCCTCGTAGGGGGTGGCCGGGTCGCCGGTGTTGCCCACCACCAGGACCGGCGCCGCGCCCGGGGCGCTCACTTCCGGGGTGTCGTGCTGCCCGGGCACCGGCCAGTCGTGGCACCAGCCGGCCGTGTCCCAGCCGAGGAACGTCCCGAAGACCGGGGAGATCCCCTCGAACTCCGGCAGCAGCCTCTTCGTCTCGGCCGCGGTCGGCCGCTGCCGGTCGTCCAGGCACGATATGACCCGCTGTGAGTGGGTCGTCGTGCCGTAGCGGCCCGAGGGGTCGCGTTCGTTGTAGCCGTCGGCGAGGGCCAGCAGCTCCGAGCCGTCGCCGCGCTCGGCCGCGTCCAGGGCGCTGGTGAGCGTCGGCCAGCTGTCCTTGCTGTACAGCGGCAGGATGATGCCGGTGGCCGCGAGCGTCTGGGTGAGCTTCCGCCCCGGCGTGCCGGTGGGCAGGGGACGGGCGTCGAGCCGCCGCAGCAGGGCCGTGATCTTCCGCGAGCCCTCCCGCGGATCCTGGCCCGTGGACTTCAGGTAGCCGTTCAGCGCGCGCTGGAAGCCCCTGGCCTGGTTCTTCGCGTGGCCCACGGTGTCGGCGCCGGGGTCGACGACCGCGTCCAGCGTCATCCGCCCGACCCGCTTCGGGAACAGATGGGCGTAGGTGCCGCCGAGTTCCGTGCCGTAGGAGATGCCGAAGTAGTTCATCCGGTCGTCGCCGACGGCCTGGCGGATGCGGTCCATGTCGCGGGCCGAGTCGGCGGTCGAGACGTGCGCCATCAGCTCCCCGGCGTCCTTCCGGCAGCCCTGGCCGAAGTCGGCCGCGTCCGCGAAGTAGGCCTTCTCCTCCGCGGGTGTGTCCGGGGTGACGTCCACCGACTCGGCCGCCTGGATCTCCTTGTCGTCGCGGCAGCGCACGCCCTCGCTGGCGCCCACTCCGCGCGGGTCCCAGCTCACCAGGTCGTACCGCTCGCGGAGCCGGGAGACGGTCGGGGCGTACGACGGCATCATGGACACGCCCGAGGCACCCGGACCGCCGAAGTTGAACAGGAGCGAGCCGGCGCGGTCGTCACCGCGGGCCTTGGCGCGGATCAGTGCCAGCCCGATCGTCTCCCCGTCCGGCTTCGACCAGTCCAGCGGCACCCTGAGCGTGGCGCACTGCCATTCGCCGCTCGGCGCCGGGGCGTCCGCGGTGGCCTTGCAACGGCCCCAGGAGAGCCCGCCCTTGCCGTCGCCGGACGAGCCGCCGCTGCACCCGGCCGCCAGCAGTGCCGAGGCGGCCGCCAGAGCGGTCCACCGCAGGAAACGCGACATGAGCCCATCCCCCCTCGCAAGCCGTCCGCGCCGTGCCGCGGATGGCGGTCGAGCCATGGTAGGCAGATCCCCGCGCCGACCGTTCCGGCCTGTGGATAACCTTTTGACCTGCACGTTCGCCGGGGCGGCAGCGGGACTCAGGTGCAGACGGCCCCCGCCTGCGGCACCTTTCCGTCCAGCAGGTAGCCGTGCACCGCGTCCAGCACGCACTTGTTCTTGCTGGCGTAGGCGCCGTGTCCCTGCCCCCGGTACGTCAGCTCGACGCCGACCCCCTTGCCCAGCGCGTTCACCATCGCCCGCGCCCCCTCGTAGGGGGTGGCGGGGTCGCCGGTGTTGCCGATGACCAGGATCGGCGGGGCGCCCGGCGCGCTCACGTCCGGGTGGTCGGCGGCGCCCGGCACGGCCCAGTCGGTGCAGCCGACCATGCCCCAGGCCAGGGAGTCGCCGAACAGGGGGGACGCCGCCCGGAACTCGGGCAGTTTCCGCTCGACGTAGGCGGTGTCGTAGCGCGCTTTGGTGTCGGCGCAGCTGATGGCGGTGTGGGCGGCGGTCGAGTTGTCGTACTCGCCGTTCTCGCTGCGCCCGTTCATCGAGTCGGACAGCAGCATCAGGATGCTGCCGTCGCCCTCGTACGCCTGCTGCAGCCCCTCCGTGAGGTACTCCCACAAGTCCTGCGAGTACAGGGCCTGCATGATGCCGTTGGTCGCCGCGGTCTGGGTCAGTTGCCGGGGGAAGACGCCCGGGATCGGCTTGCGGTCGAGGTCCCTCAGCAGTGTGGCGATACGGTCCTTCACGTCCTGCGCGCTGGCGCCGAGGGGGCATTCCTCGGTCTTGGACACGCAGTCCTCGGCGAAGTTGTCCAGGGCGAGCTGGAAGCCCTCGGCCTGCCCCAGCGAGCCCTGTTCGGTGTTCTGGGTGGGGTCGACGACGGCGTCGAACACGGCGCGGCCGACCCGCCGGGGGAACAGGTGCGCGTAGACGCCGCCGAGTTCGGTTCCGTAGGAGAAGCCGAAGTAGTGCAGCTTGCCGTCGCCGAGGACCTGGCGCATCAGGTCGAGGTCGCGGGCGGCGTCGGTGGTGCGCACGTTCGGCAGCATCTTCTCGGAGTTCTCCTCGCAGGCTTCGTTGAACTCCCTGGTGCTGTCCAGGAGTTGCGTGCGCTCCGCGTTGTCGTCGGGAGTCGCGTCCTGCTGGGAGTACGCGTCGAGCTGCTGATCGCTCGCGCAGATCACGGGCTTGCTGCGGCCGACCCCGCGGGGGTCGAAGCTGACCAGGTCGTAGCGGGTGCGCAGGGTTCCGTAGTCCTCGGCGAAGGCGGGCAGCGACTTGACGCCCGAGCCGCCGGGGCCGCCGAAGTTGAAGACCAGCGAGCCGATGCGCTCGCCGGCGCTGCCGGTGGACCTGATCCGGATCAGTGCGAGGCCGATCGTGTCGCCCTCGGGCTCGTCCCAGTCGAGGGGCGCCTTCATGGTGGCGCACTGCCACTCGCCGTCGTCCGGCAGCGGGGACGGCGCGGCCCCGCCGCCCTGCGCCTCGTCCGGGGCCGGACAGGCCGTCCACTCCAGCTCCTGCCGTGTGAGGTCCTCGTCCTCGGTGTCGCCACCGCCGCAGCCGGCCAGCACGGTCGACAGCAGCACGGCGGTGGCGGTCAGGGCGGCGGCGCGCAGCCGGAGGAGGGTTGGCATGGTTCCATCCTGCGGCGGCACCGAGCGGGGCGCGCGGGACGCGTGCCGTACGAGGTAAGAGGGGCAGACGGGTCGCGGAGCCGGCCGCCGGCCCTGGCGCAGGGCACGGGCGGACGGCGTCAGAGGGCCTGCTTGCGGGTCAGGTGGTTGAAGGCCAGCCAGCCCGGCAGGACCGGCAGCCACAGGGTCAGCAGCCGGAACAGCAGCACCGCCGGTGCCGCGACCTCCTTCGGCAGTCCGACGGCGATCAGACCGACCGTCAGGGTCGCCTCGACCGCGCCGACACCGCCCGGAGTGGGCGCGGCGGACCCGAGTGCGTTGCCCGCGAGGAAGACGACGGCGACGCTGGCGATGCTGATCGAGGTCGACTCGTCGCCGAACGCGCGGATCGAGGCGTCCAGGCACATCACGAAGCAGGCGGTCAGCAGCAGCATGCCGCCGATGCCCGTGACCAGCTTCTGCGGCCGCTGGAGCACGTCCAGCATGCGCGGCACGACCCCCGCGAACAGCGACCGCACGCGCGTGACGACGAATTTCCGCAGGAACGGTACCGACGTGACCACGAGCACGAGCACCGCCACGGTCAGCAGACCGGCGATGACCGTCCGGGACGGCGACAGCGACGGGGTCTTCTCGGTACCGGTCAGATAGCCGAAGGACAGCAGCATCAGGATGTGGCAGCCGAGCCCGAACAGCTGCGAGGCGCCCACGCTCGCCACCGCCAGCCCCGGCCGCACCCCCGCGCGCTGCAGGAAGCGCGTGTTCAGCGCCACACCGCCCACGGCCGCCGGGGCGACGATCTTCACGAAGGACCCGGCGACCTGTGCCGCCACCGTCCGAAGGAACGGCACCCGCTCGGGCACGAACCCCAGCAGCGCCATCGCCGCCGCGAAGTAGCTCGCCATCGAGAACAGCACGGCCGCGGCGACCCAGCCCCACTCGGCGTGGGCGATGAGCGGCCCGAACTCGATGTGCGTGAGCTGTGTCAGCAGGAAGTACGCGCCGATCGCGCCGGCGATGAAACTGATCAGCGTGCGTGGCCGCACCCGCTCCAGCCGGGCCGGTTCGACCGGTGCCTGGGGCCTGATCCGCAGCACCTCGTGGCGGATCTGGGTGAGCAGGTCCTCCTCGCGCGCCTCCTCCAGGGCCTCGTCGATCGCCCGTTTCTCGGCCCGCTGCTCCGCCCGCACGGCCTTTTTGTCGGGCTTCTCCAGGACGGGCACGGTCGCGTCGGACTGCTCCTCCAGGCGCGCCTGCTTGGCCTGCTGGGAGGCCTCCAGGACCGCCTCGCGCTCGCGCTGCGCCCGTTCCCGGGCCAGTCTGCGCAGCGTCGCGCGCGTGGAGCGGCTGAGCGCGATGGGCTGGAGCATCGGCAGGCAGTCCGCCACGGCGTCCGGGCCGAGCACGCTCACCGCCGAGGCGACCGCCCGCTCGCCGCCCACCCGTAGCCCGAGGGTCACCAGCAGCTGGGAGATGTCCATCCGCAGCAGCAGGTCGCCGGCGGCGATCTCGCCGACGCGCAGGTCGGTGAGGATCACCGTGCCGGAACGATCCACCAGGATCGCGTCGCCCACCAGCCTGCGGTGCGCGATGCGCCGGGACTGCAGCGCCTTCACCTGGTGCCAGGTGTCGCGCAGCAGGTCGTCGGTGATCTCCTCGTCCTCCAGGGAGTCCAGGGTGCGGCCGCCGCTGTGCTCGTAGACGAGCATCACCGCGTCGGGGCCGAGCTCGGAGGTGGCGATCAGCTTGGGCGCGTTGGCGCCGGCCGCGATCGCCGCGTACGCCAGCAGCGCCTCCTGCTCCAGGGCCTGGCGCAGCGACTGGAGGCTGCTGCGGGTGGCGAAGCCGCGCAGGGTGAGGTTGCGCCAGGCGCGGTAGAAGAAGCCCTGCGCCTGCTGCTCGCGGTCGACCACCGTGACGTCCAGCGGTGGGCCGTCCTCCAGGGTCACGAAGTAGCGCCGGCCGCGGTCACCGGCGTCCGGGTTGTCCGAGTGGTCATCGCGGGACGCGCTGACCGGGCGGAATCCGACGGTCCGTAGACCCGCCATCAGGGTCTGCCCGGTGGGCCGGACGTTGGGCGAGCCGACCGCGTACAGCGTGCCGTAGGCGACGGTCCAGCCGATCAGCACGGTCAGGATGATCGAGAACGGGGTCGTGTACCCGGTGACGAGCATCGAGAAGGCGTCGAGGAGCAGGACGACCCAGAGCACCGCGCGCCATCTCGGCCTACGGGACATGCCGACGGCCGTCATGTAGGCGATGACCGGCGCCAGGTAGCCGTGCACGGGGTCGGTCAAGGCGTGGATGTCGCCGGGGGAGGGCTGGGTGAGCGCCTCCTGGATCGAGTCGGGCGCGGCCCGGGCGACCCACAGGTCCGTGGCGAGGGTCACGCCGTGGGCGAGGACGGCCGCGAGGACGCCGTCGGCGATCCGGAGCCCGTCCCGCTTGATCAGCCGCTCGATCGCGAAGGCGACCGGCACCAGCAGGATCGCGATGCTGGAGGCCAGGCCGGCGATCTTGATGAGCAGGTCGGGCGCCTGCCCGGTGCCCTTGTTGATGTCCTGTTCGAGGCCGGAGGTGGTGCCGTGCGCGAACGCGGCGATGCCGATCAGCAGCGCCACGGCGAGCACGCCCACCAGCAGCCGCATCAGATCGGACGGGCGGTGCACGCGCGCGGGGAGCAGCGGTTCGTCGCCCTCCACCTCGTCGATGTGCGCGAGGTCGGTTTCCTCGGCGGGCGTCCGGGCCTTCGTGACAGGGCCCTGTGCGTCACCGCCGTCGGTGCCGGGGC
>NZ_JAPSKN010000144.1:6516-8982 GCF_031181705.1 Streptomyces sp.
CTGTGCGTCACCGTCGTCCGTGCCGGTGCCCTTCACGGCGTCCCCGGGAGTGCCCTTCTCGTCGGCGTCCTGGGCAGTGCCCTGCACGTCGCCGTCCTCGGTGCCGGGGCGCGACGAAGCGTCAGAGGGGCCCGCCGTGTCCTCGGGGTGCGCACCCTGCTGCTTCATCGTCTCTTCTTGGTCTCGTATCACCGGTCACCGCCCGCACGATGGTGGCATGCCACACCGACACTCGGGGGCATCAGGGTGCACATGCGGGGGCGGACAGTCTGCCCGACGCGCTGCCGCGGGGCGAAGGAAACGCTCGGGAGCGCGCCCGTCCCGTTGTCGGTGGGGTGGGGCAGGATGGGACGGATGAGCGAGCAGAACCTTCCGGAGGGCACCCGTCCGCACCATGCCCGAGCGGGGTCCGACGGTGTCCCCGACGAGCCGGGAGAAGCCCTGCCCGCCTACGCCGAGCGGGTCCTCGACGTCGCGGAACTGATTCCGCCGGGCCGGGTCATGACCTACGGGGACGTGGCCGAGTGGCTGGAGGAGGGCGGTCCGCGGCAGGTGGGCCGGGTGATGGCGCTCTACGGGGGAGCCGTCCCGTGGTGGCGGGTCGTCCGCGCGGACGGCGTGCTGCTCCCGGGACACGAGCAGCGGGCGCTCGGCCACTACCGCGCGGAGGGCACGCCCCTGAAGGAGGCGGGCCGCGCCGCCGAGGGCCACCTGCCGCGCCTCGACATGAGACGGGCGCGGTGGGACGGCGGCGAACGCGCGGAGGGTCACACCTGACAGCTTCCGGCATCGCACGCCCTCCCGTGTGGCCCGTGATCCGGACGGGGGAACCGGGGCACAACGGGGGCATGACGTACGTTCGTGAGGTGAGGGACATGTGCGACGAGAGTGCCGCGAGTGAACAGCGGGAAGAAGGGGAAGCCCTGCTTCCGCCTCACCCGTCGGCGTAGCGTCGGCTGCACGTGTCCCCCTCACCTCGCGGTCACCGCCCGCCCCGCGCGCGGTGGCCCGCCCACCAGCACATCCACCAGGACCGGCGAACCACGTGAGCTCCTCTTCCTCCATCAGCGGCCTGTCGCACCCCCGGGTACGGCGGGGGGGCCGTGGCGCTTACCGACTGGTACGTACCCCCCCTGCCCGGGTGGACCCCCCTCTTTTGGACGCCTCGCAGCGCTCCGTGGTTGACCACGCGGCCGGCCCGCTGCTCGTCCTCGCCGGTCCGGGCACCGGAAAGACCACCACGCTCGTCGAGTCCGTGGCCGAGCGGATCGCCCGGGGCGGTGACCCCGCGCGCGTCCTGGTGCTGACGTTCAGCCGCAGGGCCGCCGTCGAACTGCGCGACCGCATGGCCCTGCGCACCGGCGCGGCCCGCGCCCCCCAGGCGACCACGTTTCACTCCTTCTGCTATGCCCTCGTCCGCGCCCACCAGGACAGCGACCTCTTCGTGGAGCCGCTGCGGCTGCTGTCCGGACCCGAGCAGGACGTCGCCGTACGGGAACTGCTGGCGGGCCAGGTGGACCTGGAGCGGCTCGGGCTCGCGCACGTGCGCTGGCCGGACGAGCTGCGCGCCTGCCTGACCACGCGCGGCTTCGCCGACGAGGTCCGCGCGGTCCTCGCCCGCAGTCGTGAACTGGGCCTCGGACCGGACGCCCTGGACGCCTTCGCGCGCCGCACCGGCCGCCCCGACTGGCGCGCGGCGGCCGCCTTCCTCGCCGAGTACCTCGACGTGCTCGACCTGCAGGGCGTGATCGACTACGCCGAACTCGTCCACCGCGCGGTGCTCCTCGCCCACCGCCCCGATGTCGCCGGGTGGCTCGCCGAGCGGTACGACGCCGTCTACGTCGACGAGTACCAGGACACGGATCCCGCCCAGGTGCGGCTGCTGCACGCGCTGGCCGGGGGCGGGCGCACACTCGTCGCGTTCGGCGACCCCGACCAGTCGATCTATGCGTTCCGCGGGGCGGACGTGAACGGCATCCTGGACTTCCCGCACGCCTTCCCGCGCGCGGACGGCCGCCCGGCCCCGGTCGCGGTGCTGCGCACGTCCCGCCGTTCCGGTGCGGGTCTGCTGGCCGCGACCCGGCTGCTGACCCAGCGCATGCCGCTGACCCGCCTGCCCGCCGAGAAGGTGCGCGCCCATCGCGAACTCGCCCCGGTACGGGACGGCGGCCGCGTCGAGGCCTACACGTACCCGACGTCGGGCACGGAGCTGGACAACATCGCCGACATCCTCCGCAGGGCCCACCTGGAGGACGGCGTCCCGTGGAGCGAGATGGCCGTCCTGGTGCGCGCCGGCTCCCGCACCATCCCGACGGTCCGCCGTGCCCTGACGGCGGCGGGCGTGCCCGTGGACGTCGACGGTGACGACGTGCCGCTGCGGCACGAACCGGCGGTGGCACCGCTGCTGACGGCGCTGCGGGCGGTGGCGGTGGCGGAGGCGGGGCCCTTCGGGGGTGACGCCGTGGA
>NZ_JAPSKN010000144.1:9082-14361 GCF_031181705.1 Streptomyces sp.
GGACGCCGTGGGACTCTCCGCGGCTGCGGCGGCGCGGGAGGACGCCGGATCCGGATCCGGCGACGGCGCGGACCCGGTTGAGAGGGACACCGGGGCGACGTCTGGCTTCGAGGCGCGCTCCGCATCCGAAGCCGCCTCCGAGGTCGTATCCGAAGCCGCTTCCGCAACCGCCTCGGAAACCGGCGCCAGCGCTGCCGGCGCGCCCGGTACCTGCTGGCTCGACACCGAGACCGCCCTCACCCTCCTCACCTCACCCCTCGCGGGCATGGACGCCGCCGACCTGCGCCGTCTCGGCCGCGCCCTGCGCGACGAGGAGAGGGCCGCCGGCAACCCGCTGCCGCCGCCCTCCGACGTCCTGCTCGCGCAGGCGCTCGCCGAGCCGGAGCGGCTCGCCGTGCACGACCCCACGTACGCGCGCGGCGCCCAGCGCCTCGGCGCGCTGCTGCGCAAGGCCCGGGAGCGGCTGGCCGGCGGCGGCACGGCCGAGGAGGCGCTGTGGGACCTGTGGGAGGGCACGCCGTGGCCCGGGCGCCTGGAGCGCGCCGCCCGGCGGGGCGGCGCGGCCGGACGCAACGCGGACCGCGACCTGGACGCGGTCTGCGCCCTGTTCGCCACCGCGGCCCGCGCCGAGGAACGCACCGGCGGCCGGGGCGCGCTGAACTTTCTGGAGGAGATCGACGCCGAGGACATCGCCGCCGACACCCTCACGCGGCGTGCCGTGCGCCCCGACGCCGTCCGTCTGATGACCGCCCACCGCTCCAAGGGCCTGGAATGGCACCTCGTGGTCGTCGCGGGCGTCCAGGAGGGCTTGTGGCCGGACCTGCGCCGCCGCGGCTCCCTCCTGGAGGCCGACCGCATCGGCCGCGACGGCCTCGCCGAACCCCTCACCCCCGGCGCGCTGCTCGCCGAGGAGCGCCGCCTGTTCTACGTGGCCGCCACACGCGCGCGTGAACGGCTCGTCGTCACCGCCGTCAAGGCACCCGCGGACGACGGCGACCAGCCCTCCCGGTTCCTGACCGAACTCGGCGTCGAACCCAAGGACGTCACGGGACGGCCGCGCCGGCCGCTGTCCGTGGCCGCTCTCGTGGCCGAACTGCGTGCCACGACGGTCGATCCGCGCGTCTCCGAGGCCCTGCGGGAGGCCGCCGCCCGCCGCCTGGCCCGGCTCGCCGCCCTCGCCGACGAGGACGGCCGCCCGCTGGTGCCGTCCGCCCACCCCTACCGCTGGTGGGGCATGTTCGAGCCGACCGAGTCCAAGGTGCCGCTGCGCAACCGCGACCAGCCCGTCGTGCTCTCCGGCAGCGCCCTGGACCAGCTCGCGAACACCTGCGCCCTGCAATGGTTCCTGGGCCGTGAAGTGAAGGCCGACGCGCCCGCGACCGCCGCACAGGGCTTCGGCAACGTGGTGCACGTCCTCGCCGACGAGGTCGCCTCCGGGCACACCCCGGCCGACCTCTCCGTCCTCATGGAACGCCTCGACTCCGTGTGGAACGCCCTCGCCTTCGACGCGCCCTGGAAGTCGGAGCAGGAGAAGGACAACGCGCGCGTGGCGCTCGAACGCTTCCTCCAGTGGCACGTCATGGACCGCGCCGGGCGCACCGCGGTCGCCAGCGAGCACGACTTCGACGTCACCCTCGAAGCGGGCGACTACGAGGTGCGCATCCGCGGCCAGATGGACCGCGTGGAGGCGGACGGCGACGGCCGCGCCTACGTGGTCGACTTCAAGACCGGCAAGCAGGCGCCCACCTCCAAGGAGGTGGAGCGGCACCCGCAGCTCGCCGTCTACCAGCTCGCCGTCCGTGAGGGCGCCGTCGACGAGGTCTTCGACGGGGCACGTCCCGAACCGGGCGGCGCCGAACTCGTCCACCTGCGCCAGGGCGCCGCCCGGCGTGACGGCGGCGAGACCCTGCCCAAGGTGCAGGCCCAGGAGCCGCTGCAGGGGGAGTGGGTCGGCGACCTGCTGGCCACAGCCGCCGGCAAGGTCCTCGACGAGCGGTTCACGCCGACGGCCGGGCAGCACTGCACCCACTGCGCGTTCCGGTCCTCGTGCAGCGCGCGTCAGGAGGGCCGCCACGTGGTGGAGTGACCAGGGTGCCGCGAGAGGACCGACCGCGTGGTGGAGTGACCAGGGTGCCGCGAGAGGACCGCAGCGATGGCGAGTGACCCATCGCACCACCTGAGCTGACCTGCGGTTCCACCGCCCCGAAGGGCCGATCGGGCCGCTGGTGTCAGTGCGCGCCGCTAGCCTCTCCGATGTGCCAGCCCGACTCACCGACCCCGAACAGCTCAAAGAGCTCCTCGGCATCCCGTTCACCCCGGAGCAGACGGCCTGCATCACCGCGCCGCCCGCTCCCCAGGTGATCGTGGCCGGAGCCGGCTCGGGCAAGACGACGGTGATGGCGGCACGCGTGGTGTGGCTGGTCGGCACCGGTCAGGTCGCCCCCGAGCAGGTGCTCGGCCTCACCTTCACGAACAAGGCCGCCGCCGAACTCGCCGAGCGCGTCCGCAAGGCGCTGATCAAGGCCGGCGTCACCGACCCGGACGTCATCGACCCGGACAACCCGCCGGGCGAGCCGGTGATCTCCACGTACCACGCCTTCGCGGGGCGTCTGCTGACCGACCACGGCCTGCGCATCGGCCTGGAGCCCACGTCCCGGCTGCTCGCCGACGCCACGCGCTTCCAGCTCGCCGCGCGCGTGCTGCGTGAGTCACCCGGCCCCTACCCGGCCCTCACCCGCTCCTTCCCGGACCTCGTCGGCGACCTCCTCGCCCTGGACGCCGAGCTCGCCGAGCACCTCGTACGTCCCGAGGCGCTGCGCGCGTACGACGCCGAGCTGCTGCTGTCGCTGCGCGGCGCCAAGCTCACCAACGCCGAGCTGCGCAAGGTGCCCGAGGCGGCCGCCGCCCGCCGGGAGCTGGCCGAGCTGGTGACCCGTTACCGGGCCGCCAAGCGCGAGCGGGACCTGCTCGACTTCGGCGACCAGATCGCCCTGTCGGCCCGCCTCGCGCAGATCCCCGAGGTGGGCCGCCTCCTGCGCGACGAGTTCCGCGTGGTCCTGCTCGACGAGTACCAGGACACCTCGGTCGCCCAGCGCGTCCTCCTCGCGGGCCTGTTCGGCGGGGGCACCGGCCACCCCGTCACCGCCGTCGGCGACCCCTGCCAGGCCATCTACGGCTGGCGCGGCGCCTCCGTCGCCAACCTCGACGACTTCCCCGAGCACTTCGCCCACGCCGACGGCCGCCCCGCGACCCGGCAGGCGCTCAGCGAGAACCGCCGCAGCGGCGGCCGCCTCCTCGACCTCGCCAACGGCCTCGCCGAGCCCCTGCGCGCCCTGCACGCGGGCGTGGAGGCGCTGCGCCCGGCTCCCGGTGCCGAACGCGACGGCATCGTCCGCTGCGCCCTGCTGCGCACCCACGCCGAGGAGATCGACTGGGCGGCCGACTCCGTCGCCCACCTCGTCCGGACCGGGACGGCACCCGGCGAGATCGCCGTCCTGTGCCGGACCGCGACCGACTTCGCCGAGATCCAGGGCGCCCTGGTGGCCCGCGACATCCCGGTCGAGGTCGTCGGCCTCTCCGGACTGCTGCACCTGCCCGAGATCGCCGACCTCGTCGCCGTCTGCGAGGTCCTCCAGGACCCCGGCGCCAACGCCTCCCTGGTCCGCCTGCTGACCGGGCCGCGCTGGCGCATCGGCCCTCGCGACCTCGCCCTGCTGGGGCGGCGCGCCCGGCTGCTCGTGTCCCACGCGCGCGTGGAGGACGACGACCCGGACCGGCGCCTCGCCGAGGCCGTCGAGGGAATCGACCCCTCCGAGGTGATCTCGCTCGCGGACGCCCTCGACACGTTCCTGGAGACGCCCCTCGACGGCCACGGGGACGACGACGGACTGCCCTTCTCGCCCGACGCGCGCGTGCGCTTCGCCCGGCTCGCCACGGAACTGCGCGAACTGCGCCGCTCCCTGGCCGACCCGCTGATGGACGTCCTGCACCGGGTCCTCGCCGTCACCGGCCTGGAGGTGGAGCTGTCGGCGTCCCCGCACGCCCTGGCCGCCCGCCGCCGCGAGACCCTGTCCAACTTCCTGGACGTCGCCGCCTCCTTCGCCGCCGGCGACAACGAGGCCACCCTGCTCGCCTTCCTCGGCTTCCTGCGCACCGCAGCCCAGTACGAGAAGGGCCTCGACAACGCCCTCCCCGGCGGCGAGAACACCGTCAAGGTGCTCACCGCCCACAAGAGCAAGGGCCTGGAGTGGGACGTCGTGGTCGTCCCCGGCCTGGTCACCGGCACCTTCCCCAGCAGCCAGGGCCGCGAGAAGTGGACCTCCCAGGGCAAGGTCCTGCCGCACGCCCTGCGTGGCGACGCCGACACCCTGCCCGACGTGCCCTCCTGGGACGCCCGGGGTCTCAAGGCCTTCCACGAGGCCATGAAGGACCACCAGCACACCGAGGAGCTCCGCCTCGGCTACGTCACCTTCACCCGCCCCCGGTCCCTCCTCCTGGGCTCCGGCCACTGGTGGGGCCCCACCCAGAAGAAGCGCCGCGGACCGTCCACGTTCCTCCAGGCCCTCTACGAGCACTGCGAGGCCGGTCACGGCGAGATCGAGGTCTGGGCGGACGAGCCCGCCGAGGACGAGGAGAACCCGGCCCTGCACCGGGCCACCGCCGACCAGGTGTGGCCCCTGCCCCTGGACGAGGCGGCCCTGGCCCGGCGCCGCGCCGCCGCCGAGACCGTCCTGGCCCACCTGGAAGACCTCGCCGCCCAGGAGGACGCCCACCTCGCCGCCGTGCACGACCCGGACGCCGTCGACGACCCGGAGTGGCCCCCGCCGCCCGAGGACGACGAGCCCCTGTTCGACGAACCGGGCCCGTACGACGAAGGGGACCCGTACGGCGAACCGGACCGGTACGTCGAACCCGATCCGTACGGCGAACCGGACCCGTTCGACGAGTCCGACCCGCTCGCCGAACGCCCTTCGCACGACTCCGGGGAGGCCTCCGGCAAGCCCCCGGCGACCGGTGACGCCCGGCCCGCGGACCGCCGCCCCACCGTCCCCCACCAGGCGGTCCCACCACAGGGCCCGCCCCCCGGCCGCCCCCGCCTCACTCCGGAGGAGGCCCGCACCGTCGCCTCCTGGGACCGTGACCTCGACGCCCTCACCGGCGAGCTGCTGCGTGCCCGCGACAGCGTCACCGAGGTGCCCCTCCCCGCGTCGCTCACGGCGTCCCAGCTGCTGCACCTGGCCGCCGACCCGGACGGCTTCGCGCGGGAGCTGGCCCGCCCC
>NZ_JAPSKN010000019.1:0-6502 GCF_031181705.1 Streptomyces sp.
CGGGCCTCGGGCCGCGCCAGCTCGAAGTCTCCCCCGGTGTCGGGGGAACCGGCCGGGGCCGCAACCGGGCCCTGCGCCTCATTCGCCGCCGGCTCCGCCCCCGCGTCGTCCTGCGGCCGTGGACGACCCCACCACTTCGCCTTCGTGGGCTTCCCCTCGTTCATGCTCTCCCCACAGCACAGCCGCGGCACGGCTCGTCAGCGGTGGCCGCAGTTCGTCGAATCGGCGCCCCGGCCCACCTCGGCCGCGGACACCACCCCCGGATTCAATCAGGTTCGCCGGGCCGGTGCGCAGAGGCCGGTCAGCGGGCCGTGCCCGGGGAAGCGGTGGGCGAGGGGGACGAGGAGATCTCCGGCAAGGGCACGGCGAGCAGGGGCGCCGTGAGCCCCGGGAGCGCCGACCAGGTCGTCAGAGCGGCCGGTGGGGCCGCCTGGAGCGGGCGTATCAGGGGGGACATGGCGGCGGCACCGGCCACCACCGGCGCGGTCAGCGCGTGCACGGCGCCGTGCCGGGCGGAGGAGGGCGGCGGGACACCGGGCAGCAGCGGCGCGGACACCTCGGTCGGGGCGACCGGGGTGTGACCGATCAGGTTCTGCCCGTGCACCTGCCCGAGCAGCGGTCCGGCGCCGCGGCGGCGCTGGGACTCGGGAGCGGTCGCGGCGCCCGTGCCCTGGGTGCGCATCGGAGTGACGTTGCTTCCCGTGCCCGGGCCGCCGCGGGCCTCCGTGTCGGTCGGGGTGCCCCCGGTGACACCGCCCAGCGCGATCGCGGCCAGGGACACCGCTCCGGCGGCCGCGAAGGCGAACCGCAGCCGTGAGGAGGAACGGTCCGGGTCGGGCCGGCCGACGTCGTGGATGCGGAAGCCCCGGCTGCCCGAGGGCAGACCGCTCTGGCCGGAGGGAACGCCGCGCTCACCCGCGGCGAGCCCGCGCCCCGCGGAGGGCGGCAGGGCCGACGGGAGGTGCGGGCGGGAGGGGGCGTAATCGAACTCGAACCGCTCGCCGCGCTTCGTCGCGAACGCCCCGGACGTGCCGAACCGCCCGGACAGCCCGCCGGGCAGCGCCGTCCCGCCCGGCGGCAGGTCACCGTCCGGGCCGCCGCCCGCGGGCAGTCCCTGCAGGCGGGCCAGGAAGCTCTCGGAGGGAGGCGGCGGAGCCGCCTCCGCGAAGACGTTCTTCAGCCGGCGCTGGGCGTCCACCTCCGCCTTGCACTTCGGGCAGGTGGCCACGTGCGCCAGTACGCGCTCACGCGCGTCATGACCGAGCTCGCCGTCCACCAGGGCGGAGAGCCGGTCTCCCAGATGCTGCTCTGCGAGGTGTCCCTCGGAAGGCCGTGATCCGCTCACGCGCTCGCGCCCCCTCCTCCCAGTGCGGGAACACGGGGCACGAAGGAGCGGCGCTCGGCGCGCGCCTCCGGGGAGCGGTGCGCGAGGGCCTTGCGCAGCTGGGAACGGCCGCGGTGGATCCGCGAGCGGACCGTGCCGAGCTTGACGCCGAGGGTCGCGGCGATCTCCTCGTACGACAGTCCTTCGATGTCGCACAGGACGACCGCGGCGCGGAACTCCGGGGCGAGGGTGTCGAGGGCCTGCTGGACGTCCGCGTCGAAGTGCGCGTCGTTGAAGACCTGCTGGGGGCTGGGCTCCTTGCTGGGCAGCCGCTCGGCCGCGTCCTCGCCGAGCGCGTCGAAGCGGATGCGCTGCTTGCGGCGCACCATGTCCAGGAACAGGTTCGTGGTGATGCGGTGCAGCCAGCCCTCGAAGGTGCCCGGCGTGTACGTCGACAGGGACCGGAAGACACGGACGAAGACCTCCTGCGTGAGGTCCTCCGCGTCGTGCTGGTTTCCGGTGAGGCGGTAGGCGAGCCGGTAGACCCGGCCGCTGTGCGTGCTGACGATCTCCTCCCACGTGGGCGGAGTCCACGCCTGCCCGTCCGCGTCGGTGGTGAAGGTCGCGGTCTGGGCGGAGCCAGCGGCGTGGCTGTGGTCAGCGTTGTCGTTCACAGATGTCGGCCTGCCCGCCGATCCGAGGAAGCGCCGGAACACTCCCCCGCGATCCACAGGTGCAGCCGCACCTCCCCTGTCAGCTCTGGTGGTGTCCAGTGGAGCCCCTACCATAGCCACCTCGCCCGTTAGGACCGGATAAGCGGTTTTACGAGAATTTGATCTGGGCTGATACGCCTCGTACTGCTGCGTCGGTACCCGCTCGGCGCCCTGTTCCACCGCCTGCCCCCCGTCCCGGCCCCCGCCGCTCGCTCGTCCCTTTAAACGACCGGTCCCATCTGCGGGTTCCCGAGCCCAACGGATACAGTCACGCCCAGGCATTCACGGGACAGGAGAGGGTCATTACCGGCAACCGGCAGACGAGCTGGGCGTTCGCCGACGCCTATGTCGCCGAGGACGAAGCGCTGCGCTGGGCCCGTGACCGGGCCCGCGAGGCAGGGCTGCGCTCGGTGTCGCCCGGCACGGGCGCCGCGCTGCGGTTGCTGGCCGCCTCCGTCGACGCGAAGGCCGTCGCCGAGATCGGCACCGGCTGCGGTGTCTCCGGGATCCACCTGCTGCACGGCATGCGGCCCGACGGTGTCCTGACGACCGTGGACCCCGAGCCGGAGCACCAGCAGTTCGCCCGCCAGGCCTTCCGCGCCTCCGGCTTCGCCAGCAACAGGGCGCGCTTCATCCCGGGCCGCGCCCTGGACGTGCTGCCCCGTCTCGCGGACGCCGGTTACGACCTGGTGTTCTGCGACGGCGACCGGCTGGAGGTCATGGACTACCTCGCTGAATCGTTGCGTCTGCTGCGGACCGGCGGGCTCGTCGTCTTCGAGGGCGCCTTCGCCAACGGCCGCACGGTGGATTCCGGTCCGCAGCCCACCGAGGTGCTGCGCCTGCGGGAGCTGCTGCGCGCGGTGCGCGAGAGCCAGGAGCTGGTGACGTCCCTGCTGCCGGTGGGCGACGGTCTGCTGTGCGCGGTGAAACGCTAGGGCCTGTCGGCACGTTAGCCCGGCGCGAGCCGGGGCAGGCGAAGGTCATCGGTGGGAAAACAGCCGCCCCGGCACCTCATGTGATGCCGGGGCAGCTGAAAGGGTATGGTCGCTTGCGCGTCAGCCGACGACCTTCTTGAGGGCGTCGCCCAGGGCGTCGGCCTCGTCCGGGGTCAGCTCGACGACGAGCCGACCGCCGCCTTCGAGCGGAACGCGCATGACGATGCCCCGCCCCTCCTTGGTCACCTCGAGCGGGCCATCACCCGTCCGCGGCTTCATGGCCGCCATGCTCGTACCCCTTCCTGAAACCCAGCTCAGTCAAAGCCGACGGCCCTAGAAGGGCACACGTGCGGTTCCTTGTGGCAGGACACGCGACACCGGCATCGAACACATATTGCTTCCCAGCCATTATCCCGCATCTCAGGACCCGATGACCAACATCAGTCGGCATCGCTTGGGCAACGCACGCGAGCAAAACCACTCAATTCGGCGATGAGGCTGCGATACTCCGCCTCCGCACACACGTCCGGCGAACGGATCCGGGCGAGAATTCTTTGACGCAGGTCACACGTCCGCTCCGGTCGGCCGTCGGCGATCTCCGTCATGCTGTCCTGCAGACGGGGCGTACCGGCCGGTACGCCCCGGGCGGCGACACGGAGGGGATACGCCATGGCCGACACCGTGCTCTACGAGGTGAGCGACGGACTCGCGACGATCACGCTGAACCGCCCGGAGGCGATGAACGCGCTGAACGTGGCGACCAAGGTCGCCCTGCGGGAGGCGGTCGAGTCCGCGGCGGGCGACGCCGCGGTGCGGGCGGTGCTGCTGACCGCCGCCGGTGACCGGGCGTTCTGCGTCGGGCAGGACCTCAAGGAGCACATCGGGCTGCTGGTGCGGGACCGTGAGTCCGGCTCGGGACAGACGATGAGCACGGTGCGGGAGCACTACAACCCGATCGTGCGGGCGCTGGCCGGCGCGGCGAAGCCGGTGGTCGCCGCGGTGAACGGCGTGGCGGCGGGGGCGGGCTTCGGGTTCGCGCTCGCGGCGGACTACCGGATCGTGGCGGACACGGCGGCCTTCAACACGTCGTTCGCGGGGGTCGCCCTGACCGCGGACTCGGGGATCTCCTGGACGCTGCCGCGGGTCGTCGGCCCGGGGCGCGCCGCCGACCTGCTGCTCTTCCCCCGCAACATCAGCGCGCAGGAGGCGTACGAGCTCGGTGTCGCGAACCGGCTGGTGCCGGCCGGGGAGCTGCGCGCGGAGGCCGAGAAGGTGGCGCGGGCGCTGGCCGAGGGGCCCACGGTGGCCTACGCGGCGCTGAAGGAGTCGGTGGCCTTCGGGCTGACGCACTCGCTGGAGGAGACGCTGGAGAAGGAGGACGAGCTGCAGACGCGGGCCGGGTCCTCCGAGGACCACGCGATCGCGGTGCGGGCCTTCGTCGACAAGGAGAAGCCGAAGTACCTGGGCCGGTGAGCCAGGGGCCGGTGGCGCCGCCGGGGGCTGCCGGGGGGCCGCGGGTGCTGCGTGGTCGCTCGCGCGGTTCCCCGCGCCCCTCACCGGGCGTTCCTCGCCAGGCACTCCTCCAGGTGGTCGTCGACCAGGCCGCAGGCCTGCATCAGCGCGTACGCCGTCGTCGGGCCGACGAAGCGGAGGCCGCGCTTCTTCAGGGCCTTGGACAGGGCCGTGGACTCCGGGGTGACCGGCGGGACGTCCGAGAGGGTCTTCGGGACCGGGCGGCCGGCCGGGTCCGGGGCGTGGGACCAGATCAGGGCGTCCAGGTCGCCCGGGGACCAGTCGGCGAGCACGCGCGCGTTGGCGAGGGTCGCGTCGATCTTGGCGCGGTTGCGGATGATGCCGGTGTCGGCCAGGAGCCGCTCGCGGTCCTCGTCGGTGAAGGCGGCCACCGCCGCGATCTTGAAGTCGGCGAAGGCGGCGCGGAAGCCCGGGCGGCGGCGCAGGATGGTGATCCAGGACAGGCCGGACTGGAAGGCCTCCAGACTGAGCCGCTCGAACAGCGCGTCGTCGCCGTGGACCACGCGGCCCCACTCCTCGTCGTGGTACGCCACGTACTCCGGGGCGGACAGGGCCCAGGGGCAGCGCAGCCGGCCGTCCGGGCCCGCGAGGGCGGCGCCGTCGCTCACGGCCGGTCCTCCTGTCGCGGGGCGTGCTTGTCGGTGGACACCCGGTGCCCGCCCGACGGGTGCAGCGGGCCGTGCGACGACGCCGCGCGGGCGCCCGCCAGGGCCGACTCCAGGTCGGCGATCCGGGCGTCGCGTTCGGCGAGCTCGGCGCCCAGGCGGCTGAGGGCGTCGTCGACGTCGGCCATGCGGTAGCCGCGGGCGGCGAGCGGGAAGCGGAGGTCCTCCACGTCGGCGCGGCTGACCGGGCGGTCCGGGGGCAGCGGGTCCCGCAGCCGCTCGGGGGCGGCCTCGGGCAGCGGGCCGTTCTCGCCGCCGCCCACCACCGCGAGGGTCACCGCGCCGACCACGACGGCGAGCGCGACGACCAGGAACAGGAACATAACCATCGCGGGGCCCCCACGGTCGGACGGATCGGAGTCGCGTAGTGCTCCGAGTCGGATGTTGTCAGGCTCCGATCGTGCCATGCGACCACGACGGTTAGGGTCGCAGGCGGCGGAAGACGGGACGTACCAGGAAAGGTCACAGCGGATGCTCAGGCTGGGCAAGCGGGAATTCGGGCCGCACGAGCCGGTGATCATGGCGATCGTGAACCGGACCCCGGACTCCTTCTACGACCAGGGCGCCACCTTCCGCGACGAGCCGGCCCTCGCGCGCGTGGAGCGGGCGGTGGCCGAAGGGGCCGCGATCATCGACATCGGCGGGGTCAAGGCCGGGCCGGGCGAGGAGGTCACGGCCGAGGAGGAGGCCCGGCGCACGGTCGGGTTCGTGGCGGAGGTGCGGCGCCGCTTCCCGGACGTGATCATCAGCGTGGACACCTGGCGGGCCGAGGTCGGCGAGGCGGTGTGCGAGGCCGGCGCGGACCTGCTGAACGACGCGTGGGGCGGGGTCGACCCGGCGCTCGCGGAGGTCGCCGCGCGCTACGGGGCCGGGCTCGTGTGCACCCACGCCGGGGGCGCACAGCCGCGGACCCGGCCGCACCGGGTCGAGTACGACGACGTCATGGCCGACATCCTGGACGTGACGGTCGGGCTGGCCGAGCGGGCGCTGGCCCTGGGCGTGCCGCGCGAGTCGATCATGATCGACCCCGGCCACGACTTCGGGAAGAACACCCGGCACAGTCTGGAGGCGACGCGGCGGCTGGACGAGATGGTCGCCACGGGGTGGCCGGTGCTGGTGTCGCTGTCCAACAAGGACTTCGTCGGGGAGACGCTGGACCGGCCCGTGAAGGAGCGGCTGGTCGGGACGCTGGCGACGACGGCCGTGTCCGCGTGGCTCGGGGCGCAGGTGTACCGGGTGCACGAGGTCGCCGAGACACGGCAGGTGCTGGACATGGTCGCGGCGATCGCGGGGCACCGGCGTCCTGCCGTCGCGCGGCGCGGGTTGGCCTAG
>NZ_JAPSKN010000019.1:6602-15538 GCF_031181705.1 Streptomyces sp.
CCTAGCCGGAGCACCGGGGGGCCGTCGCCCCCCTGCGTCCCCGGCCCGCCGCCGCTACCGGCCCGCCTCCTTCGACACCAGCGCCACCGCCTCGTCCACGTCGTCCGTCACGTGGAACAGCAGCAGGTCCTTCTCCGCCGCCTTCCCCTGCGCGATCACCGTGTCCCGCAGCCAGTGCACCAGGCCGCCCCAGTACTCGGTGCCGAAGAGCACGATCGGGAAGCGGGTGACCTTCTGGGTCTGGACGAGGGTGAGGGCCTCGAAGAGCTCGTCGAGGGTGCCCAGGCCGCCGGGCAGGACGACGAAGCCCTGCGCGTACTTGACGAACATCATCTTCCGCACGAAGAAGTAGCGGAAGTTCAGGCCGATGTCGACGTACGGGTTCAGGCCCTGTTCGAACGGCAGCTCGATACCGAGGCCGACCGAGATGCCCTTGGCCTCCAGGGCGCCCTTGTTGGCCGCCTCCATCGCGCCGGGGCCGCCGCCCGTGATGACCGCGAAGCCCGCCTCGACCAGACCACGGCCGAGCCGGACGCCCGCCTCGTACTCGGGCGAGTCCGCCGGCGTCCGGGCCGAGCCGAAGACGCTGATCGCGGGCGGGAGTTCGGCGAGCGTGCCGAAGCCCTCGATGAACTCCGACTGGATGCGCAGCACGCGCCAGGGATCGGTGTGCACCCAGTCGGAGGGGGCCCGCTCGTCCAGCAGCCGCTGGTCGGTCGTGCTGGCCTGCACCTGGTCCCGCCGCTGGAGGACCGGGCCCAGGCGCTTCTCCTCCGGCGGCTGCTTCTTCCCCTCGGGGTTGCCGGTCGCCATGTGCGCTCCCTCCGTCGTGCCTGTCTTTCCACCTCAGCGTAGATCTACGCGGGTTACGAACGAGGGACCTGAGCATGTCCGCGATGGAGCGCCGTAAACACGGGGAGCTTTCCGGTGGGGTCAGGCGGTCAGCCAGTTCCGCAGGCGCTCCTCGCCCGCGAGGATCTTCGCGACCTCCACGCGCTCGTCCCGCTTGTGCGCCAGGTGGGGGTTGCCGGGGCCGTAGTTCACCGCCGGGACGCCCAGGGCCGAGAAACGGGAGACGTCGGTCCAGCCGTACTTCGGCATCGGGGTGCCGCCGACCGCCTCGATGAACGCCTTGGCCGCCGGGTGGGACAGTCCGGGCATCGCGGCCGGGCTGTGGTCGACGACCTCGAACCCGCTGAGCGCGCAGTCCGCGAAGACCTCCCGGACGTGCGCGACGGCCTCCTCGGGCGTGCGGTCGGGGGCGTAGCGGAAGTTGACGGTGACGACGCACTCGTCGGGGATCACGTTGCCGGCCACTCCCCCGCCGACGCCGACCGCGTTCAGCCCCTCGCGGTACTCCAGACCGTCGATGACGGGCCACCGGGGCTCGTAGGAGGCGAGGCGGGCGAGGATCGGGGCGGCGGCGTGGATGGCGTTGGAGCCCATCCAGCCGCGCGCCGAGTGGGCCCGCTCACCCGTGGTCTTCAGCAGCACCCGCAGCGTGCCCTGGCAGCCGCCCTCGACCTGGCCGTCGGACGGCTCCAGCAGGACCGCGAAGTCGCCCGCCAGCCACTCGGGGTGCGCCTCGGCGACGTGCCTGAGGCCGTTGCGCTCCGCTTCGACCTCCTCGTTGTCGTAGAAGACGAAGGTCAGGTCGCGGTTGGGCGCCGGGACCGTGGCCGCGATGCGCAGCTGCACCGCGACACCCGACTTCATGTCGCAGGTGCCGCAGCCCCACAGGACGCCGTCCTCGTCGAGCCGGGAGGGGACGTTGTCCGCGATCGGGACCGTGTCGATGTGGCCGGCCAGGACGACCCGCTCGGCGCGGCCCAGGTTCGTGCGGGCGACGACGTTGTTGCCGTACCGGTCGACCGTCAGGTGGGGCAGCGCGCGCAGCGCGGTCTCGATCGCGTCCGCCAGCGGCCTCTCGGTGCCGCTCTCGGAGCGGAAGTCGACGAGCCGGGCGGTGAGCTCCGCGGCGTCCAGCGTGAGGTCAAGCGAGGTGTCGGCCATGCCGTCGACCCTAACGCGCCAGGCCGCCGCCTCACCGTCCACACCCGGCTCATGCCACTCCGTACTCTCCAGTACCTTGTACGGCGTGCCAGAGCCGTCTACTCCCAAGCGTCGTGGCCGCCTCTTCCGATGCGGAGCCGCCTTCGTGGCCCTGCTCGCGGTCGCCGGTTACCTCGTCGTGCAGTACGTCACCGGGGGCACCGGCGGGCCGGGCTGCAAGGTCGTCTCCGGCAAGGGCGACGGGGCGTCGTACGAGTTCACGCCCGAGCAGGCCGTCAACGCGGCGACGATCACCGCCGTGGGGACCGCGCGCGGCCTGCCCGAGCGGGCCGTGACCATCGCCCTGGCGACCGCGCTGCAGGAGTCCGCGCTGCGCAACATCAGCCACGGCGACCGGGACTCGCTCGGCCTGTTCCAGCAGCGGCCCTCGCAGGGCTGGGGCACGCCGAAGGAGATCATGGACCCGACGTACTCGGCGGGCGAGTTCTACGACCACCTGGTCAAGGTGCCCGGGTACACGCGGCTGCCGCTCACCGACGCCGCGCAGCGTGTGCAGCGCAGCGGCTTCCCGCAGGCGTACGCCAAGCACGAGCCGGACGCCGCGCTGCTGGCCGCGGCCCTGACCGGGCAGTCGGCGGCCACGCTGACCTGCGAGGGCCGGCCGGCCGCGACCCGGGCGTCGGGCCCGGGCGGGGTGCGTGCCGCGCTGGTGCGCGACTTCGGGCGCGATGTGCTGGAGCCGGCCGGCGCGCAGGTGGACGGCTCCTCGGCGGCCTCGCCCACGCCCTCGCCGAGCGCCCCGGGCGGGTCCGGTGGGCGGACGGTGACGCTGCCGGTGGCCGCCGACACGAGCGCCGCGGGCGGGCGGAACGTGCAGCAGCGCGGCTGGCAGCTGGCGCACTGGGCCGTGGCCAACGCCTCCGAGCTGCACATCGCGCGGGTGACGTACGCGGGCCGGGAGTGGGTCGCCGGGAACACCGCCAGCCAGTGGCGGCCGGCCGCGGCGAAGGGCACGGCGGGGGCGGAGCGGACCGCGGACGCGGTCCGGATCGTCACGATGCGTTAGATCGCGCAGGGGTACGGGACCTCACCCCGACGGGTTGGCCGCGCGCCGCGCGGCGATGGTGTGCGCAGGCTTTCGCACCCTCACCCCCGCAGTCGGGGAATCCCTTGGGAACAAAGGGCGGGAAGGATTCCGCGGGCTTTCCCGCGAAGGTCCCTTTGCCCGTTTTTATCCGCAGCCGATAATGCGACACATTGCCAACTCTTTACGTTGCGGTGCCGCAACCTTCGCGGGCTTCGAGCGGTAGTCACTGCGTCCGAGCCGGGGCGATCAACAGCCAGTTGATCAACTCCCGGACCCGGTCGGACACTTCACGAACCTCACTGTCCTCTCCGTCGAAGGAGCACCATGTCCCTCCCCCTGACCCGCCGGATCGCCCGTGCCGCGCTGATCGTCGCTGCGGGAGCGGCTGCCGGGGTCGGTGCGGCCGGCTCCGCCAGCGCGGCGCCCGAGCTGCCGGCCACCCCGAACCTCGGTGGGCTGACCGCCCTGGACGGGGCGAACGTCGGCAACACCGTCGACGGCGCGGCGCAGAACGTCACCGAGACCGCGGGTGAGACCGGCGGCAAGACCGTGAAGAAGGCGGTGCCGGCCGCGGGCAGGACCGGCGGCAAGGCGGTCAAGAAGGCCACGCCGGTGGCGCAGAAGGTGGCCGGTGACGCGGCGGGCTCCGCCGGCGAGCTGGTCGGTGACGCCGCCGGTTCGGCCAAGGGCGGTCTGCCGACGGACTCCCTCACCAGGGGCGGCGTGCCGTCCGCGGACTCGCTTCCGGTGAAGGGCCTGCCGGTCGGCTGACGCCGCGCGCCGCGAACGCCGAAGGGGTCCGGGGAGCTTCCCTGGACCCCTTCGGCACGCACCGGGGCAGCGGTCACAGGCGCCGTACGGCCGCCGCCACCCGCTCGTCCGTCGCCGTCAGGGCCACGCGGACGAACCGCGCGCCCGCCGGGCCGTAGAAGTCGCCCGGAGCGACGAGGATGCCCCGCTCGGCGAGGTGGGCCACCGTGTCCCAGCAGGACTCGCCGCGCGTCGCCCACAGGTACAGGCTCGCCTCGCTGTGCTCGATGCGGAAGCCGTGGGCCAGCAGGGCCTCGCGCAGCAGGGTGCGGCGGGCGGCGTAGCGCTCGCGCTGGACGCGGACGTGCTCGTCGTCGCCGAGGGCCGCCACGACCGCGGCCTGGGTCGGCGCGGACGTCATCATGCCGCCGTGCTTGCGGATCTCCAGCAGCGGTCCGAGCACCGCCGGGTCACCGGCCAGGAAGGCGGCGCGGTAGCCGGCGAGGTTCGAGCGCTTGGACAGGCTGTGGACGGAGACGATGCCGTCGTAGGAGCCGCCGTTGACGTCCGGGTGCAGCACGGAGACCGGGTCGGCCTCCCAGCCCAGCTCCAGGTAGCACTCGTCGGAGAAGACCAGGACGCCGTGCGCACGGGCCCAGGCGACGATCCGGGTCAGCTCCTCCTTGGACAGGACCTTGCCCGTGGGGTTCGACGGCGAGTTGAGCCAGAGGAGCCTCAGCCCCTCGGGGTCGAGCTCGGTCGGGTCGTCGTAGGCCTCGTACGCGGCGCGGGCCAGCCGGGCGCCGACCTCGTACGTCGGGTAGGCCAGGCGCGGGAAGGCCACCCGGTCGCCGGGGCCGAGGCCCAGCTGGGTCGGGAGCCAGGCGACGAGTTCCTTGGAGCCGACGATCGGCAGGACGTGGTGAGGGGTGACGTCCCGGGCGCCGAGGCGCCGCTCGACCCAGCCGGTGATCGCGTCGCGCAGTTCGGGCGTGCCCCAGACGGTCGGATAGCCCGGCGAGTCCGCTGCCGCGACGAGCGCTTTCTGGATCAGCTCGGGGACCGGGTCGACCGGGGTGCCGACGGACAGGTCCACGATGCCGTCCGGGTGGGCGGCGGCCGTGGCCTTGTACGGCGTCAGCTTGTCCCAGGGGAAGGTGGGGAGGCGGTCGGAGACTGCGGACACGGGTGCTGGCTCACTTTCTGGCCGGTACGAGCCGGACTACGGCAAACGCCTCGGCCCCCTACGGCGATCAGCGGGCTGATCGGGCCGTACGGGACCGAGGCGGCGCTGGTGCGGGCCGCTCTTACTGGTTCTGCGGCGGCAGCGCGGCGACGAAGGGGTGGTCGCGCTCGATCAGCCCCAGCTTGCTGGCGCCGCCGGGCGAACCGAGCTCGTCGAAGAACTCGACGTTCGCCTTGTAGTAGTCCTTCCACTCCTCGGGAGTGTCGTCCTCGTAGAAGATGGCCTCGACCGGGCAGACCGGCTCACAGGCCCCGCAGTCGACGCATTCGTCCGGGTGGATGTACAAGGACCGCTGGCCCTCGTAGATGCAGTCGACCGGGCACTCCTCGATGCACGCCTTGTCCTTGACGTCGACACAAGGCTGCGCGATGACGTAGGTCACGCTGTCGTTCCTCCTCGATAGGGCGCTGGCGGGCCTCCTCAGGCTCCGCCGCCTGGCGCGCGGGAGCGCGGCGTCGTCGATGCCCGCCCCTAGTATCTCCGTTCCTGGGCATGATCCGAACAGGAGGGGTGAACTGACCTGTGGAAATCTCTGCCGCCGGGCGACTCGAGGTCCGTATCACCGCCGCTGACGTGGGCAAACGGGTCTCCGTCCGGAGCCTGACCGAACATGACACTCCGGGTGAGAAGTTCACCGATACGGTCGGTGTTCTCACATCATGGGACAACGGTGTGCTGCTGATCACACGGAAGAGCGGCGAGGGCGTCCGTATCGCGGAATCCGCCCTGGTCGCGGGCAAGATCGTGCCCGCCGCCCCGGCGCGTCGCCGCGGTCCGGCCGCCTCCTACGAGGAACTGGCCCGGGTCGCCGCTCGGGCCTGGCGGCCCGTGGAGAGCGAGCGGCTCGGCGAGTGGGAGCTGCGGGCCGCCTCCGGGTTCACGCGACGGGCCAACTCGGTGCTGCCGCTGGGCCGGCCGGGCCTGCCGCTCGACGAGGCGCTCGACGCCGTACGGCGCTGGTACGGCGAGCGCGGGCTGCCCGCCTACGTCCAGACCGCCACCGGCGCCGAGGGCACCCAGGAGCTGCTCTGCGCCGAGCTGGAGGAGCGGGGCTGGGTGCGGGAGGTGACCGCCGAGCTGTGGGTGGGGCCGCTGGCGCCGGTCGCCGACTCGGGCGACCCGGCGGGCGTGGCGCTGTCCCGGGAGGCCGACGAGGCGTGGCTGGCCCGGTACCGACGCAAGGGGGTGAGCGAGGTGGCGCTGCGGGTGCTGGGGAGCGGCCCTTCGGTGTGGTTCGCGACCGTGCCGGGGCCCGCGGAGCCGGCCGCCATCGGGCGGTGCGTGGTCGACGGGCGGTGGGCCGGGTTCGCCGCCGTCGAGGTCGACCCGGCGCTGCGGCGGCAAGGGCTCGGCACGGCCGTCATGGCCGCGCTGGCCCGGCAGGCGCTCGACGAGGGCGCCTCGGCCGCCTGGCTCCAGGTCGAGGCCGACAACGCGGCAGCGCGGGCGCTGTACGCCGGGATGGGGTTCGCCCCGCACCACGCCTACCACCACTACCGGGCGCCGGACACCGGCGGCGCACCGGCCGGTGGCCGATCGTCGTGAGAGGGCACGAGCCGGCCATGCGTCCCCCGTATCCCCCGTCCCCGGAGCGCTCCGCCGAGCTGCGGCGGCGGTTCGCCGAAGAGGCCCGGTCCGAACGGCCCGATCTGTCGACGCTGTGCCTGCTGGTGGGGGCGGAGGCGGACCGGGAGCTGGACGAGGCGGGCCTGGACGCCGCGCAGGTGGAGCTGGACCGGCTGGCCGGGCTGCTGCCGTTCCGCCCCGGAGGGCCGCGGGCCTGGGCGGTGGCGCTGCGGGAGCTGCTCGGTGAGCGGCTGGGGTTCCACGGCACTCCGGCGGACTACCAGCGCCTTCAGTCCTCGCTGCTGCACGAGGTGCTCCAGCGGCGCAGAGGGCTGCCGATCCTGCTGTCCGTGGTGTGGATGGAGGTGGCGCGGCGGGCCGGGGCGCCGGTGTACGGGGTGGCTCTGCCGGGGCACTTCGTCGTCGGGTTCGGGCCCGAGGAGGGGCAGGTGCTGGCCGATCCGTTCGACGGGGGGCGGGTGCTGAGCGGGACGGACGCGGAGATGCTGGTGGCCGGGGTGACGGGGGCGCGGCTGGACGCGTCGATGCTGCGGCCGGCCGATCCGCTGGACGTGGTGATGCGGATCCTGAACAACGTGCGGGCATGGGCGGCGGCCCGGCCCGAGCGGTCGGACGTGGCGTTGTGGGCGGTGGAGTTGTCGCTGCTGCTGCCGTCGCATCCGGCGCGGCTGCGGTACGAGCGGGCGCAGTTGCTGGTACGGCGGGGGGATTTCCTGGGCGGGGCAGCGGAGTTGGAGGCCTACGCGGAGGTTGTCGCGGCGGTGGACGAGGCGGCTGCGGAGCGGGTGCGGGGGGAGGCTTCGGCGGCTCGGGCGATGCTGAACTGACGCCTGTCGCCGTCTTGTCGCGAGGTGTGGGGCGCCTGCGACCGGCCGGACCCGGACCACCGGGATGTCGTGGCATGAGCAAGCCGCAGCACGGAGCCCCTGCCCGGTCGCGGCCGGGGCTCCGTCGTGCGTGCGGCGATCAGTTCGGGGTGGTGTCGATGACCGCGGTGCGCTCCGCCGGCGTCTTGCCGCGCAACGCCTTGCGCAGCGCGGAGACGACGTCCTGCGGCAGGACGTCCCGCTTCCCGGTGGCGGTCTCGATCTGCACACCGTCGAAGGTCGTGCCGTACGCCTCCTTGAGCGCCTTCAGGTCGTACGTCTCGACGAGCTTGCCGTCGACGGCCTTGAACCCGAGGATCTTCGGCAGCGACAGCGAGCCGAACGGGATGCTGTGCGCCGCGTCGGTCTGCACGATGGCCTTGGCCGACATCGCGGGCTGCGCGAAGTCCTTCAGCACCCGGTCGACCTCGGCGTTGGAGATGGTCGGCTGCCGAGTGGTGGTCGGGACGTCGACCGTGCCGGCCGATCCGGTCTCCACCTGGGTGCGGTATGCCTGCTCCACCGCCGCCGTGGACTTGGCGAGGTCGATGCCCCGGCCCGCCTTGCCGTAGACGGGGACGGCCTTGCCGTTCTCGAACTTGATCGTGCCCTCGGTGACCGAGCCGGACCTGCCGGCCGCGCTCTGAAGGGCGGCGTGCAGCTTCTCCTCGTCGACGGGCATGTCCGGGGCGACGACCCGGTGGTTGCCGAACAGCGAGCCGATCACGGAGACCGGGTTGTAGTCGCTCTTGGCCGCCGCGTCGGCCGTGGCGTCCATGTCGAACTGCAGGCCCGCGTTGTCCGGGTCCAGGGTGACGGTCTTGCCGCCCACCGACAGCTTCAGTTCCTTGCCGACGCGGTCGTCGAAGGCCTCGTCGAGCTTCCTGACCGCGCCGTCGCGGGTGGTGCCGCCGATGTCGACGCCGAGCACGGTGGTGCCCTTGGGCACGTCGGTGCGGTTCATCAGCAGGCCGGCGCCGTAGAGGCCGCCGACGGCGACGACCACGGCCGCGGCGAGCAGCACGAGCTTGTTGCGGCCCTTCTTCCTGGGCGCCTTGGCGGAGCTCGCCGGGGGTGGCGAGACCGGCTCGGGCAGCTTCGGGGGCGTGTGCGGCCCGGGGCCGTCGCCGGGCGCACCGGGGCCGAACGGCGAGGCCGCGCCGGGCTGCACGACGGGCATGCCGCTGGTGACGGTGTGGCCGGAGACGTTGTCGTGCCGGGGGGCGTAGCCCTGGCCGTCCGGGGGCTCGGGGGCCGGCTTCTGCGGGGTGAGGACGGCGGTGTCGTCACTCATGCCGCCCCCCGGGCCCGCGGCACCCGGGCCGCCCTGAGCGGCGCTGCCGCCGGGGGTTGCGGGTGCTCCGGGACCGGCGGGGCCGACAGGGCC
>NZ_JAPSKN010000019.1:15638-55385 GCF_031181705.1 Streptomyces sp.
TCTGCGGGGTGAGGACGGCGGTGTCGTCACTCATGCCGCCCCCCGGGCCCGCGGCACCCGGGCCGCCCTGAGCGGCGCTGCCGCCGGGGGTTGCGGGTGCTCCGGGACCGGCGGGGCCGACAGGGCCGCCGCCTATGGCGCCCGGGGCGGCCGGGGCGCCGGGGACGTGCGGGCCGCCGGGTCGCCCGGGGTCGTTGAACGCCTCGGGGGCGCCAGGCCCGCGACCGGGGTCGTTGAACGCCTCGGGGGCGCCGGGCCTGCCCGGGTCGCCGAAGCCGTTGGAGGAGTCGGGACCAGCGGGACCGCCCGGGCCGCCGGGCTCGCCGTAGGCGCCGGGACCGGCGGGGCCGCCGGGCGCGTCGAAGCCGCCAGGACCGCCCGGGCCGCCGGGACCACCCGGCGCGTCGAAGCCCCCAGGACCGCCCGGGCCGCCGGGACCACCCGGCTCCTGGAACGGACCAGGGCCGCTCGGTCCGCCGGGACCGCCCTGCTCGCCTGCGAACCCACCCGGTCCGGCGGGGCCGTGACCGCCGGGACCGCCGACACCGCCGGGGCCGCCCCGGCCACCGGACTCGGTGAAGGCTCCGGGCACTCCGGGGCCGCCGGCCGGTGGCATCATCGGTCCGTCTCCGGTCACCGGCCCGCCCGTGGGACCGGCCGGGCCCTGGGCTCCGGCGCCGCCGGGCGTGCCGGTCTCGTGGAAGCCGTCGGCCGCGTTCGGTCCGCCGTTGCCGTTCTCCGTGAAGTAGGGCAGGTCGTCGCGGTGCGGTTCGCCACCGCCGCCCGGGGTGGATCGCGGGCCGTTGGCCCGTGGGCCCGCCGCCAGCGCCTCGGTGACGTCGAAGGAGCCCGTGCCGCCGCCGTGCCCGGGGGCGATCGGGCCGCCGGTCGCGCCGCCCGGGAGCCCCGCGCCGTTCGTGCCGCCGGGCCGGGAGCCGCCCGGCGCGCTCATGGAGCCGACCACGCCGCCGGGCCGCCCGGCACCGGGACGCGTCCCACCGGACGCTCCCGAAACGGGGCCGCCCGTACCGGAACCCCCGGACGCCGGGGCGGAACCGCCGGGCAGACCCGCCCCGTTGCCGGGGCCGCCGCCCTGACCACCCGGTCCCGTGCCGGACTTGCGGGGCGCGAACCAGTCACTGGTCGGCTTGTCCTCGGCGGGAGGCTCGCCCGTGCCCGCCCCCGCAGCCGCGCCCCGGGGCGCCGCGGCGCCCGGCGCGGACGGCGCCTCACCGTGCGTGTCGGTGTCGGCGGGGCTCTCCGCCTCGGTGACGGGCTTGCGCACGACGACCGGCGGAATGGGCCGCGATCCGGGGATGTTGATCCGGATCCGGGTCGTCAGCGTGGTCTCGGTCTTGCGTTCCTCCGGCCGCGTGGCCGAACGGCCCGCGTCCGTGCCGTCACTGGAGACCGTCGGGGTGCCGTAGGGCGGCGTGCCCGACGGGTAGGCGGCTCCGCCGCGCCCGTTGGGCCCGGAGGACGGAGTGTCAGTTTCACGACTCAAGGCAGGTTCTCCCGGTTGGCTCCGCCGCCCGTCACGACCTCACGCGGGCGGCTCGGCGGCGCGCACCACCATACTGGCCACTTCTGACCCGTATCTCAGGACCGCTGGGGAAAGTCACACCGGACCCCCACGGGCGCGTCCCGGCGAAGTGGTACGTCACTTGCCAAGTCGGACGTGGTCGTCGTCCGGTTGCCGTCCCGGTCCGACGGTGGCGCAGATCACAGCCACGAGGATGCCGCCGAGGAGGAAGAGATAGGAGTCGCGCCCCGCGGCGAAGAGGAAGTCGCCCTCGGGGCGGCTGGCGGTGAGCAGCACGATGGAGAGCATCCAGCCGGCGGCGGCCGCGGCGCCCCCGGAGCGGCTGCGGATGAGGCGCGCGGCACCCAGGATCAGCCCGGCCTCGCCGGCGAGCGCGAGGATCAGGCCGCCCGGGAACCATCCGGGCTGCACGAGCGCCCCGGCCGTGCCGATGACGGCCCCGAGCACGAACAATCCGAGGAGGGCGGCGGCCCGTCCGGCGGACGGGGGCCGCATCGGCTGGGCGAGCATCGGGCCGCGGTCGCTCATGACGCCTCCTCGATCCCGGCGAACAGGTCCGTCTCCCGCTCCCCGGCGCCCCGCTCGCCGCGCACCAGCTCGTAGTACTCGGTCGTGAGGATCGGCTGGGCGAGTTCGTTGGAGAGCACGAAGTAGGGCTCGGCCACGGTGATCTGGGTGGCGTGGGCGCGCATCGCGGCGGCCTTGGCGGCGGCGTGGGCGGTGCCGTCGATCACGGCGGTGATCCGCTCCTCGGGCACCACGCCCGGGACGTCGTCGACGGCGGCCGCCTTGGCGAAGGGCGTGCGCGGCAGGTCCTCCCGGAGCCGGTCGAAGGCCTCCTCCACGACGGGCCGGGGAACCCGGTTCCAGTAGACCTTCGGGATGCGCCAGCCGGTCTCGGCGGCCAGTTCGGCGGCGCGCATGGCCACGCGGTGGGCCTGGATGTGGTCGGGGTGGCCGTAGCCGCCGTTGTCGTCGTAGGTGACGAGGACCTGGGGCCGTACCTCGTGGATCACCTCGACGAGGTGGGCGGCCGCCTCGTCGACGTCGGCCTGCCAGAAGCAGGCGGGATCGTCGTTGTCGGGCAGGCCCATCATCCCGGAGTCGCTGTAGCGCCCGGCGCCGCCGAGCAGGCGGACGTCGCGGACGCCGAGCAGGGACATGGCGGCGGCCAGCTCGCTGCGGCGGTGCTGGCCCAGGGCGGCGCCGGACAGGTGCGCCAGCTCCGGCGGGATGACCTCGCCGCGTTCACCGAGGGTGCAGGTGACCAGGGTGACGTGGGCACCCTCGGCCGCGTACCGGGCCATGGTCGCGCCGTTGTTGATCGACTCGTCGTCCGGGTGCGCGTGCACCAGCAGCAGACGACGGCCGGGCTGTTCCGTCATGGACCCCACCCTACGAGGTCCGGTGCCGGTCAGAACTTGATGCTGCCGATCATGCCCGCGATGTTCGTCGTCAGCTCGTTGATCGTGGGAGCGACGGTCGAGGAGGCGAGGTAGAAGCCGAGCAGCATGCAGACGATCGCATGCCCCGCCTTCAACCCCGACTTCTTCACCAGCAGGAAGACGATGATCGCCAGCAGCACCACCGCCGAAATCGAGAGTGCCACGGCGGCTCACCTCCAAAGATCCACAAGGGCGCGGGGGGTCGGACTATGGGGGCATTAAATCCGTACAGCAGCCAGCAGGTTCATACCCACTATGCGACATTGATCATAACTATCCGTCCGTGCGCATCGATCGGCGCACGGCCGCACAAGGGGGCGCATGGCCAATATGGTCAGGGCATGACGACCGAGCCTGACTCCTTCCCCCGCCGGCACGCCCGTACCCAGCGCTTCACGCTCGGCGCGCCGCGTTCGTTCACCGTGGCGCCCGACGGTTCGCGTGTCGTGTTCCTGCGCTCCGGTTCCGGTACGGACCGGGCGAGTTCGCTGTGGGTCCTCGACACGGACGAGGGCGCGGAGCGCGTGGCCGCCGACCCGCGCGCGCTGCTGGGCGGCTCCTCGGAGGACCTGTCCGCCGAGGAGCGGGCGCGGCGCGAACGCAGTCGCGAGGGTGGCGCCGGCATCGTCGGGTACGCCACGGACACGGCCGTCGAGCTGGCGTCTTTCGCCTTGTCAGGGCGGCTGTTCACGGCGGAGCTGCGGGCCGGGACGGCGCGCGAGGTGGCCGTCCCCGGGCCGGTGATCGACCCGCGTCCGTCGCCCGACGGGCGGCACCTGGCCTACGTCGCCCGGGGCGCCCTGCGCGTGGTGGGCGCCGAGGGCGAGGGCGACCGGGCGCTCGCCGAACCGGAGTCGGAGAACGTCTCGTTCGGTCTGGCCGAGTTCATCGCGGCCGAGGAGATGGGGCGTTCGCGGGGGTTCTGGTGGGCTCCGGAGTCGGACCGCCTGCTCGTGGCGCGCGTGGACGACACGCCGGTGCGGCGCTGGTGGATCTCCGACCCGGCGCATCCGGAACGGGAGCCGCAGCGGGTGCCGTACCCGGCCGCGGGCACCGGCAACGCGGACGTCCGGCTGTTCGTGATCGGCCTGGACGGGGTGCGCACGGAGGTCGCCTGGGACCGGGCGCGCTATCCGTATCTGGCGCATGTGCACTGGTCAGCGGCGGGTGCGCCACTGCTGCTGGTCCAGGCGCGCGACCAGCGCAGCCAGCTGATCCTGGCCGTGGACCCGGAGTCGGGCGCGACCCGGATGGTGCACGCCGACGAAGATCGAACATGGCTTGATCTTTTCCCCGGGGTGCCGTGCTGGAGCCCGTCCGGGCAGCTGGTCCGGATCGCGGACGAGGGCGGTGCGCGAGTGCTGGCGGTCGGGGAGCGGCCGCTGACGGGGGCGCAGTTGCACGTCAGGGCCGTGTTGGACGTCTCGGACGACGACGTGCTGGTCTCGGCGTCGGCCGGCGAGGAGGCGGCGGAGGCGGAGACGGGCCAGGTGCACGTGTACCGGGTGAACGAGCTCGGCATGGAGCGGCTGTCGCGGGAGCCGGGTGTGCACGCGGCGGTGCGCGCCGGGGGCGTGACCGTGCTGGTGTCGGCGGTGCTCGACCGCCCGGGGGCGCGGGCCCAGGTGCTGCGCGACGGAAAACCGACGCTGACTGTCCGTTCACACGCAGAAGATCCCGGTATGTCCCCCCGCGTGACGCTCATCGAGGGGGGCGCACGCCGCATCCCGTGCGCCGTGCTTATGCCTCGGGACTACGCCGGTGACACCCCCCTGCCGGTGCTCATGGACCCGTACGGGGGCCCGCACGGGCAGCGGGTGGTCGCGGCCCACAACGCGCACCTCACCTCGCAGTGGTTCGCGGACCAGGGCTTCGCGGTGGTGGTCGCGGACGGGCGCGGCACACCGGGCCGCTCCCCCGCCTGGGAGAAGGCGATCCACCACGACTTCACCGTCTCGCTGGACGACCAGGTGGAGGCGCTGGAGGACCTCGCGAAGCGGTACCCGCTGGACCTGTCCCGGGTGGCGATCCGCGGCTGGTCCTACGGCGGCTGGCTGGCGGGCCTGGCGGTGCTGCGCCGCCCGGACGTCTTCCACGCGGGGATCGCGGGCGCGCCGGTGACGGACTGGCGCCTGTACGACACGCATTACACGGAGCGCTACCTCGGCACCCCGCAGGAACAGCCGGACGCCTACGCGCACAGCTCCCTGGTCACCGAGGACGGCCTCTCCGCCCCGGCCGCACCGCACCGTCCCCTGATGGTCGTGCACGGCCTCGCCGACGACAACGTGGTGGTCGCCCACGCCCTGCGCCTGTCCTCGGCCCTGCTGGCCGCCGGCCGCCCCCACGAGGTGCTGCCACTGTCCGGCGTCACGCACATGACCCCGCAGGAACAGGTCGCGGAGAACCTGCTCCTGCTCCAGGTCGACTTCCTGAAGCGCTCCCTCGGCATCACGGCCCCCTGAGCGCACGGCGACGGGCCGGGGCGACATGGCGCGCCCCGGCCCGTCTACGGCACCCGCACGGCCGTACGCAGACCAGCGTGACGCGTCCGTATATCGGGACCGGGTCGGCGAAGTTGCCTGCGTGTTAACGCAGTTGCGGGGGTTTGCGGGGCTATGCGACGTCCGACGCCACGAGTTCCACCTCGAAGCCGTCCGTGTTCGCGAGGTAGGCCGCGTGGTGCCCGGGGCCGCCGGCGTACGGGTGGCGGTGGGCGAAGAGGAGCGTCCAGCCGTGGTCCGGCGCCTCGGCGGACAGCGCGTCGACCCGCGCCGGAGAGCCCGCGTGGAACGCGAGGTGATTGAGCCCCGGCCGCATGCGGTCGTGCTCGGGGGCGCTCATCGCCGGTGACCGCTCGACGACGAGGTACGCCGGGCCGAGCCGCCAGCTGCGGCCGTGTTCCCAGTCCTGGTACGGCAGCCAGCCGAGACGGCCGAGCAGCCAGCCCCACTCGCGGACGGCCCGGGACAGGTCGGGCACCCACAGTTCGATGTGATGCAGCACGCCGGGATCCTCCGAGACGCCGGTTCCCGGCGCCCCTGGGGGATGCCGGGAACCGGGAGCCGAGGCTCAGGCCGCGTGGACCACGTCCTTCTCCTCCGCGAAGTGGCACGCCGACTCGTGGGCCGCCGGGGTGTCCGCGCCCTTGAAGCGCTCCGGGACCGCCAGCAGCGGGACCTCCTCGGCGCACTTGTCCTGCGCCTTCCAGCACCGGGTGCGGAAGCGGCAGCCCGAGGGCGGGTTGGCCGGGGACGGGACGTCGCCGGTGAGGATGATCCGCTCGCGGTGCGCGCGGGCGTCCGGGTCGGGGACCGGGACCGCCGACAGCAGCGCCTGGGTGTAGGGATGCGTCGGGTGGTCGTAGATCTGCTCGTCGGTGCCGATCTCGGCCATCTTGCCGAGGTACATCACGCCGACCCGGTCCGAGATGTGCCGGACGATCGACAGGTCGTGCGCGATGAAGATGTAGGAGAGGTTGAACTCGTCCTGCAGGCGCTCCATCAGGTTGATGACCTGTGCCTGGACCGACACGTCCAGGGCCGAGACCGGCTCGTCGCAGATGATGATCTCGGGGTTCAGGGCCAGGCCGCGGGCGATGCCGATGCGCTGGCGCTGACCGCCGGAGAACTGGTGCGGGTAGCGGTTGATGTACTCGGGGTTGAGGCCGACCACGTCGAGGAGCTCCTGCACCTTGCGGCGCCGGTCGCCCTTCGGGGCCACCTCGGGGTGGATGTCGAACGGCTCCCCGATGATGTCGCCCACCGTCATACGGGGGTTGAGCGAGGTGTACGGGTCCTGGAACACCATCTGGATGTTCCGGCGGACCGCCTTCAGCGCACGCCCGGACAGCTTGGTGATGTCCTGGCCCTTGTAGAAGACCTCGCCCGCGGTCGCCTTCTCCAGCATCATCAGCAGCTTGGCGACCGTGGACTTGCCACAGCCGGACTCGCCCACGATGCCGAGCGTCTCGCCCTGGTAGAGGTCGAAGGAGACACCGTCGACGGCCTTGACCGCGCCGACCTGCTTCTTGAGCAGGATGCCCTGGGTGAGCGGGAAGTGCTTCACCAGGTTGCGCACCTGGAGGATCGGCTCGCCCCGCTCGACCGGCGCCTCGATGGCGGCGACCGCCTCCGACTCGGAGGACGCGTCGACGACCTCGACCTCGGAGACGTTCGGCGTGGCGTCCTGCGGCTCGTCGGTCTTGCCGAGCTCAGCCATGGATCGTCTCCTTCCAGAAGTGGCACGCGCTGCCGCGGCCGACCAGCTCGCCGCCGTCCCGCTCGGTGACGGGGTGCAGCGGCGGGACGTCCGTACGGCAGATGTCCTGCGCCATGGGGCACCGCGGGTTGAAGGCGCAGCCGGAGGGGATGCGCGTCAGGTTGGGCGGCAGACCCTTGATCGCGTACAGGTCCTGGCCCTTCTGGTCCAGGCGCGGGATCGAGTCCAGCAACCCCTTCGTGTACGGGTGCGCGGGGCGCTTGTACAGCTCGTGGACCGGGGCGCGCTCGACGATGCGCCCGGCGTACATCACGGCGATCTTGTCCGCGACGTCGGCGACCACGCCGAGGTCGTGGGTGATCAGGATCAGGCCCATGTTGTACTCACGCTGCAACTCCGCGAGCAGGTCCATGACCTGGGCCTGGACCGTCACGTCGAGGGCCGTGGTCGGCTCGTCGGCGATGATCAGGTCCGGCTCCAGGGCGAGCGCCATGGCGATCATGATGCGCTGGCGCATACCGCCCGAGAACTGGTGCGGGTAGTCGTTGACCCGGGCGGACGCGGCCGGGATCTTCACCCGGTCCATCAGCTCGATCGCCTTGACCTTGGCGTCCTTCTTGGACATGCCCTGGTGCACCCGGAACATCTCGCCGAGCTGGTAGCCCACGGAGAGCACCGGGTTCAGCGAGGACAGGGCGTCCTGGAAGATCATCGCGATCTTGCGGCCGCGGATCTTCCGGCGCTCCTCTTCGGACATCTTCAGCATGTCCTGGCCGCGGAAGAGGATCTCCCCCTTGGGGATGCTCCCGGGCGGCATGTCGAGGATGCCCATGACCGCCTGCGCGGTGACGGACTTGCCGGAGCCGGACTCGCCGAGCACGGCCAGCGTCTCACCGGCGGCGACGGAGTAGTTGACGCCGTTGACGGCCTTGGCGACACCGTCGCGGGTGCGGAACTCCACGTGCAGGTCGCGGACTTCGAGCAGCGGGCGGCCCGTGTCCCCGGAACCGTCGGCCGCGGGACTGCCGGCCACTTCATCGATGATGGTCACGTACGCCTCCCTCAGCGCAGCTTGGGGTCGAGGGCGTTGCGTACCGCATCGCCGAACATCAGGAACGAGAGCACCGTGATCGAGACCATCACCGACGGGATGATCAGGGTGTGGGGGGCGATCCGCAGCTGCTCGCGTCCTCGGGCCACGTCGCCGCCCCAGGATACCGCCGTGTCACCGAGACCCACGCCCAGGAAGGACAGGGTGGCTTCGGCCGCGATGTAGCCGCCGAGCGCGATGGTCGCGACGACGATGATGGGCGCGAGCGCGTTGGGCAGGATGTGCCGGAGCAGGATCCGGGACGTCGAGGCACCGAGCGCCTTGGCGGCCACCACGTAGTCCGCCTGCTTGATGGTGATGACGGCACCGCGGGCGACACGCGCTATCTGGGTCCAGCCCAGGAAGGCGAGGGCCATGATGACGACCCAGACCGTGCGGTCGTCGAAGGAGTTCAGCACGACCAGGGCGCCCAGCAGGAACGGGATGCCGAGGAAGATGTCGGTCAGCCGCGACAGCAGGGTGTCGGTCCAGCCGCCGAAGTAGCCGGCGATCATGCCGATGACCGTGCCCAGGACGGTGACGGCGAGGGTGACACCCACACCGACGGTGATCGAGGCGCGGGCACCGTAGACGACCCGGGCGTAGATGGAACGGCCCTGGACGTCGTAGCCGAGCCAGTCCGGGGCGAAGAAGTGCCCCCAGTTCGGCTTGCCCAGGTAGTGCTTGGCCAGGTCGGCGTCGCGCGGCGAGGCGCTGGTGAACAGCCCCGGCCACAGCGACATCACGAGCAGGAACACGATCAGCACGGCCGAGATCACGAAGAGCGGGTTGCGCCGCAGGTCGTGCCAGGCGTCGGACCACAGGCTGCGCGGCTTGTCCGGAGCGGGGCCGGCGTCGGCCACGACGACGCCGGCGGTGCTCACGGTGTCACCGGGAAGGGCTTCGACCTTCTTTTCGACGGTCTTGTCAGGCATACCGGATCCTCGGGTCCAGGACCGCGTAGAGCAGGTCGACGATCAGGCTGGCAGCGAGGTAGATGAGCACCATCAGCGAGGCGATTCCCACGACCGTGGCGCCCTCGCGCCGGCTGAGCGCCTCGTAGATCTCGACACCGATACCCCGCACGTTGAAGATGCCCTCGGTCACGATGGCGCCGGTCATCAGGTTGCCGACCTCGATGCCGAGGAAGGTGACCACGGGGATCAGCGAGTTGCGCATCAGGTGGACGCCGATCACGCGGCGGCGCGGCAGGCCCTTGGCCACGGCGGTGCGCATGTAGTCGGACCGCAGGTTCTCCGCGATCGACGTACGGGTCAGCCGGGCGACGTAGGCGAGCGACAGCGACGCCAGCACGGTGGCGGGAAGCGCGAGCTGCGCGAAGTCCGTCGAGTCGGTCACGGTGGGGGTGGTGACCGACCACTTGAACGCGAACAGGTACTGCAGCAGGAAGCCCAGCACGAAGGACGGCATGGACACGAGGACCAGGGTCAGCGTCAGCAGTCCGCGGTCGCGCAGCGTGTCGGGGCGCAGACCGGCGACGACACCGAGGCCGATGCCCACGAGCGTGACGAAGGTGAAAGCGAAGATCGTCAGCCTGATGGTCACCGGGAACGCGTCGGTGATGATGTCCGCGATGGGCCGCTGACTGGCGATCTGCGTACCGAAGTCACCCTGCAGCAGGTTGGTCATGTAGTTCACGTACTGCTGCAACAGCGGCTGGTCGAGGCCGAGTTCCTTCTTGATGCCCGCGACCACCGCCGGGTCGTACGCCTGATCCCCCATCATCGCCCGGACGGGATCGCCGGGCAGGGCGTACATCATGCAGAAGATGAGCAGGGTTGACCCGATGAAGACCGGGATCATCTGGAGCAGTCGTCGTGCGACATAGCGCCCCATAGGTGCCTCCGTGAGGGGTTAACGCAGGTACGGGGGCCGTCTCCGGTCGGCGAGACGGCCCCCCGTACCTCCCACCGCCGCCGGAGCGGCGGTGGGTCTACGGCCGAGTGGGAAGAGCCAGGACGGCTCCTCTTACTTGGTGGTGACGGCCCACACTTCGAGGTCACCGTGGAAGTCGACGTTGACGTTGTCGACGTTCTTACCGTGGCCGCCGTTGATGCGGTAGTACCAGAGCGGGATGGCCGGCATGTGCTCGACCAGCTTCTTCTCGACCTCCTGGAAGGCCTTCACCGACTCGTCGAGGGACTTGGCGTTGTCGGCCTTGTTCATCAGGCCGTCGATCTCCTTGTTGGAGAAGCGACCGTTGTTGGCCTCGGCGGTGGTGTGGTACAGCTCCTTCATGAAGTTGGCGTTGACCGGGTAGTCGGCGACCCAGCCACCGCGGTACATGCCCTTCACCTGGTCGTTGTCACGGGCCTCGAGGTCCGTGGCGAAGTCCGGCTTCGGGTCGCCGACGCAGTCGACGCCGGTGGCCTTGCGGATGGACTCGCAGACCGCGGTCACCCACTCCTTGTGCCCACCGTCGGTGTTGTACTGGACGGTGAACTTGTTGCCCGGAACGCCACCGCCCTCCTTGATGAGCTGCTTGGCCTTCGCCGGGTTGTACGTGAACACGTCCGTGTCCAGGTTCTGGTAGCCCTTGACACCGGGCGGCGTGAAGCCCTTGGCCGGCGTGCGGGTGTTGTTCAGAACCGTCTTGGTGATCGTGTCGCGGTCGATCGCCATCGACAGACCCTGCAGGACCTTCGGGTCGATGTCCTTGAAGGTCTTGGAGTAGAACGCCGGGGTCAGCGTCTGGATGGCCGCGTACGGCTGCTCGATGGCGCCGTCGCCCAGGTCCTGCTTGTACTTCGGCAGGTCCGTCGGGCCGACCTGGCGGATCATGTCCAGGTTGCCGGAGACGACGTCCTTGTACGCGGCCTCGAGGGTCGTGTACGCCTTGAACTGGACGCCCTTGTTCTTGGCCTTGTTCGGGCCCTGGTACCCGTCCCAGGCCTTGACCTGGATGAGCTTCTTGTGGTCCCACTTCTCGAACTTGTAGGGACCGTTGCCGACCGGCTTCTGGCCGAAGGCCTTCGGGTCGTCGTAGAAGACCTTGGGCAGCGGGGCCCAGGTGGTGTAGCCGAGCTTGTAGTTGAAGTACGGCATCGTGTACTTCAGCTCGATCGTGAAGGTGTGGTCGTCCACGGCCTTCAGACCGGACATGGTCTGCGACTTCGGCTCACCCTTCTCCGGGTGGACGTCGTCGTAGCCCTTGATGTCCTGGAACCAGAACGAGTTCTGCTGGTTGTTCTTGATGTTGGCGTACCAGTTCCAAGCGTCGATGTACGACTTGGAGGTGACTTCTTCGCCGTTGTGGAACTTCCAGCCCTTCTTGAGCTTGACCGTCCACGTCTTCGAGTCCTCGGAGGTGACCGACTCGGCGTTCGTGTAGACGATCTCACCCTTGGAGTCGAAGTCCAGCAGCTGGGTGAAGAGCGACTGGATGACGTACGAGCCGTTGCTCTCGTTCGTGTCGGCCGGGATCAGCGGCTTCTGCGGCTCGCCGACGTCGATCGAGACGTAACCGGCAGGTCCGGAACCCTTGCTCTTGCTCTCACCATCACCGTCGCCGCCGCAGGCGGTGGCGGACAGGGCGACGACTATCGCGCCCGCGACCCACTTGGCGCTCTTGGCACCGCGCATGGGTTCCTCCTAAGAAGTCATTGGTTCACCGCAAAGAGAGCACAGACAAACCACCGCCACCGCCCGTCGCCGGTGCCGGAAATCATCAGGTGCCCCCGCGCTCGTGAGTCGGCGCCGCTGCCGGCGAGTGACCCTTCATCCGAGCTCTACGCGCCTAACTATCTGCCAAACACCAGGACCGAACCACACTCTCGAGGTCTCGGTTCGATCACAGCTCGCGTATACATCTTCCAAAATCCGGACAAAGGGTTTGGTGAAAGATCCCTGCGAAACGGACTTGTTACACATCTATCGGTGGCGACTGTCCGTATTCCGGACGCGAGAGTGAGAAAAACCGCTTGCGGTTACCGCGGCATCCGTGCAGGGTGCCGACGGGGGCCGTCGCGGGCTCAAGTGGCAGTCGCCACAAGGCTGTTGCCCGGCTTCGAGGCAGGGCAGAGCGAGGCGTTCCGCAGCAGGGTAGTGGGAGCGGGCCGTTCCGGACGGCCGCGCCGGGCAAATAGAGGGTTTTCCCTAACCCTTTCCTTCGCGTTGTCCCCCTTTGACACACGGCACCTGACACACGGCACCGGGCACCCCGCGGGGCGGGGTGCCCGGTGCCGTGTGTACTGGGGGCGTCAGCCGTGCTTGGCGCGGCTGGCGGCGCGGGCGCGCTCGCGGGCGTCCAGGTTCACCTTGCGGATGCGCACGGCCTCCGGGGTGACCTCGACGCACTCGTCGTCGCGGCAGAACTCCAGGGACTGCTCCAGCGACAGCTTGCGGGGCGGGACGATCGACTCGGTCACATCGGCCGTCGAGGACCGCATGTTCGTGAGCTTCTTCTCCTTGGTGATGTTGACGTCCATGTCGTCGGCGCGGGAGTTCTCGCCGACGATCATGCCCTCGTACACCTCGGTGCCCGGCTCCACGAAGAGCACACCGCGCTCCTGCAGGTTGGTCATCGCGAAGGCGGTGACCGCGCCGGCGCGGTCGGCGACCAGGGAGCCGTTGTTGCGGGTCTGGAGCGTGCCGAACCAGGGCTCGAAACCCTCGTGGATGGAGTGGGCGATGCCCGTGCCGCGGGTCTGGGTCAGGAACTCGGTCCGGAAGCCGATCAGGCCGCGGGAGGGCACGACGAACTCCATGCGGACCCAGCCGGAGCCGTGGTTGGACATGTTGTCCATCCGGCCCTTGCGGACGCCCATGAGCTGCGTGACGGCGCCCATGTGCTCCTCGGGCACGTCGACGGTCATCCGCTCGACGGGCTCGTACGTCTTGCCGTCGATCTCCCGGGTGACCACCTGGGGCTTGCCGACGGTCAGCTCGTAGCCCTCGCGGCGCATGGTCTCGACGAGGATGGCCAGCGCCAGCTCGCCGCGGCCCTGCACCTCCCAGGCGTCCGGGCGCTCGGTCTCCAGGACGCGCAGCGAGACGTTGCCGATCAGCTCGCGGTCGAGGCGGTCCTTGACCTGGCGGGCGGTGACCTTGCGGTCCTTGACGGCCGCCTTGTTGTCGGCGCCCTTGCCGGTGGCGCCGCGGCCGACCAGCGGGGAGGTGTTGGTGCCGATGACCATGGAGATCGCCGGCTCGTCGACGGTGATCAGCGGCAGCGCGATCGGGTTCTCCGGGTCGGCCAGGGTCTCGCCGATCATGATGTCCGGGATGCCGGCGACCGCGCAGATGTCACCGGGGCCGGCCTTCTCGGCGGGCTTGCGGGTGAGCGCCTCGGTCATCATCAGCTCGGAGATGCGCACGTTCTGGACGGACCCGTCGCGCTTCATCCACGCGACCGTCTGGCCCTTCTTCAGCTCGCCCTGCTGCACGCGCAGCAGCGCGATACGGCCGAGGAAGTTGTCGGCGTCCAGGTTCGTCACGTGCGCCTGGAGCGGGGCGGCCTCGTCGTAGGTCGGGGCCGGGATGTGCTCCAGGATCGTGGAGAAGAACGGCTCCAGGCTGTCGGAGTCGCCCGGGACCGTGCCGTCCGCCGGCTTGGTGAGGGAGGCGATGCCGTCACGGCCGCAGGCGTAGACGATCGGGAACTCGATCTGGTCCTCGTCGGCGTCCAGGTCCAGGAAGAGGTCGTACGTCTCGTTGACGACCTCGTCGATCCGGGAGTCGGGGCGGTCCGTCTTGTTGATGCAGAGGATGACGGGCAGCCGCTGCTGGAGCGCCTTGCGCAGCACGAAGCGGGTCTGGGGCAGCGGGCCCTCGGAGGCGTCCACGAGCAGGACGACGCCGTCGACCATCGACAGACCGCGCTCGACCTCACCGCCGAAGTCGGCGTGGCCGGGGGTGTCGATGATGTTGATGGTGATGGGCTCCCCGCCGTCCTTGGGGTGGTACTTCACCGCCGTGTTCTTGGCGAGGATCGTGATGCCCTTCTCACGCTCCAGGTCGTTCGAGTCCATCATGCGGTCGTCGACCGAGTCGAGCTGGTGGGCGGCGAAGGCACCGGCCTGCTTCAGCATGCCGTCGACGATGGTGGTCTTGCCGTGGTCGACGTGGGCGACGATGGCGACGTTGCGGATGTCGTGGCGCGTGGCCATAAAAGGCGTACTCCCGGAGTGGTGAGGAATGCCCTGCGCGTACGTCGGTGGTGCGCGGGCCCTGCCGGGCTCAACATGCCACGGCCTCACCCCATGGTACGGGTCCGCCACCGTTGGGGTGAGCCGGGATGCTTTGGTGCAGGTCAGGGGCTTGGCGAGGGGGGTTCGGCGTCGGTTTCGGCCGGTACGCAGGCGTGCCGGGCGGCTTCCCGGGCCAGAGCGGTGTCCGGGCGCTCGGCGCAGCCGGTCACGCCGGCGACGTCGGCCGTCCAGGTGGGGGCCCGGCCGGAGACGGTCCTGCCGTCCGGGCAGGTGTGGCGGAAGTCCGCGGAGACCTCCCGGACACCGGCGTACTGGTGGTACGTGCCCGCCTCGCGCGGGGTGACGCGGCCCTCGCCGAGCGCCGGGGCCCGCTGCCCGGGGTCGGTGAACGCCCAGGTGTCGCCCGCCTCCGCCAGGGCGGGCGCCTCGGAGTCGGTCTCCCCGGCCACCTTGCCGAGGGAGAACAGGACCTCAGCGGCGGGCGGTGCCGGTCCGTCGGCGCGTACCGAGGGGACGGGCGTGCACACGCGCCGCACCGGGTTGCGCAGCGCGCCGCCGCCCTCGCCCAGCCGCTCCGGACGCGAGACGCCGGTCAACCGGTCGCGCGTGGTGACCGGGGACCAGGTGAAGGTGCCCTTCGCGCAGGCCCGCGCCCGGGACGTGCCGCTCTCGCGCGGGGTGCCGTGGGCCCCCGGTTCCCCGGTGCACGCCGTCAGCGCGGCCACCAGCGCCCGATGGCCAGGCCGGCCGCGCGGGCCCGCCGTACCGTTCCGTCCATGTGCCGCCCCCCGTGCGCGGACGCCCGGCGTCCGCACCATGATCGCTGCCGGCCTCATGGTGCGGACGCCGGCTCGGGCGGCGGCAAGGCATTTGAGCGTTTCCGGAGCTACCGGGCGGCCGGGCCCTTCACGGAGGGGCCCGGGGCGGGCTTCGCGCTCCTCTTCAGGAAGCCCATGTCCTCGTAGACCGGTGTGGCGAAGCCGAAGGCGCCGGTGTTGGCCAGGTTCTTGCGGGCCGCGAGGAGCTGGGGGCGCTGGAAGAGGGGGATGGAGCCGGCCGCCGCCCAGATGCGGGAGTCGGCCTTGCGGATGAGGGAGCGGGACTTGCCCTCGTCGAGCGTGGCCACGGCCTCGTCGAAGAGCTGGTCGACCTGGTCGGTGCCGACGCGGGTGTAGTTCTGCTCGACGCTCAGGGAGCCGTCGGCGGCCGGGACCGGTTTGGCGTAGACGGGGCGGGCGTCGGTGGCGGGGTAGGCGGTGGCGGGCCAGGAGTAGAGGGCCAGGTCGTACTGGCCGGAGGCGATGTGGTCCTTGAAGTAGGACTCGTCGGAGACCTTGGAGATCTCCGTGCCGATGCCGACGCGCTGCAGCATGCGCGTGATGCGGTCGGCGACCGTGCGCAGCGTCCGGGAGCCGGGCCCGGAGGGGAGCACGAAGCGGAGCGTGAGGGGCTTGCCGTTCTTGGCGAACGGCGCGGCCTCCTGGTTCGCCGGGGCGGCGGTGCCGCGCGGGGCGTACGCGCCGGGGGCGCCGCCCGGGTGCGGGTGCTTGTACTGCCTGCCGTCCTGGGCGAGGTGGCCGGCCGGGTCCTGCTGCCGGGCCTTGTCGTCCTCGTCCGCGCCGGAGGAGCCGTCGGCCCGCTCGCCCTCGCCGCCGGCCGCCTTCTCCTCCTTGTCCTTCTTCTGCTCCGTGACGGGGCCGCCGCGTACCCAGCCGGCGTCGGCGAGCAGGGCCTGTGCCTCCTCGGTGTCCTGGTCGCCGAGGGCGCCGCTGTTGTCGGCGTAGGCGGCCTGGCCGGACAGGGCCAGGTGGCTGCCGACCGGGACGGCGGGCAGACCCAGGGGCTTGAGGACGGCCTCGGCCAGTTCCTCGCGGTCCAGGGCGCGGGCGACGGCCCGGCGGACCCGCTCGTCGGCCAGAGGGCCCTCGGCGCCGTTCAGGGCGAGCTGGGTGAAGGCCGGCTCCAGGGACTTGCGCACCTCGAAGCCGCGCAGGGCCTGCTGCCGCCGCGCGTACTTGGCGGCCGCCTTGCGCAGCTTCTTGCGGGCGAGGGTCTCCTCGTCGGCCGCGTCGTCGTCGGTGCCGTTGGCTCTGGCCCAGGAGCGCAAAGCGTCCGCGGCGGTCCGGTCGGCGCCCGGGCCCATCAGGGGGCTGCTGGAGCTGTGCGGGCGGGCGGCCAGGGTGATGCGGCGGGCCGCCGCGGAATCGATCTCGGCCAGGTCGAGGGTGCCGGCGGCCAGCTCGGCGGCCCGCTTGTCGCGCGGCACGGTGCGCAGCTCGATCGCGGAGAGCTTGGCGGGCTCGCCCCACCAGCGCGGGTTGCGGGCGAGGGTGATCCTGTCGTCCTCGGTGTCGACCTTCTTCACCGTGAAGGGGCCGGCGGTGACTTTGAGCTTCTTGCGGGCGCCGTCGTTGAAGGAGTCCGGGGTGCCCATGACGTCCTTCGGGTACAGCGGGGAGAACAGGGAGCGCCAGTCGGCGTAGGGGCGGCTGAAGGTGACCCGGACCTCCAGGGCGCTGTCGCCGCGCTCGATCTTCTGGATGCGGTCGTAGCCGGCGTTGCGGGCGGTCCAGTAGGCGGTGTCCTTGCCGGACAGGGCGCGCCACTGGGCGGCGAAGTCGGCGGCGCCGATCTCCCGGCCGTCGCTCCAGACGGCCTGCTGGTTGAGCTTGTACAGGACGACCTGTTTGGGCTCGGTCTCGACGACCTTCGCGGACTCCAGGTAGGCGGGGTTGCGCTCGGGGCGGCCGGAGGCGTTCATCCGGAACATCGACGGCAGGACGGCCTGGGCGACGCGGGTGGTGGTGGCGTCGGCGTCCGACTGGAAGGTGTTCAGCGTGTCCGGCACGGAGTCGACGGCCCAGCGCAGGGTGCCGCCGTCGGCGACCTTGTCCCGGGCGGCGGGCTGGATGTCCGGGGCGGCGAGCGGCTTGCCGGCCGGGTCCTCGGAACCGCACCCGGCGAGCGCGGGCACCGCGAGCACGCCCGCGGTGAGGAAGGCGACCGAGCGCGTGACCGCACGCGGGCCGACGCCGTGCTGGGACATCTGTGCTACCTCCGGGAAGCCGCGGGCGTTATGATCACTTTTGGCGGTATTTGGAGTTCATCTGATGTATGCCGCCACTGAAGAGGAAAGGGTTCGGCAACACAGGGCGACACGGCGGTCACGGAGGGGAAGTCACCCATGCGGCGCAGCGCACCGCGCGGTGCACCCGCACGCCCCGGCCAATCGATGCACATCCCTTCACAGCACGAGGTGTGACGCGCAACACTCGCAGGCGCATGAACGTTGCCGCCTTGGGCCGTGAAGGACCCGTGGAAGTGAGGGCAAGTCATGTCCGTTCACGACGAACTGACGTCAGTCCAGCGCTCTCTCGACGACCTGCTGCGGTCGCTGGGGCGGCTGGAGAAGCAGGTCGGCACCGGCGGTCTGGAGATGCGCCGCGTCCGGGCCGACGCCAACCACCTGCGCGAGAGCCTCGCCCTGCTGCGTGAAGCCGCCGCGTCGCCGACCGCACCGATGCGCCCCGAGCTCGTCACCATCTCGGACGCGCCGTACGACCCGTCGCTGTGGGTCGACTCGGACGACGAGGGGCTGGGCGCCCGGGACCGGCGCGCTCCCTGACCGGGAGGGCGTCGAGCGACCGGCACCTCCCCCTGAACCCGACCGGAGTCGTCACGTGGCCACTGGTACGGAACCTCCCGCCACCGAACCCCATCCCAGCGGCGGCGGCGTCACGGCGGGTACGCGCGCCGCGATCGCCGCCCCGCACCTGCGCACCGACCGCTGGTGGCTGGCCCCGGCCGGCACGGTCGCGGGTCTGCTGGCCTTCATCGTCTACTCGACCTGGCGGGCCTTCGCCGACGCCGACTACTACGCGGCGCCGTACGTCTCGCCCTTCTACTCCCCGTGCCTGGCGGAGCGGTGCGAGCCGATGAGGGACGGCCCCAACTGGGAGATCTTCGGCAGCTGGTGGGGCGTCTCGCCCGCGATCATCATCCTGATCTTCCCGCTGGGCTTCCGGCTGACCTGCTACTACTACCGCAAGGCCTACTACCGGGGCTTCTGGGCGTCCCCGCCGGCCTGCGCGGTGGCCGAGCCGCACAGGAAGTACACCGGCGAGACCCGCTTCCCGCTGATCCTGCAGAACATCCACCGCTACTTCTTCTACGCGGCGCTCCTCGTCGCCGGGATCCTCACCTACGACACCGTGCTCGCCTTCCGCGACGAGAACTACGCGTGGGGACACATGGGCCTCGGCACCCTCGTGTTCCTGATCAACATCGTGCTGATCTGGGCGTACACGATCTCCTGCCACTCCTGCCGGCACATCGTCGGCGGCAAGCTCAAGCACTTCTCCAGACATCCCGTGCGCTACCGGATGTGGCAGTGGGCGGGCAGGCTCAACGCCCGGCACATGCAGCTGGCCTGGGCGTCGCTGGTCAGCGTGGCGCTCGCCGACCTCTACGTCTATCTGGTCGCGTCCGGTGCCTTCGACGATCCGCGATTCTTCTGATGAGTGAGGCGTTCTGATGTCCGTGGTCGACCGGCAGGAGTGGGACGTCGTCGTGGTGGGCGCGGGCGGGGCCGGGCTGCGCGCCGCCATCGAGGCCCGCGAGCGGGGCGCGCGTACGGCCGTGATCTGCAAGTCGCTGTTCGGCAAGGCGCACACGGTGATGGCCGAGGGCGGCATCGCCGCGGCGATGGCCAACGCCAACGAGAACGACAGCTGGCAGGTGCACTTCCGCGACACCATGCGCGGCGGCAAGTTCCTCAACCAGTGGCGGATGGCCGAACTGCACGCGCAGGAGGCACCGCAGCGGGTGTGGGAGCTGGAGACCTGGGGGGCGCTGTTCGACCGCACCAAGGACGGCCGGATCTCCCAGCGCAACTTCGGCGGCCACGAGTACCCGCGGCTCGCGCACGTCGGCGACCGCACCGGCCTGGAGCTGATCCGCACCCTCCAGCAGAAGATCGTCTCCCTCCAGCAGGAGGACTTCCGCGAGACCGGGGACTACGAGTCCCGGCTGAAGGTCTTCCAGGAGTGCACGGTCACCCGGGTGCTGAAACAGGACGATCGTGTCTCCGGCGTCTTCGGCTACGAGCGCGAGTCCGGCCGCTTCTTCGTCCTGGAGGCCCCCTCGGTCGTCATCGCGACGGGCGGCATCGGCAAGTCCTTCAAGGTGACCTCGAACTCCTGGGAGTACACCGGCGACGGCCACGCGCTGGCCCTGCTCGCGGGCGCTCCCCTGCTGAACATGGAGTTCGTGCAGTTCCACCCGACCGGCATGGTCTGGCCGCCGTCCGTGAAGGGCATCCTCGTCACCGAGTCGGTGCGCGGCGACGGCGGGGTGCTGCGCAACTCCGACGGCAAGCGGTTCATGTTCGACTACGTCCCCGACGTCTTCAAGGACAAGTACGCCGAGACGGAGGAGGAGGCCGACCGCTGGTACGACGACCCGGACCACAACCGCCGTCCTCCCGAGCTGCTCCCCCGCGACGAGGTCGCCCGGGCGATCAACGCCGAGGTGAAGGAGGGACGCGGCTCCCCGCACGGGGGCGTGTTCCTCGACGTGTCGACGCGGATGCCCGCCGAGGTCGTCAAGCGCCGGCTGCCGTCGATGTACCACCAGTTCAAGGAGCTGGCGGACGTCGACATCACCGCCGAGGCGATGGAGGTCGGGCCCACCTGCCACTACGTGATGGGCGGGATCGCCGTCGAGTCCGACACGGCGGCGGCGCGCGGGGTGCCCGGGCTGTACGCGGCCGGTGAGGTCGCCGGCGGCATGCACGGGTCCAACCGGCTCGGCGGCAACTCGCTGTCCGACCTGCTGGTGTTCGGCCGCCGGGCGGGCCGGTACGCGGCCGAGTACGCGACCGGGCTGGCCGGGGCGCGGCCCGTCGTGGACGACGGACAGGTCGACGCCGCCGCGGCGGAGGCCCTGCGGCCCTTCTCGGCCGAGGCCGAGACCGAGGAACCGGCCGGTGGCCCGCCGGAGAACCCGTACACCCTGCACCAGGAACTCCAGCAGACCATGAACGACCTGGTCGGCATCATCCGCCGCGAGACGGAGATGAAGCAGGCCCTGGAGAAGCTGGCCGAGCTGCGGGTGCGCTCGCGCCGGGCCGGGGTCGAGGGGCACCGGCAGTTCAACCCGGGCTGGCACCTCGCCCTGGACCTGCGGAACATGCTGCTGGTGAGCGAGTGCGTGGCGCGGGCCGCCCTGGAGCGCACCGAGTCGCGCGGCGGGCACACCCGGGAGGACCACCCGTCGATGGACCGCAGATGGCGGCGGATCAACCTGCTGTGCGCGCTGACCGACCCGGCGGGCGGGCCGGCGGCGACAGACCCGGTCCGCGGCCAGATCACGCTCACCCGTGAGACCACCGAACCCGTCCGTGCCGACCTGCTCGCCCTGTTCGACAAGGAGGAGCTGGTCAAGTACCTCGCCGAAGAGGAGCTGTACGAATGAGCGGCTACACGGCCCGTTTCAGGGTGTGGCGCGGGGACGTGAGCGGGGGCGGCCTTGAGGACTTCGAGGTCGAGGTCAACGAGGGCGAGGTGGTGCTCGACATCATCCACCGGCTCCAGGCCACCCAGACGCCCGATCTCGCCGTGCGCTGGAACTGCAAGGCGGGCAAGTGCGGTTCCTGCTCGGCGGAGATCAACGGCCGTCCGCGGCTGATGTGCATGACGCGCATGTCGGTGTTCGGCCGGGAGGAGACCGTCACGATCACCCCGCTGCGGGCCTTCCCGGTGATCCGCGACCTGGTCACCGACGTCGGCTTCAATTACGACAAGGCCAGGGAGGTTCCTGCCTTCGTCCCGCCGGCCGGACTCGCCCCGGGCGAGTACCGCATGATGCAGGAGGACGTGGACCGGCCACAGGAGTTCCGCAAGTGCATCGAGTGCTTCCTGTGCCAGGACACCTGCCACGTGGTCCGCGACCACGAGGAGAACAAACAGGCGTTCGCCGGGCCCCGGTTCCTCATGCGGGTCGCCGAGCTGGACATGCACCCGCTCGACGCGGCGGCGGAGTCGGGCCTGGACCGCAAGACCACCGCCCAGGACGAACACGGCCTGGGCTACTGCAACATCACCAAGTGCTGCACGGAGGTCTGCCCCGAGGGCATCAAGATCACGGACAACGCCCTGATCCCCCTGAAGGAACGGGCGATCGACCGCAAGTACGACCCCCTGGTCTGGCTGGGTTCGAAGATCAGGAGGCGGTCGTCAGCAGGCTGAGGGCCTGCCGGAGGTTGTGCTCGGCGATCTCCCGCATCCGCTCGGGGTGCGGGAAGTCGCCCTCGGCGAGGGTGAGCGGTCCCGGGACGAGCTCCAGGTGCATCGCCAGGCGGTACGGCCGCAGGCGTGCCTCGTCCGGGCCGGTGGCGCGCAGGGCGTCGTAGCGGGGGCCGAAACGGAGCCGGAGGAAGACGTGCTCCCGCTCCACGTCGCGGTACATCAGGCCCTCGGTGTCGATGAGCGCGGGCTGCCCGTCGGGCGTGAGCAGGACGTGGTCGGGGCCGAGTTCGCCGTGGACGAGGGGGGCCAGGTCGGTGCGGGTGAGAGGGCGTCGGGGGCGGGAGGTCCGGCGGCCGGTGTGCGGGGGTGGAGTCACCGCACCCAGTCCTCCCGGTAGGCGCGCCAGTCCGCCTCCGTCGCGGCGAAGTCGATGTACAGCGCGACGCCGAAGCGCGCCCGGTCCGCGTCCGTGCGGGACAGGCCCAGACGGACGCCCCGGACCGCCGCGGGGACGGTCTCGGCGTGGCCCCAGTGGTCGAAGTTGCTCTCCCAGTAGAAGGGCAGGCCCATCAGCAGGTCGGTGGCGGGCGGGGTGACCTCCAGGGCGAGGGAGGTCTGCTGGGCGACGTAACCGCCGTAGGTGCTCTCCAGGGGCTGCGCGGTGTCGTACGACATCATGGCGATCTGGTCGACGCGGCGGGCGACCTGGCCGAAGAACTCCTGGGACCACCACTTGGGGTTCTCGGTGAACAGGCCGAACACGGTGTGCAGCTCGGGGAGCGGGTCGATCTGGTGGGCGGCGACGGAGAGCCGGGCGTCCCGGGAGCGGGTCTCGCGGCGCAGGGCGTCGAGCAGGGCGAGGAAGTCGCGGTCGCCGGACGGCATGGGTTCCAGGTCGAGGTGGACGCCCTCGTAGCCGGTGTCCAGGACCTGGCGGGCGGAGCGGACGACGGCCGCGCGGGTGTCCGGGTCCGCCAGGACCATGCCCTCGCCGCTCTCGGAGGCGAGGACGTCGCCCAGGAAGGCCTGGACGCGGATGCCGGGCAGTTTCTCGTGCACGGCGTCGACGAACCAGCGGGCTCTCGGATAGCGGGACTCCGGCAGGGTGCCGTCGTGCTCCAGGGGGCCCGAGTGGACGTACAGGTCGCGGATGCCGGTGCCTCGCAGGCGGCGGGCCAGGGCGGTGACGTCGGCGTCCTTCTTGCGGCCGTCCACCCAGGCGTGGCCGAGCCAGAGGGCGTCGCGGTCGCGGGTGTACGTGCCGTCCGCCGGGTCGCCCGTGTAGTTGACCCCGAGGGCCGTCAGCACGGCCAGGAGGGAGACCAGCGGGACCAGGACCGCCACGAGCGCCCCGCGTACGAGACGGCGTCGGCGCCGTGCTTGCCTGCCGCCGTCGGAGGCGGGAGCGTCCTTCGCAGTGTCGTCGGCGGCGGGTGCCCCGGCCGGTGCGGCGTCCTCCGTGCGGTCCATGCCGTCTCTCCCCGGGGTGCGTGCGGTCGGTGTTGCCGGGGAGGACGGCCCGTACGGGCGTTCGGTTGCGGTCAGAACAGGCTCAGCAGTGCCTCCGCCGGGTCCGGCAGGCCGCTTCCGCCGTCCGGGAGCGGGAGTTCGAACCAGACGGTCTTGCCCCGGGGCGTGCGGCGCGAGCCCCAGGCCGCGCTGAGGAGGCCGACGAGCTGGAGGCCGCGGCCGCCCTCGTCCGTGTCGCGGGCCCGGCGGCGGCGGGGCTGGACCAGGCCGGAGTCCCACACCTCGCAGACCAGGGTGCGGTCCAGCAGCAGGCGGAGCCGGATCTCGCCCTCGCCGTAGCGCAGGGCGTTGGTGACCAGTTCGCTGACGAGCAGCTCCGTGGTGTCGACGAGGGGCTCCATGTCCCAGCTGAGCAGCTGGGCGCGCGCGTACTCACGGGCCCGGCCCACGCTGCGCGGCTCGCGCGGCAGGGTCCAGTCGCCGACGGACTCGGTGGGCAGCCCCTGGACACGTGCCATCAGCAGCGCGATGTCGTCCTCGCCGTGATGGGTGTCGAGGGTGTTGAGGACGTGGTCGCAGACGTCCTCCAGCGGCTGCGTGGGGTCGGCGAGGGCGCTGACGAAGGCCTGCAGGCCCTCGTCCAGGGGATGGTCGCGGCTCTCGACCAGTCCGTCCGTGTAGAGCGCGAGCAGGGCGCCCTCGGGCAGTTCGACCTCGACCTCCTCGAAGGGCTCGCCGCCCACGCCGAGCGGCATGCCCGGCGGCACGTCCAGCATCAGGGCCGCCTCGCCCGGTTCGACCAGGACGGGCGGCAGATGGCCGGCGTTGGCGAACGTACAGCGCCGGGTGACGGAGTCGTAGACGGCGTACACGCAGGTGGCCAGGTAGATCTCCGACAGGTCAGCCTCCCGTGGCCGGCGGGCCGCCCGGGTGGCTTGCTGCACGCCCCCGGGTGCGCCGAGGCCGCGGGCGATCTCGTCCAGCTGGGAGAGCACCTCGGCCGGTTCGAGGTCGAGCTGGGCCAGGGTCCTTACCGCGGTGCGCAGTTCACCCATGGCGACGGCGGCGCGCAGGCCGCGGCCCATGACGTCGCCGACGACCAGGGCGGTGCGGTGCCCGGGCAGTTCGATGACGTCGAACCAGTCACCGCCGACCTCGCTGGGCCGGCCGGTGTTGACGTTGCCGGGCAGGTAGCGGCAGGCGATGTCGAGGCCGGAGGCCTCCGGGTCACCGGGCGGGAGCAGGGACCGCTGCAGTATCAACGCGCGTTCGTGCTCGCGCCGGTAGAGGCGGGCGTTGTCGATGCAGACGGCGGCGCGCGCGGCGAGCTCGACGGCCAGGTCCCGGTCGCGGTCGCCGAACGGCTCGCTGCCCTTGGCCCGGGCGAACTGCACCAGTCCGACGACGGTGTCGTGGGCGACCATCGGCACGGCGAGCGTGGACTGCACGAGCCCGCCGTCCTCGGGGGGCACGATCTGCGGCCGGGCCGTGCGCAGGGCGTCCGCACAGGGCGAGTTGAACGGGTAGTGGTGGACGGCGCCGACCGAGACGGGCACGCCCGTACCCGCGAACGGCGCGTCGGACACGGCGCTCGCGAAGGCCACGCGGCGCAGTTCGGCGCTGCCGTCGGCGAGTCCGGGCGGGGTCTCGTCACCGGCCAGCAGCCCCTGGTAGAGGTCGACGGTGGCCAGGTCGCAGAAGCCGGGGACGACGACGTCGAGGAGCTGGCGGGCCGTGGTCTCCAGGTCGAGGGAGTTGCCGATGCGGGCGCCCGCCTCGTTCAGCAGGGCCAGGTTGCGCCGGGCGGCGGCGGCCTCACGGGCGGCGGCGCGGCGTGCGGTGATGTCGATCCCGAGCCAGGCGACCCCGATGGGACGCCCCGAACCGCTGTGCACGCGGTAGAGGTTGACGGACCAGTGGCGGCGCTCGTCGGAGCCCGGCACGAAACCCGTGACGTGCATGTCGGTGATGGAGCTGCCGGTCTCCAGCACCCGGCGCAGCGTGGCGGCGACCCGCTCGGCCTCCCCGCGCTGCAGGTAGTCGTGAACACCCTTGCCGCGGTGGTCGTCGGGCGCGCCGCCGAAGATGGACGCGAACCGCTGGTTGACGCGGCGGACCCGCAGGTCGGGGTCGATCAGCAGGAAACCGAAGGGGGATTGACTGAATATGGCCTGCGAGGCGGCGAGATCGGTTTCGATGCTGCGCAGCGTGCGCACGTCGACGACGATGCACACGGCGGCCTTCTCGCCGTCCTCGGTGCGCGTCGGCATGACGTACACCTCGGCGAGTCCCTCGTGACCGCAGTCCCCCTCGTAGCCCTTCGGCATCCGGAAGGGCACCACGCCGGTCCACTCGCGGCCGTCGAGGATCTCGGCCATCTTGCGCATGCCGCGCTCGCGGTGGCGCGGGTCGATGAACGCCTCGATGGGGTCCATGCCGACGGCGCGTCCGGCGGGGATCCCGAAGAGGTGCTCGGCGCGCATGCTCCACTGGTCGACCAGCCCGTCGGGGCCGATGGAGAAGGAGGCGACCTTGATGTAGTCGTAGATGGATCCGGGGGGACTGCTCTGCCACATGGCGTCCCCGGGCGGCACCCCGTCGGCCGCGAGCGCACCTGAGACCGCGGCGGCCGGGGCGTCGGCGGCCCTCGCCCTCGCGCCCTCCGACGGGTCCTCGGACTCCGTGGCCTTCGCTGGTATCTCGCTCACGCGAACCGTCCCCTCCAGCTCACCGCGCCCGGCACCGGTCACCAGGGGCGGCTGCCCGCAGTATCCAGCACTACGGTGCCGCACAACACGGTGTTCACGATCACAGCACGGTCCCGATGGTTTTCGGTCCGAACTGTGAGAACACTTCCAGTCTTCTAACCAGGGGACCCGTCGTCGAACCCCGTCCGCCGACAACCGCCACTGGCCTGAACCAATCGCTCTACAGCGGTACGGGGTTCGTACACCGTTCTTTCACTCCGACACCGCGAGTTCGAACCACACGGTCTTGCCCGCGCCGCCGGGCCGGGTGCCCCAGCGGCGGGAGGCGGAGGCCACCAGCTGCAGTCCGCGGCCGCCCTCGTCCTCGGGGCGGGCGGCCCGCTCGCGGGGCGGGTCGGGCAGCGGGTCGGAGACCTCGACCAGCAGGACGCCGTCCAGTCCGAGGGGGCGCACCAGGCGGACGCCGATGGGGCCGGTGGCGTGCCGCAGGGCGTTGGTGACCAGCTCGCTGACCAGCAGGGCCGTGAGGTCGGCGAGGCTGTCCAGGCCCCAGCCGCGGAGCCGGCCGCGGACGGCCTGGCGGGCGGTGCGCACGGCGTCCGGCTCGGCGGGGAAGGTCCACTCGGCGCAGTCACCCTCGGTGTCGATCACGCCGCTCACTTCCCTGCCGGCAGGCCCACCCAAGTCCGGTTTCGTGGGGTTAATGGGCACATACCCGATATCCGGGGCGGAGTACCGCGCGGCGCGGCGCACTGTGGCACGAAAGGCGTACGGGGCGCCCGTACACCAGTCGACCCGCGTCGCACGCCCCCCGGCCGATCTCAGGCGCCGGGCCCTTCCCGCACGCCGGCGCGGAGGTCTCCCAGGTGCGCGAGGGCCTGCCGGACGGCCGGGACGTCCTGGTCGAGCCAGTCGACGTCCCAGATCTCGGCGGGGTCGAGCCAGCGCAGCCCGTCGTGGTCCTGTAGGGGTTCGGGGGCGGGCGAGCCGGGCCGCAGCCGCGCGGTCCACACGTGCAGGACGTACGGCGGCCGCAGGGGCCACTCGCCCGGGATCCGCTCGCCGGCCTCGGCGTCGACGCCGAGTTCCTCGCGCAGTTCGCGTACGAGCGCCGCGTCGGCCGCCTCCCCGGGCTCCACCTTGCCCCCGGGCAGCTCCCAGCGGCCGGCCAGCTCGGCGGGCGCGCTGCGCCGGGCGGCCAGCAGCCGCCCGTCGTCGACGAGCGCGGCACCCACGACGACGATGTGCTCAGTCATGCGGGGAGCCTACGGGAGCACGGCGGAACTCCGGCCGGGCGGGCGCGGCAGGCACCGCAGGCCGGCCCGGCGAGGCGAGGCCGGCCCGGCAGGGCACGGCACGGGGTTGGTCCGGCACCGGGTCGGTCCGGCACGGACGCCGGACACGGGGTCAGTCGTGCAGGGCCGGTCCGCTCTGGCCCAGTCGCTCGACCCAGTACAGCTGCTTGTGGCCGCGGCCGTCGAGGCTGTCGGCGATCTTCTGGGCCTCGGCCCGGGTCGCGTACCGCCCGACGCGGTAGCGATTGCCGTTGTCGTCCTGACGTATCACGAGCCAGGGAAGAGTGACCGTGCTGTCGTTCATCGCGCCCCTCCACTTCCCGCCCGCGGCCTGTGCCGAGCCCCACCCGCTAAGGAAACCGCAATGCGCATATGCCCGAGCGTACGCCTAACCTTCACGCTGCGAATACGGCTTTTCACCAAGAGGTACGCAACCGGCCAGCACTCAGGGGGCGCACGGCGGCGAACGCGCCGTCCGCGTACCTCGGCGCACCCGTTCTCGGGCATACCGCATACACGGTGGTCGACCTGCGCAGACGACGACGGGCCCCGGGTCGGGCCCGACTCGCGGCGGCGTCGGCCGTGACGGTGAGGGTGTGAGCGGGGCGCGCGGGGAGCGCGCCGCGGGGCGGATGTGAGCGCTCGCTACTTGACCGGAAGGTGGTAGGCGACCCGGTACCGATCGGCCGGGATGACCACGTCGGCCGTCTCGACGGGGCGGCCGGAGGCGTAGAACGTGCGCTGGACGACCAGGACCACATGGCCGGGGACGCCTCCCAGCACGAGCAGTTCCTCGGCGAGGCCGGGGCGGGCGCCGACCTCCTCCGTGACGTTGTCCACGATCACGTCGATCGCGCGCATGCGCTCGACGACCCCCATGCCGCCGAGCGGGCCCTCCTCCGGCAGCATCACGGGCGTACGGCCCGTCACCGCGAGCGGCTCCCAGGAGGTGGAGAGCATCATCGGCTCGCCGTTCTCGCGGTACAGGTACTTCGTGCACATCACGCGGTCGCCCGGCTCGATGTCCAGCCGCTCGGCGACCGCGACGCTCGCCTCGGACTGCTCGCTGCTGGACTCCCAGGTGCCGCGCCCCTCGCCTTCGGCCTGCTCCTGGCGGAACGGCGTCGCCCCGCCGCTCGGGCGGTAGCCGGAGCGGGAGATGCGCCGGGGCACGGGCCGCTCGCGCACGTACGTCCCCGAACCGGAGCGGCCCTCGACCAGCCCCTCGGCCATCAGCACCTTGCGGGCCTCCAGGGCGACGGTGTCCGAGACGCCGTACTCCTGGCGGATTCTGGCCTGGGAGGGGAGCCGGGTGTGCGGGGGGAGCCGACCGTCGACGATCTTCCTGCGGAGATCACCCGCGACACGCAAGTACGCCGGCTGCTCACCGAATGTCACTGGCCGCTCCCATCAGGTTGTACAGACAGCAACAGCGTGGCAACCGTAGGTTGTGCCAGGCAAGCAAAGGCCAGAGAATCACTCGATGTGATGACATGGTGGCCCTGAGGGCTTTACGCAGGCACTTTCTCCCCGCTATAGCCGCCGTCACACCTGCGCTTCGGCGGAACCGCCCTCGTCCTCGTCGTAGGCCGGCGGGGTCGAGGCCAGGGCGAGGGCTTTGCGCGCCGTGACGGTCGACGGGCCGTCGACGTAGGCGTACGCCCTGTCGTAGTGCGTGAGGTAGGTGTCGGCGTCGGCCGCCTCGCTCGCCCGGGCCCACTCGTCCCGGGCGTCCTCGAGGTCCGCGACCAGGTCGGCGACCGGCTGCCGGGCCCCGGAGGGCCAGGAGTGACCGCGCAGGGCCTCGATCTGCTCGCCGAGCACGTCGTGCACCCGCGTGGCCCAGGCGCGGTGGCCGGCGAGGTCGTCCTCGGGGGTGTCCTCGGGCTCCTCGTACAGCGCCGCGTCGAAGGCGTTGGCCGTGGACAGGAAGACGACCTGGTCGGTGTCGAGCGTGGTGGGGTCGCCGCGCAGCGAGCCGGTCAGCTCAGACCCGGTGTCGGCGTGGCCGAAGAGGCAGGTGATCGCGCGGTCGCCGAAGCGCCAGCTCGCCCGGGAGGGCATCAGGTAGTACACGTCGACGTCGGCGGGCATCGCCCAGGAGTCCATGGCGTACTGGTCCTGGAGCGCCCAGCACCGCTCGTCGGCGATGTCGGTGAGCTCGGCGTCACCCGGGAAGGCGCCGCCCGGCAGCGTCACGACCCCGAAGACCTCGCCGTCGTGCCGGCCCGCGCAGGGGACCGGGTCGACGTCGTACGTGTCGCCCTCCATGCCGCCGGGCGCGTCGAAGCAGTCGCCCTTGTCCAGCCGCAGGGTCTCGTTGCCTCGCGCGCCGTCCTTGAACCCCTCCCACGCCTTGGACGCGGCCCCCGTGGACAGCACCACCGTCCACAGCACGACCCCGACGCAGGACAGCACCGCCCCGGCGATCGCCAGTCCCCGCCCGCTCTGCCCGGACCTCTTGATCTGCCGCAGCGCGATCAGCCCCAGCACCAGTCCCAGTGCGGGGACGAAGCACAGGAGGCCGAGCACGAGGGCGGCGACGGCCAGGGCGTTGACGGAGACCGGCGTGCCGTACGCGCGCCCGGCGGTGCCGTACGGACCGTACGGACCATGGGCCCGTGACCGGTCGGCAGGGGGCGGCCCGTACGGGTCCTGGGGCTGCGGGGCCCCAGGGGGCGGGGGTATCGACACGGGAACGGTGCTCCTGGCTGCGGCGGTGGGCGGGGGTCTCGTCGAACGGCTGGGCGCATCGTAAGCGGCCGGGCCGACGCCGGGTCCGCCGACCGCGACCGAGTCCGCTGCGAGGGGCGAGCATGCGCATCGCACACGACCGCGAGAACGACACCGCGTACGTCTCGCTCGTCGCACACGTCGCGGATGCCGAGGGGTCGCGGGTGGTGGCGGGGTGGCGCTACGTCCGTCCCGCCACCGCCCGGCACGCGTCCGCGTACGCCCGCACCCATGCCCGGTCCCCGTCCTCCCGGCGCCAGGCCAGGGCGTAGCGGCTGGGGGGCAGGCCCCGTACCGGGCGGGTCGTCACGCCGCCCAGCGTGAGCAGCGGGACGTTGCCCGTGGCCACCAGGCAGACGCCGAGGCCGGCGGACAGGGCCTCGTACGTCTCCTCCGTGCTCGCTATCTCGGCGCCGATGCGGGGTGCGCGGCCGTCGCGGAAGTCCAGGGCGAGCCAGAAGTCGCGCAGCGGGCCCGTGCTCTCGGGCAGCGCGAGGAACGGCTCGTCGAGCAGGTCCGTGAAGTCGATCCCGGCGCGGCCGGCGAGCGGGTGGGTGTCGGGGAGGGCGACCATGACCGGCTCCTCCGCGACGACCGTCCAGGCGTAGCGGTCCTGGGCGGGCAGCGGCAGCCAGACGAACGCGACGTCGGCGGAGCCGTCGGCCAGTCCCGCCGTCGGGTCCTGCCAGGTGACCTGCCGGAGCCGGAGGGCGGCTTCGGGGTGTGCCGCCGTGAAGCGGGAGCGGACGGCGGGCAGCAGGCCGCCGCGGACCGGGCTGGTGCTCATGCCCACGACGAGCGTGCCGCGCCGGGCCGTGCGGACGGTGTCCACCGCGGCCGCCGCCTCCCGCCACGCGTCGATCACCTGGCGCGCGTGCGGCAGCAGCGCCGTACCGGCGTCGGTCAGGGCCACGCCGTGCCGGTCTCGCCGGAACAACTCGACGCCCAACTGCCGCTCCAGGGCACGGATCTGCTTGCTCAGGGCGGGCTGGGACACATAGAGCCGCTCGGCGGCGCGGCTGAAGTGCAGGTCCTCGGCCACCGCCACGAAGTAGCGCAGGTCCCGTACATGGACGTCCTTCGTCATGCCCTTCGGTTATCACCACATGTCTTGGACGAACAACTTCCCCACAGGAAAGGGTGGTTGACGCATGGGCCGGACGAGACGAGGAGTGGCCATGAACAGGGTGTGGCTCATCACGGGCGCGAGCAGCGGGTTCGGGCGGGCGATCGCCGAGGCCGCCCTCGCGGCGGGCGACGTCGTCATCGGCGCGGCCCGGCGCTCCGAGGCGCTGGGGGACCTGGTCGCCGCCCACCCCGACCGGGTGGAGGCGCTGCGCCTGGACGTCGCCGACACCGGCGCCGCCGAGGCCGCCGTGCGGGACGTCGTGGCACGGCACGGCCGGATCGACGTCCTGGTCAACAACGCGGGCCGGACCCACGTCGGGGCGTTCGAGGAGACCACGGAGGAGGAGCTGCGGGCGCTGTTCGAGGTGCACGTCTTCGGTCCGGCCGCCCTCACCCGGGCCGTGCTGCCGCACATGCGCGAGCGGCGCTCGGGCGCGATCGTGCAGATGAGCAGCATGGGCGGGCAGCTGTCCTTCGCGGGGTTCTCGGCGTACAGCGCGACGAAGTTCGCCCTGGAGGGCATGTCCGAGGGGCTCGCGGACGAGGTCGCCGAGTTCGGCGTCAAGGTGCTGATCGTCGAGCCGGGCGCCTTCCGCACCGGTCTGTTCGAGACGGGCCGGGCCGGCACCAGCGCGGACAGCGGTGTGTACGGCAAGGTGAGCCAGACGCGCGGCCTGGTGTCCGGCGGCGACGGCACCCAGCCGGGCGACCCGGCCAAGGCCGCCGCGCTGATCCTCGCCGCGCTGGAGGCCGACCCCACGCCCCTGCGCCTGCCGCTCGGCGACGACGGGGTCAGCGCGGTGCTCGGGCATCTGGACCGGGTGCGGGACGAGGTGCTGGCCTGGGAGAAGCGGAGCCGGAGCACGGCCTTCGACGACTGACGGTCCGTCACAGGGGTCCTGCCGGTCCGTGCAGGGCCCTTGTGCAATTCCTGTGGAGGCCTCAATCTTTCGGCTGACGCACAGGAGCCCCCCCCCGGTTGACATGACCATGACTCCCGGGTGCTCCAACGGGCGTGCACCACACCCCACAGCGCACCACCGATGAGGAGGACCCCTCAGATGGCAGTGATGCGTACTCCCCGCAGATCCACCCGGCGAAGACTGGCCGCGCTCGGCGCGACGGCCACCGCGGCGCTCGTCGCGAGCCTGGTCTCCGCCCTCCCCGCCGGCGCGGCCCCGGTCGCCGCCGAGGGGCGCGTGCAGTACGAGGGCGCCGCGAACGCCGTCGCCGACAGCTACATCGTCACGCTGAAGACCGGCAAGGCCGGTTCCGCCGAGGGCCGCGCCCTCGCGCACAAGTACGGCGCCGCCATCGAGCGGACCTACACCAAGGCCCTCAACGGCTGGGAGGTCGAGGCCTCCGCGTCCGAGGCGAAACGTCTCGCCGCCGACCCGGCCGTGGCTTCCGTGGTGCAGAACCGGACGTTCTCCATCACCGCGACGCAGCCCGGCCCGCCCTCCTGGGGCCTGGACCGCATCGACCAGCGCAACCTGCCGCTGAACAGCTCGTACACCTACCCGGACACGGCGGGTGAGGGCGTCACGGCGTACGTCATCGACACCGGCGTCCGCATCACGCACGGCGACTTCGGCGGCCGGGCCTCCTACGGCTACGACGCCGTCGACAACGACAACACCGCCCAGGACGGCCACGGCCACGGCACGCACGTCGCCGGCACGGTCGCCGGGAACGCCTACGGCGTGGCCAAGAAGGCCAAGGTCGTCGGGGTCCGGGTGCTGAACAACTCCGGCCAGGGCACCACCGCGCAGGTCGTCGCCGGCATCGACTGGGTCGCCCGCAACGCGGTCAAGCCGGCCGTGGCGAACATGTCCCTGGGCGGCCCCGGCGACACGGCCATCGACACGGCCGTGCGCAACGCCATCACCTCCGGCGTCACCTTCGTCGTCGCCGCCGGCAACGAGTCCACCAACGCCTCCACCCGGTCGCCCGCACGGGTCACCGAGGCCGTCACGGTGGGTGCCACGACGTCGAGCGACGCCAAGGCGAGCTACTCCAACTACGGTTCGGTGCTCGACCTGTTCGCGCCCGGCTCGTCGATCACCTCGGCGTGGAGCACGGGCGACTCGGCGACCAACACCATCTCCGGTACGTCGATGGCGAGCCCGCACGTCGCCGGGGCCGCCGCCCTGCACCTGGCCGCCAACCCCGCGGCCACGCCCGCGCAGGTCTCCGCCGCGCTGACCTCCGCCGCCACCACCGGCGTCGTCACCAGCCCCGGCACCGGTTCACCCAACCGGCTGCTGCACGTGGGCGGCGGCACGACCACCCCGCCCGGACCGCGCTTCGAGAACACCGCCGACCAGGCCATCTCCGACAACGCCACCGCCGAGTCCCCGGTGACGGTCTCCGGCGTCCCGGGCAACGCCCCGTCGGCCCTGGCCGTCGAGGTGCACATCGTCCACACCTACATCGGTGACCTCCAGGTCCAGCTGATCGCCCCCGACGGCACCGCGTACACGCTGAAGGGGTACGGCACCGGCGGCAGCGCCGACAACATCGACACCACGTACACCGTGAACGCCTCCTCGGAGACCGCGAACGGCACGTGGAAGCTCCGGGTCAGCGACAACGCGAACTTCGACACCGGGCGGATCGACGCCTGGGCGCTCCAGTTCTGACCCGTTCCGCGACAAGGGGGCCGGGCTCACCAGAGCCCGGCCCCCGGCGCGTGTCCGGCCCCCGGCGCGTGCCCGTCCACCGGCGCGTTCCCGGTGCGGATCGCGTTCATCGTCGCCTTCGGGGTGCTGCTGGACACGCTGGTGGTGCGTTCGCCGCCGGTGCCCGCGCTGGTGATCGACGTCGGCCGCGCGCCTGGTGGCCGAGCGTCCTGGCCCGGCGGGGCGCGGCGGCGCGACGGGCGGCCGCGGCCGATGCTCCGTCCGGCTGAACGGCCGCGGTCACCGTGCCGTGCATCCGCCGCGGAGGCCGGTGGCGAAGTCTCCTGTAGGGGCCGGCCGTGAGCGCGGCCGGAGACGGGAGGCTGGAGCATGACGGAGGACGGGCGGCGGCTGCACTGCCTCGTCACCGGGGCGTCCGGGTACATCGGCGGGCGCCTGGTGCCGGAACTGCTCCTGGCCGGGCACCGCGTCCGGTGCCTGGCCCGCTCACCGGGCAAGCTCCGCGACCACCCCTGGGCGCGCGACGCCGAGACGGTCCGGGGTGACGTCACGGACCCGGCGTCGGTCGCCGCCGCGATGCGCGGGATCGACGTCGCCTACTACCTGGTGCACGCCCTCGCCACCGGCTCCCGGTTCGAGGACACCGACCGGCGGGCCGCCCGCGTCTTCGCCGAGCAGGCGCGGCTCGCCGGGGTGAAGCGGATCGTGTACCTCGGCGGGCTCACCCCGCAGCACGTGCCCGAGGAGTCCCTCTCGCCGCACCTGCGGTCGCGGGCGGAGGTGGGAGAGATCTTCCTCGCCTCTCCCGTGCCCGCCACGGTGCTGCGGGCGGCCGTCGTCATCGGCTCGGGCTCGGCGTCCTTCGAGATGCTGCGCTACCTCACCGAGCGCCTGCCCGTCATGGTCACCCCCAGCTGGGTGCACACCCGCACCCAGCCCATCGGCGTCCGGGACGTGCTGCGCTACCTCGTCGGCTCGGCGACCATGCCCGACGACGTCGACCGGGCCTTCGACATCGGCGGTCCCGACGTCCTCACCTACCGGGACATGATGCTCCGGTACGCCGCCGTCGCCGGGCTGCGACGGCGGTTCATCGTGCCGGTCCCGATCCTCACCCCCCGGCTGTCCAGCCACTGGGTCGGCCTGGTCACGCCGGTGCCCGCCGCCCTCGCCCGGCCGCTGACCGAGTCGCTGCGCCACGAGGTCGTCTGCCACGAGCACGACATCGCCCGGTACGTGCCCGACGGCCCGGGCAGGCCGCTGCCGTTCGACGAGGCCCTGGCCCTGGCGCTGCGCAGGGTGCGCCAGGCGCAGGTCGCCACGCGCTGGTCCTCCGCCTCGGTGCCCGGCGCCCCCAGCGACCCGCTGCCCACGGACCCGGACTGGGCGGGCGGCAGCCTCTACCAGGACGAGCGGGAGCGTCCCGTAGAGGCGTCCCGGGAGGCGCTGTGGCGGGTGATCGAGGGCATCGGGGGCGAGAACGGCTGGTACTCCTCACCCCTGGCCTGGGCGGTCCGGGGCTGGCTCGACCGGTTCGCCGGCGGGGTCGGGCTGCGCCGGGGGCGGCGGGACACCGAGCGCCTGCGGGTCGGCGACTCGCTGGACTTCTGGCGCGTGGAGGAGATCGAGCCGGGCCGTCTGCTGCGGCTGCGCGCCGAGATGCGGCTGCCGGGCCTGGCCTGGCTGGAGATGTACGCCGAGACCGGCGACCGGGGCGGCACCGTCTACCGGCAACGTGCCCTGTTCCACCCGCGCGGGCTGCTGGGCCACGCGTACTGGTGGAGCGTCGCCCCGTTCCACTCCGTGGTCTTCGGCGGCATGGCCCGCAACATCGCCCGGGCCGCCGCGGCCGGCCCGGGCGGGCGCCGTACCGCCGCGCACGACCCGCGCGTGCGGCGGGTCCTCGCCGGGCTGGGAGCCCGGCGGCGCCGGACGCCCTCCGCACCACCGCACCAGGAGTGACACCCATGACCGTCGCGGTCGTCCTGTTCACCGCGGACCTGCGTCTGCACGACCATCCGCCGCTGTGTGCCGCGCTGCGGGCGGCGGACGAGGTGGTGCCGCTGTTCGTCCGCGACCCCGCCGTCCACGCGGCCGGCTTCGACACGCCGAACCGCGCCGCCTTCCTGGCCGACTGCCTGGCCGACCTGGACTCCTCGCTGCGCCGCCGCGGCGGACGGCTGGTCGTACGCTCGGGCCCGGTCGCCCGGGAGGTCCGCGCGGTCGCCGCCGCCTGCGGCGCCACGGAGGTGCACCTGGCCGCGGGCGTCTCCGGCCACGCCCAGCGCCGCGAGGAGCGGCTGCGCCGGGCACTCGGCGCCGACGGGGTGCGGCTGCGCGTGCACGACGCGGTGGTGACCGCCGTCGCGCCGGGTGCCGTGGCCCCGGCGGCCTCCGACCACTTCGCCGTGTTCACCCCCTACTTCCGCCGCTGGTCCGGGCAGTCGCTGCGCCGGCCCCTGCCCGCGCCGCGCGCCGTGCGCGTCCCCGCGGACGTACGCGGTGAGGAGCCGCCGTCCCGCGCCGGGACGGCGGGCCTGGCGCCGGGGCTTCCCGAGGGCGGGGAGACGGCGGGGCGGGCCCGGTTCGCACGGTGGGCCCGCACGGACCTGTCCCGCTACGCGGAACGGCACGACGACCTGGCCGGGGACGCGACCTCGCGCCTGTCCCCCTACCTCCACTTCGGGGCGCTGTCGCCGGTGGAGCTGATCCACCGGGCCCGTGCGCTGGGCGGCGCCGGGGCCGAGGCGTTCGAACGCCAGCTGTGCTGGCGCGACTTCCACCACCAGGTCCTCGCCGCCCGGCCCGACGCGTCGGTCCGGGACTACCGCACCCGGCACGACCGGTGGCGCGGCGAGGAGGAGGCGGCCGGGGACATCGCCGCGTGGCGGGAGGGCCGTACGGGCTACCCGGTGGTCGACGCGGGCATGCGGCAACTGCGCGCCGAGGGCTGGATGCACAACCGGGCCCGGCTGCTGACGGCGAGTTTCCTGGCCAAGACGCTGTACGTGGACTGGCGGATCGGCGCCCGGCACTTCCTGGACCTGCTGGTGGACGGCGACATCGTCAACAACCAGCTGAACTGGCAGTGGGTCGCCGGCACCGGCACCGACTCCCGCCCGCACCGCGTCCTCAACCCGGTGCGCCAGGGCAGGCGTTACGACCCGGACGGCACGTACGTACGGCGCTGGGTGCCGGAGCTGGCGGACGTCGACGCCGGCGCGGTGCACGAACCCTGGCTGCTCCCGGCGGAGCGACGCGCGGTTCTGGGGTACCCGGAGCCGGTCGTCGGCCTCGGGGACGGACTGGCCCGTTTCCGGCACGCCCGCGGGCGCGGATGAGAACCGGCCGGCGCATCCACGGCACGGCTGCCGCCGGAAGCACTGATGTGCGAATGATCGGACGAGAAGGGGTAGCGCATGCCTGGACCGCGGCCGACGGTGGCCGGACCGGCGGAGGGAGACGACGCGACGCTGACCGCCCCCTGGGCCACGAGCGCCGTGGAGAGCGTCCTGGAGCACGTGCTCGACGCGCGGCTGCGCCAGGCCCGTGGCGTCGACGCGGTGTTCGCCCGCGACATGGCCGAGCGCGTCGCCGCCTTCGCCCTGCGGGGCGGCAAGCGGCTGCGGACGGCGTTCGCCTGGTGCGGCTGGCGGGCCGCGGGCGGCTCCGGTGACGCCACGGCGCTGCTGCGCACGGGAGCGGCCCTCGAACTGCTCCAGGTTTGCGCCCTCGTCCACGACGACGTGATGGACGGATCCCCCGTGCGCCGGGGAGGACCGGCGCTGCACGTGGAGTTCGCCGGGCGGCACCCGGCCGGGCCCGGCACGGCGCCGGGCGCGCCGGAGCCGGTGGCCGCCGGGTCGTTCGGCGCCTCGGCCGCCGTGCTCGCGGGCGATCTGGCGCTGGCGTGGGCGGACGACCTGTTGGCGGAGACGGCGCTCGGGTCGCCGCACGGTGCCCGGCTGCACCACGAGTGGCGGGCGATGCGCACCGAGATGGTCGCCGGGCAGTACCGCGACCTGCGCGCCCAGGCGAGCGGTGCGTCCGGTGACGAGGAGGCGCTGACCATCGCCGCCCTCAAGAGCGCCCGCTACACGGTGGCACGGCCCCTCGCCCTGGGCGCGGCCCTGGCCGGTGCCGACACCCGCACGACGGAGGCGCTGCGGTCCGCCGGCCACTGCGCGGGGCTGGCCTTCCAGCTGCGCGACGATCTCCTCGGCGCCTTCGGCGACCCGGCCCTGACCGGGAAGCCGGCCGACGACGACCTGCGCTCCCGCAAGCTCACCCCGCTGCTCGCCGCCGCCGTCCGCCTCGCCGACGCCACCGGCGACCACGAGGCCGCGCGCGTGCTCGCCCCGGGTGCGCACGACCGCCCGGAGCACGTCGTGCGGGAGATGCGGGCGGCGCTGGAGCGGACGGGCGCCCGGGCCGAGGTGGAGGCGAGGACCGCGGAGCTGGCGGCCGCCGCCCTGCGGCACTTCGAGGCGACCGGCGCGGAACCCGGCGTGCGGCGGGAGTTCGCCGCCCTGGTGGAGCGGGCCGCGGGCATCGCCCCGCGCCCCGCCGGGGAGCTCGTATGAGGACGGTGACCGGGCCGACCGACCACGTCGTGGTGGTGGGCGCCGGCCTGTCCGGACTGGCGTGTGCCCTGCATCTGCTGGGCGCCGGGCGCCGGGTCACCCTCGTCGAACGGGACGCGGGTCCCGGCGGCCGGGCCGGCCGGCTGCGGCTCGGTGACTACCTGGTGGACACCGGGCCCACCGTGCTGACGATGCCGCACCTGGCCGACGAGGCGTTCGCGGCCGTCGGCGACAGCCTGGCCCGCCGCGTCGAGCTGGTGCCCCTGCACCCGGCCTACCGCGCCGGCTTCGCGGACGGGACCGCGCTGGACGTGCACACCGACGGCGAGGCCATGGAGTCGGAGGTGCGGCGCTTCGCCGGGCCGGCCGAGGCGGCGGGCTACCGCAGGCTGCGGCACTGGCTGGAGCGGCTCTACCGGGCGCAGATGCGCCGGTTCATCGACACCAACTTCGACTCGCCGTTCCAGCTCGCGCACCCCGACCTGGCCCGGCTCGCGGCGCTCGGCGGCTTCGGGCGGCTGGACGGCCGCATCGGCCGCTTCCTGTCCGACGACCGTCTGCGCCGGGTCTTCTCCTTCCAGGCCCTGTACGCCGGAGTGGCCCCGGCCCGGGCGCTGGCGGCCTACGCGGTGATCGCCTACATGGACACGGTGGCCGGCGTCTTCTTCCCCAAGGGCGGCATGCACGCGCTGCCGCGCGCGATGGCCGACGCGGCGGCCGGCGCCGGTGCCGAGCTGCGCTGGTCGGCCGAGGTGAGCGCGTTGGAACGCTCGGCGGGCCGGGTGCGGGCCGTGCGCCTGGCCTCGGGTGAGCGCATCGCGTGCGACGCGGTGGTGCTCAGCTGCGAACTGTCCACCGCGCACCGGCTCCTGGGCCGGGCCCCGGTGCGCCCGGTGCCGCTGCGGCACTCGCCGTCGGCGGTGATCCTGCACGCGGGCACCGACCGGACCTGGCCTCACCTCGCCCACCACACGCTGTCGTTCGGCGCCGCCTGGGAGCGGACCTTCGACGAACTGACCCGCTCGGGGACGCTGATGAGCGACCCGTCGCTGCTGATCACCCGCCCGACGGCACACGACGCCTCCCTGGCACCGCCGGGCCGCCACCTCCACTACGTCCTGGCGCCCTGCCCCAACACGGCCGTCGGCCCCTCCGCCGCCGTCTGGCGGGAGCTGGGCCCGCGCTACCGCGACAGCCTGGTCGCCGAGCTGGAGCGGCGGGGCCTGGACGGGTTCGGGGACAGCGTCGAGGAGGAGGCCCTGGTGACCCCGCTCGACTGGACGGCCCAGGGCCACGCGGCGGGCACGCCGTTCTCCGTCTCCCACACCTTCGCCCAGACCGGCCCGTTCCGGCCGCGCAACCTCGTGCGCGGGCTGGACAACGTCGTGCTGGCCGGCTGCGGGACCACGCCCGGCGTGGGCGTACCGACCGTGCTGATCAGCGGGAAACTCGCCGCCGCCCGCGTCACCGGC
>NZ_JAPSKN010000020.1 GCF_031181705.1 Streptomyces sp.
GAACACCACCGCCTGGGACGTGCTGCGCGCCGTCTTCCCGGCCGTGACCGCCTCCGGGATCCCCAAGGAGCCGGCGTACGACTGCATCGCCCGGCTGGAGAAGGAACCACGCGGCATCTACAGCGGTGCGGCCCTGATGGCGGGCAGCGACGGCTCGCTCGACGCCGCTCTCGTCCTGCGCAGCCTCTTCGAGGAGGACGGCCGGACCTGGCTGCGGGCCGGCGCCGGTATCCTCGCCGGGTCGACTCCCGCCCGGGAACTGGAGGAGACCTGTGAGAAGCTGCGCAGTGTCGCCCCCTACGTCGTCCCCGCGCAACCGGCGCCGCTCGCCGCGCCGTCGCTGAGGGGTTAGGTGCGAAGGTGCGACTGGGAGAGGTCGTCGTCGACGTCACACCCCTGCGGTCCGGGAGGGACTTCCGGCTGCTGTTCGCCACCCAGGCCATCTCCATGCTGGGCACGCACCTCACCTCGGTCGCGGCCGGCCTCCAGGTCTACGCGCTGACCGGTTCCTCGGTCCAAGTGGGTCTGATGAGCCTGTCGTTGGGGCTGTCGCTGCTGGTCGGGCTGGTCGCCGGCGGGGTGCTCGCCGACCGCGTGGACCGGCGCCGGATCGTGCTCGTGACCCGGGCCGCGACCGCGGTGGTCATCACCGGTCTCGCGGTGAACGCGGCCCTGCCGGACCCGCGGGTGTGGTTCGTGTTCGTGGCCGCCGTCCTCGCGGGCGGCACCGCCGGGCTGGGTGGACCGGCCCTGATGGCCGCGACACCGGCCCTGGTGGCGCCGGGCCAACTGGCCGCCGCCGGGGCGCTGATGACCCTCACCGCCCAGCTCGGCGCCATGGCCGGGCCCTCCCTCGCGGGCGTGATCGCGGCCGGGCCCGGGATCGCGCTGTGCTTCGCGATCGACGCCGTCATCTACGTCGTCGGTCTCGCCCTGCTCGCCCCGCTGCCCCGCCTCGCGCCCGAAGGGGGCGGGGAGCCGCAGCACCCGCTGCGGGCCATGGGGGAGGGACTGCGGTTCCTGCGCGGCAACCAGGTCGTGGCCGGACTGCTGCTCATCGACGTGTGCGCCGTGGTCTTCGCCATGCCGTACGCGCTCTTCCCGGAGCTCGGCACCGAGCACTTCGGCGGCGGCCCGTCCACCGTGGGCCTGCTGTACACCGCCCCCGCCGTCGGCTCCTTCCTCGGGGCCCTGACCAGCGGCTGGACGGGCCGCATCCACCACACCGGCCGGGCCCTGATCGGCGCGGTCGCGCTGTGGGGCGTGGCGATCACCTGCTTCGGCCTCAGCCCCGGCCTGTGGACCGCGCTGGCCTTCCTGGCGCTGGCCGGCCTCGGCGACACCGTCTCCGAGATCCTGCGCCGGGCGCTGCTTCAGCACTACACGCCCGACCGCCTCCAGGGCCGGGTCGGCAGCCTGTGGCTGGCCCAGGCCACGGCCGGACCCTCCGTCGGGAACGTGGAGGCCGGTCTGGTCGCGCGCGGGCTCGGCTCCGCGGCCGGTGCCGCCGCCGTCGGCGGACTGGTCTGCCTGGCCGGTGTCGCGGCGGTCGCCGTCGCCCTGCCGGGGCTGCGCAAGGCGACCCTGCAGGGGCCGCCCGCCGACGAAGGACGGACGGCGCCCGCCGAGCCGTCACCGGCCGCCGACTGACCGAGCGCCCGCGAGGAGAGCCATGCCCAGCGCGATCGTCAACAAGGTCCGGATCCACTATGACGTGACCGGCCGGGGCGAACCCGTGGTCCTGGTCATGGGCCGGGGCGCCCGCGGCCGCGCCTGGCACCTCCACCAGGTGCCGGCGCTGGTCGACGCCGGGTACCGCGTGGTCACCTTCGACAACCGGGGCGTCCCGCCGAGCGAGGAGTGCCCCGGCGGCTTCACCGTGGACGACCTCGTCGACGACACCGCGGGCCTCGTCGAACACCTGGGGCTCGCTCCCTGCCGCCTGGTCGGCGTCTCCCTGGGCGCCTACGTCGTCCAGGAGCTGATGCTGCGCCGGCCCCGGCTGGTGCGGCAGGGCGTGCTGATGGCCACCCGGGGCCGGACCGACGCCCTGCGCTCCGCCATGGCCGCGGCCGAACGCGCCCTGTACGACGGCGCGGTCACCCTGCCGCCGGCCTACGCGGCGTGGGTGCGGGCGCTGGCGAACCTCTCGCCCGCCACCCTCGACGACGAACAGCGGGTGCGCGACTGGCTGGACCTCTTCGAGATGTCCCCCGAGCCCGCCGGGCCGGGCGTGCGCGCCCAGCTCGGCCTGGAGGTCCCCGAGGGGCGGCTGCGGGCCTACCGGCAGATCGACGTGCCCTGCCTGGTGATCGGCTTCGCGGACGACGTCGTGCTGCCGCCGCGCCTGGGGCGCGAGGTCGCCGAGGCCGTTCCCGGCGCCCTCTACCAGGAGATCAAGGGCTGCGGCCACTACGGCTACCTGGAGCGCCCGGACGAAGTGAACCGCGTGCTGCTGGAGTTCTTCCGGAACTCTTCCGCGTAGCCGTTCTTCCGGACACGGCGATGTTGATTTAGGTTAGCCTCACCTAAGTGCTACTCCTCAGGGGGTCATGGTGCAGCGCACCTTGCTCAACGGCAAGATCCACCGAGCCACCGTCACCCAGGCCGATCTGCACTACGTAGGGTCCCTGACGATCGATCAGGACCTGATGGACGCCGCCGACATCACCGAGGGCGAGCAGGTCCACGTGGTCGACATCGACAACGGCGCCCGGCTCACCACCTACGCCATCACCGGCGCACGCGGCACCGGCGTCATCGGCGTCAACGGGGCCGCCGCCCACCTCGTCCACCCCGGCCACCTCGTGATCATCATGTCGTTCGCCGCGCTCGACGAGGCCGAACGGGCCCTCCACCGGCCCCGCGTCGTCCACGTCGACAGGGCCAACCGGATCCTCGCGCTCGGCGCGGACCCGGCCGAGCCGGTGCCCGGGGCGCCGGAGCAGTACTCGGGAGCCGTCACCCAGCAGAAGGGGAACTGAGCCATGGCCAACCCGTTCGACGACGACAGCGGCACCTTCCGCGTACTGGTCAACGACGAGGGCCAGTACTCGCTGTGGCCCGACTTCGCGCCCGTACCGGCCGGCTGGGAGAGCGTGCACGGCCCGGACACCCGGGCCGCCTGCCTGGAGCACATCGAGCGGCACTGGACGGACATGCGCCCGCGCAGCCTGGCCGAGGCCATGCGCGGAGCCGGCGACTGATGGCGCCCCGCCCGGCCGTGGAGGACGTCCTCCCCCTGTCCCCGACCCAGGAGGGCATGGTCTTCCACGCCCTGTACGACGAGCACGCCCCGGACGTCTACACCGGCCGGCTCGTCATCCGGCTCGAAGGGCCCCTGGATTCGGGCCGGTTGCGCGCGGCCGCGGACGCCCTGCTGGCCCGGCACGCCAACCTCCGGGCCGCCTTCCGCACCCAGCGGTCCGGCCGGCCGGTCCAGGTGATCGCCCGCGGCGTGCGCACCCCGTGGCGCCACACGGACCTGTCCGGCCTGCCGCCCGCCGAGCGGCAGGAGGCGTTCGAGGACCTGCTCGCCCGGGACCGGGAGGCCCGCTTCGACCTGGCCCGCCCGCCGCTGCTGCGCGTCCGGCTGGTGGCCTTCGGGGACCAGGACCACCGGCTGCTGATCTCCTCCCACCACCTGCTCTGGGACGGCTGGTCCGCGCCCGTGCTGGTCCGCGAGCTGTTCCGCCTCTACACCTCGGGTGGTGACCCGGCCGTCCTGCCCCCGGTACGGCCCTACCGCGACTACCTCGCGTGGCTGGCCCGCCAGGACCGCGCGGCCGCCGAACAGGCCTGGCGGGACGCCCTCCAGGACCTCGACGAGCCGTGCCTCCTCGCCCCCGCGGCCCGCGACCTGCCCGCCGAACAGCCCGGGCGGCACGTCGTGGAACTGCCCGAGCGGGAGACCGAGGCCCTCACCGCCACCGCCCGCGCGCACGGCGTGACCGTCAGCACGGTGCTGCAGGGCCTGTGGGCGGTGCTGCTCGCCCGGCACACCGGCCGGCTCGACGTGGTCCTCGGCGCCACGGTGTCCGGCCGCGACGCCGACGTGCCCGGCATCGAGTCGATGGTCGGCCTGTTCATCACCACCCTGCCGGTCCGCGTGCGGTTACGCCCCGCCGAACCGCTCAGCGGCCTGCTCCGGCGGATCCAGGCCGAGCGGTCGGCCCTGCTCGGCCACGAGCACCTCGGCCTGGCCGGCATCCAGCGGGCCGCCGGGCACGACCTGCTCTTCGACACGCTGCTGGTGTTCGAGAGCTACCCCATCGACGACGACGGCATCGCCGACGCCCTCGGCCCCGACGGCCCCCGCATGACCGAGGTGTCGGCCCACGACGCCACGCACTATCCACTGACCCTCACCGCACTGCCCGGCGACCGGCTCACCCTCACCTTCAGCCACCGCCCCACGGCGCTCGACGAGGCGACGGTGACCGGCATCGCGGCCGGCCTGCACCGGCTCGTCCGGACGTTCACAAAGGAGCCCGACCAGTTGGTGGGGCGGCTCGACACCGCCCCGGCCGACGCGCTGCGCGCCGCCGCGGGGGAACGCCCCGACCAGGAGGGGAGCTTCGCCGCACACGAGGCGCACGGCCGGTACGCGCGGCACACCACCGTCCGCGACCTCTTCGAGGACCAGGCCGCCCGCACGCCCCACGCCTGCGCCGTCCACCACGGTGACACCACCCTCACCTTCGCCGAACTCGACGATGCCGCCGACGTGCTGGCCGCCTCCCTGCTCGTCCGCGGCGCCGGACCCGAGACGATCGTGGCCGTCGCCCTGCCACGCGGAGCGGACCTCGTCATCGCCCTGCTCGCCGTCCTCAAGGCCGGGGCGGCCTGCATGCCCCTCGACCCGGCCTACCCGCCCGGGCGCATCGCCCTCATGCTCGAAGACGCCCGGCCCCCGCTCGTGGTGAGCGACCCGGACACGGCCCGGCGCCTCGCCCTCGACCCCGAGTCGGTCTGCCATCCCGGGGAGAGCGGCGAGCGGGCCACCGCGACACCGCGCCCGCCGCTGTCACCCGACCACCCTGCCTACGTCGTCTTCACCTCCGGCTCCACCGGCCGCCCCAAGGGCGTGCTCGGCACCCAGCGCGCCCTGGCCAACCGGCTCGCCTGGGGAAGGGAACTGACGGACGGTCCGGGCGGGGCGCGCGTCGCCAAGAGCCCGATCAGCTTCATCGACGGACTGACCGAACTGCTCGGCGCGCTGGTCGCGGGCGAGGCCGTGGCCCTCGCCGACGACGCGTCGTCCGGCGACCCGACCGCGCTGGCCGCGCTGGCCGACCGGCACGGGGCCACCGTGCTCACCGCGGTGCCCAGCCTCCACGGCACCCTGGTGGAGTCCACCCCGCCGGGCGGCTTCGCCTCGGTGCGCACCTGGATCTCCAGCGGCGAACCCCTCACCACCGACCTGGCCCGCCGGCTCACCGCCCGCTGGCCCGGCTCCCGCCTCGTCAACCTCTACGGCTGCTCGGAAGCGGCGGGCGACAGCCTGGCCCACGTGTACACCCCCGAGGACGGCACGACACCCCAGCCGACCGGGGAAGCACGGACACCGCCGCGCCAGGACCCCCGCACCGCCTCACTGAGCGGACCTCGCCAGGACGCCACGGCGCTGAGCGGGCCTCGCTCCGACGCCGTCTCGCCGGGTGACCCGGGCCGAGGGGGTGTTTCGCCGGTCGGGCCGGGTGCTGACGCCGCCCTGCCGGGCGGGCCGGCCGTCGGCACCGCCCTGCCGGGCGGGCCGGCCGTCGGCGCCGTCTCGCCGGGTGGGCCCGTCACCCACGTCGCGTCACCTGGCCGGCCGGCCACCGGTTCCGTCCCGCTCGGGCGGCCCATCGCCGGTACCCGGGTGTACGTGCTGGACCCGTTCCTGCGCCCGGCGCCCGTCGGCGCGGCCGGGGAGTTGTACCTCGCCGGGGACGGGCTCGCCCGTGGGTACCTCGGTCAGCCCGGGCGTACCGCCGAACGGTTCGTCGCCGACCCCTTCGGTCCGCCCGGCAGCCGCCTCTACCGCACCGGCGACCTCGCCCGGCTCCGGCCCGACGGCACGGTCGAGTTCCTGGGCCGGGCCGACCAGCAGGTCAAGATCCGCGGCTTCCGCGTCGAGCCCGGAGAGGTCGAGGCCGTGGCCCGTGCCCTGCCGGGCGTGCGCCGGGCCGCGGTCGTGGCCCGCCAGGACGGCACGGCGCCGCGGCGGCTCGTGGCGTACGTCGAGCCCGAGCCGGACGGCGACGACGTACCGGACCCGGCCGCTCTGCGGCACGCGCTCGCCGAGCGTCTCCCCGCGCCCTGCGTCCCGGCCGCCGTGGTGGTCCTGCCGGCGCTGCCGCACACCCCGAGCGGCAAGCTCGACCGCCGCGCGCTGCCCGCCCCCGACTTCACCCGGGCGAGCACCTTCGACCCGCCGCGCACCGAGCCGGAGAAGGTGCTGTGCGCACTGTTCGCCGAGATCCTCGGCATCGAACGGGTGGGCGTCCACGACGACTTCTTCACCCTCGGCGGCGACAGCGTCGTCTCGGTCCGGCTGGCCGACCGCGCCCGCAGGGCGGGACTCGCCCTGTCCCCCCGGGACGTTTTCACCCACCGCACCCCGGCAGGTCTCGCCCGCGCACGGCCGGACGGCGCCGCACCGCAGGAGCAGTTCACCGCGACCGCTGCGCCGCTGGTGTCGCTCAGCCCGTCGCAGCTCGACAACGTCAAGGCGAGGTGGAGGAGCCGATGAGCACAGAGCCCGCCGGGGCGGCGGAGGACGGGCCCGGGGCCGACGACGGGTCCCCGGTGGAGGACGTCCTGCCGCTGTCCCCGCTGCAACAGGGCCTGCTGTTCCACGCCCTGTTCGACGAGGCCGCCCAGGACGTCTACACCATGCAGTCCCTCGTGGAGATCGAGGGCCCGCTGCGCCCCGGGCCGCTGCGCGCCGCAGCCGAGGAGCTCGTCGCCCGGCACGCCGTGCTGCGCAGCGCCTTCCTGCACGAGGACGACATGGACGAGCCGGTGCAGGTCGTCCTCAAGGAGGTCCCCGTCGACTGGCGGGAGGCCACCGCCGCCGACGAGACGGAGGTGGAGCGCCTCGTCGCCGACGACGCCGCCGCCCGCTTCGACCCGACCGACCCCCCGCTGCTGCGCCTGACCCTGATCGACCGGGGCGAGGACCGCCGTCTGCTCGTCCTCACCAACCACCACCTGCTCCTGGACGGCTGGTCGATCCCGCTGCTCCTGCGCGAACTCCTCCAGCTGTACGCCCACCGGATCGCCCCCGGCCGCTGTGCGCCGCTGCCCGCCGTACGGCCGTACCGGGACTTCCTCGCCTGGCTGGCGAGCCGGGACCGGGAGGCGTCCGGCCACGCCTGGCGCCGGGCGCTCGCCGGGGCGGCACCGACCCTGCTGGCCCCCGCGGCGGCCGGCCCCGTCCCCGTCCCGCCCGAACTGCACACCCTGCGCCTGTCCGAGGACCTCACCGCGGGCCTGCGGCGGACCGCCCGCTCCCGGGGCGTCACCGTCAACACCGTCGTCCAGGGCCTGTGGGCCCTGCTGCTGGCACGCCTGACCGGCCGGGACGACGTGGTCTTCGGCGCGACCGTGGCGGGGCGGCCCGCCGAACTCGCCGGCGCCGAGTCGATGATCGGCCTGTTCATCAACACCGTGCCCGTGCGGGTGTCCGTGCCGCCGGGGGAACAGGCCTGCGCCTACCTGCGCCGGCTGCAGGACGAGCAGTCCCGGCTGATGGACCACCAGTACCTCGGGCTCACCGAGATCCAGCGCCTCGCCGGGGCGGGCGACCTCTTCGACACCCTGCTGGTCTTCGAGAACTACCCGATCGACCAGGCGGCGGTGGCCCGCGCGGAGGCGGAGGCCGGGCTGCGGATCCGCGACGTCAAGGGCTCCGGCGCCACCCACTACCCCCTGACCCTCGCGGTCCTCGCCGAGGAACGCCTCGGTGCGGTCTTCGAGTTCCGGCCCGACTGCTACGACCGCCCGGCCGTCCAGCGGCTCGCCGGACGCTTCGAACAGCTCGTCCGCGCGGTCGTCGCGGCACCCGACACTCCCCTGGCGGCACTGGACGTCCTCGCCCCCGAGGAACGCACCGCGCTGCTCGCCCGCGGCAGGACGGAACGGCCGCCCGCCCCGCACGCCACCCTGCCGGAGGTCTTCCAGGAACAAGCCGCCCGGACCCCGGACGCGGTGGCCGTCGCAGGCGGCGGGCGGCGGCTCACCTTCGCCGAGGTCAACACCGAGGCCAACCGGCTGGCCCGGGTGCTGGCCGGCTCCGGCGCCGGACCGGAGCGGATCGTCGCCCTGGCCCTGCCGCCCACGCCCGACACCATCACCGCGCTGCTCGCCGTCCAGAAGGCGGGCGCCGCCTATCTGCCCCTCGACCCCGCCTGGCCCGAGGAGCGGATCGCCGGCATGCTCGCCGACGCCCGGCCCGTCGCCCTGGTCGCCACCACCGGCACCGCCCCCGGCCCCGCCGCCCTCGGCGAGGTGCCCGTCCTCCTCCTCGACGACCCGGGCACCCGGCGGCGCCTCGCGGAGGCGGACGGCACCGACCTCACGGACACCGACCGCGCCGGACCGCTGCTGCCCGAGCACCCCGCGTACGTCATCCACACCTCCGGCTCCACCGGCCGCCCCAAGGCCGTCGTCGTGCCGCAGCGGGCGATCGTCAACCTCTACGCCGCACACCACGCCGCCCTGCACGCACCGGCCTCGGCGGCGGTGGGCGGTCGGCCGCTGCGCGTCGGCCACGCCTGGCCGACGGCCTTCGACGCCTCCTGGCAGCCCCTGCTGTGGATGTTCGCCGGGCACGAACTGCACCTGGTGCCCGAGGACGTCCGCCGCGACCCCGACGCGCTGCGCGCCTTCCTCGCCGGGAACCGCATCGAGTTCATCGAACTGTCCCCGTCCCTGCTGGCGGAGGTGGTCGCGCGCGGCGGCGACTGGCGTGGCGAGCTGAAGGTGCTGGGCGTCGGCGGCGAGGCCGTACCGCCCGACCTGTGGCGCACCCTCAGGGAGACCGGCCAACTGGCCGCGCACAACCTGTACGGGCCCACCGAGTGCACCGTCGACTCCGCCGACTGCGACCTCGCGCTCAGCGACCGGCCCGCCATCGGCCGGCCCGTGGCCGGGGCCACCCTGTACATCCTCGACGGGCACCTCAACCCCGTTCCGGCCGGCGTCGACGGCGAGCTGTACATCGCCGGCGAGGGACTGGCCCGCGGCTACCTGGGCCGCCCCGGGACCACCGCGAGCCGGTTCGTCGCCGACCCGTTCGCCCTCCGGCCCGGCGCCCGCATGTACCGCACCGGGGACATCGCCCGGTGGACCCGGGACGGCCTGGTGGAGTGCCTCGGCCGCGTCGACGACCAGGTCAAGATCAGGGGCTACCGCGTCGAACCCGGCGAGATCGAGGCGGTCCTGCTCGACCACCCGCTCGTCGCACGCGCCGCGGTCGTGGTCCGCGAGGACACCCCGGGCGTACGCCGCCTCGTCGCCTACGTCGTCACGACCCCGGCCGCCCCGCCCGCCGGGGAGACGGCTGAGCTGCTGCGCCTCGCGGCCGCCGCCGTCCTGCCCGACTACATGGTGCCGTCGGCGTTCGTCCCGGTCGACGCGTTCCCCCTCACCCTCAACGGCAAGCTCGACACCGCCGCGCTCCCGGCCCCGTCCCGCACCGCCGGGCCCACCGCGCAACCGCCGCGCACCGCGGCCGAGAAACAGCTCGCCGAACTCTTCGCGCAGGTCCTCGGAGCGGACTCGGTGGGCGTGCACGACAACTTCTTCACACTCGGCGGCGACAGCATCGTCTCCATGCGGCTGGTCGGCCGGGCCCGCGCCGCCGGTCTCGCGCTCTCCCCGCGCGACGTGTTCGAACACCCGACCGTCGCGGGACTCGCGGCGACCGCCGGCACCGCCCGGCGCCCGGCAGCGGACCCGGACGCCGGCGTCGGCGACGTCCCGCTGACCCCGGCACTCGTCTCGCTCGTCGCACAGAACGCCCCCTTGGACGCCCTCGCCCAGGCCCGCTTCCTGCGCACCCCGCCCGGCATGGACCTCGACCGCCTGCATCGCACCGTCCAGACCGTCCTGGACCGGCACGACCTGCTGCGCGCCACCCTCGCGCCCGACGAGCGAGGCACCTGGCGCCTGCGCACCGCCCCGCCGGGCACCGTCCGCGCCCCGGACTGCGTACGGCGCACCGACGCCGCCCGGCTGGACCACGCCACGATCGGCGCCCGCGTGCCCGGCGCCGTCGAGGAACTCGCCGCCGAACTCGACCCCGCCGCCGGGGCGGTGGCCCGGTTCCTGTGGTTCGACACCGGACCGGACCGCGAAGGACGCCTGCTGGCCGTCCTGCACCACCTGGCGGCCGACGCCGCCTCCTGGGGCGTCCTCACCGCCGACCTCGCCGCGGCCTGGCACGGCACCCCCCTGCCGGCGCCCGGCACGTCCTTCCGGGAATGGGCCCGGGCCCTGCGCGCCGAGGCGGTCTCGCCACGCCGCACGGCCGAACTCGCCCACTGGACAGGTGTGTCGGGCAGGCCCGAACCGGAGCTGGGCGCCGCCGCGCTCGACCCCGCCCGGGACACCCTGGCCACCGTGCGCCGCCACGAGACGACCCTCGGCCCGGACCTCACCGCACGCCTCCTCGCCCACCCCGTGCGGGACGTCCTGCTGACGGCACTGGCCCTGGCCGTCCCGGTCTGGCGGCGCGAACTCGGCCGCCCCGCCCCGGACGAGTCCGTCCTCGTCGCCCTGGAGGGACACGGCCGCGAGGAGCACCTGCTGCCGGGCGCCGACCTGTCGGGCACTCTCGGCCGGTTCACCACCGTCTTCCCCGTCCGCCTCGACCCCGGTGACGCGCCCCCCGCCGACCAGCTCCGGCGCGTGCGCGAGCAGGTGGCCGCCGCGCCCGACCAGGGCATCGGCCACGGCCTGCTGCGCCACCTCAACCCGGACACCGCCCCGCTCCTCGCCGGGCTCCCGGAACCCCGCATCCAGGTCAACTACCTGGGCCGGATGACCCTCGGCGAGCAGACCGGGGACACCGCGTTCACCGGCGCCCCCGAGACGGGCGCCGTGGGCGGACGGGCCGACCCCGCCACACCGGTCCGCCACCCGCTGGTCCTCGACGCGCTGATCAGCGACGGCACGGACGCCGGCGGCCCGGTCCTCACGGCCTGCTGGCACTGGCCGGAACGCCTCCTCAACCGGGCGCAGACCGAGCGGCTCGGCGCGCTGTGGACCGCTTCCCTCGAACGGCTGCTGAAAGGCGGAGACCAGTGACCGACACCCAGGCGGCCCCGCCCGGAGACCTCGCGGCCCGCAAGCGGGAACTGCTGCGCCGCAGACTCGAGAACGCCGGCCTGGCCGGCACCCCCGTCCAGGCCGAGCGGATCCCGCCCCGGCCCCGGGACACGAGCCCGCTGCCCCTGTCGTACGCACAGTCGCGGATGTGGCTGCTCCAGCAGCTCGACCCGGCCTGCCCCGCCTACAACGTCTGCCTGGCCATCCGGCTGCGCGGCCCGCTCGACGCCCACGCACTGCGCACCGCCCTGGCCGGCCTGCTCGCCCGGCACGAGGTGCTGCGCACCCGGTATCCCGCGGCCGACGACGGAACACCCCACCAAGTCGTCGACACCACGGCAGAGTTGCGCTTCGGCACGGCGGACCTGCACGGGCTGCCCGCCGAGGAGCGGGACCGGCAGGCGGCCGACCTCGCCCGCGCCGCCTCCGCGACCCCCTTCGACCTCACCGCCGACCACCCCCTGCGGGCCGTGCTCGTCCGGCGGGACGACCACGACCACACCCTCGTGCTGACGGTGCACCACATCGCCTGGGACGGCGGCACCTTCAACGCCCTGTCCCGCGACCTGAGCGCCCTCTACCGGGCCGCACTGCGGGGCGAGGACGACGGGCTGGCCGAACTCCCGGCCCAGTACGCCGACTTCGCCCTCTGGCAGCGCACCGCCTTCACCGACGAACGGCTCTCCGGCCACCTCGAACACTGGCGCACCACCCTGCTCCCGCCGCCCCGCCCCCTGGACCTGCCCACCGACGCGCCCCGCACGCCCCGGCCCACCGCGCACGGCGACCGCCGCTTCCACACCTTCGCGCCCGAGGTCACCGAACGGCTCACCGCCTTCGCCCGAACGGCCGGCGCCACCCCGTTCATGGTGCTGCTCGCGGGCCTCGCCGCCCTGCTCCACCGCCTCACCGGAGCCACCGACATCCCCGTCGGCTCGGCCGTGATGAACCGCGACCTGCCCGGACTCGACCAGCTCATCGGCAACTTCGGCAACACCCTGGCCCTGCGCGCCGACCTCGACGGCGACCCCGGAACCGGCGAACTCGTCGAACGGGTCCGCGCGTTGTGCACCGAGGCGTACGCCCACCAGGACATGCCGTTCGACCTGCTGGTGGAGCGGCTGCGCCCGGAGCGGCACCCGGGCCGGGCCGTCTGGTTCGACGTCATGCTGCTCTTCCTCACCCAGGGCCTCCAGGGTCCGCGGCTGCCCGGGGTGAGCGCCGAGTGGGAGACCGTCCACAACGGCACCACCCAGTTCGATCTGTCCCTGGAGGCCTTCCTCACCGGCGGACAGCTGCGCATCGAGGCCACCTACCGCAGCGCCCTGTTCACCCCGGAGACCGTCGACCGGCTGCTGCACCGGCTGGAGACGCTCCTCGCCGCCGGCCTGGCCGACCCCGAACTGCCCGTCTCCCGGTTGCCGTTGATGCCCGCCACGGAGGAACAGCAGGTGCTGGGGGAGTGGAACGCCACCGCCCGGCCCGTCCCCGGCACCACCCTGGCCGCCCTGCTCACCGAGCAGGCCGCACGCACCCCCGACGCGCCGGCGCTCACCCACGAGGACGGCACCCTCGGCCACGCCGCCCTCCACGCCCGCGCCAACCGCCTGGCCCGTCTGCTGATCGCCCATGGCGCCGGCCCGGAACACCGCGTCGCCGTGGCCCTCGACCGGGGACCCGACCTGGTCGTGGCGCTCCTCGCCGTCCTCCAGGCGGGCGCCGCCTACGTCCCGCTGGACACCGGGTACCCCGCCGAACGCCTCACCGTGATGATCGAGGACGCCGCCCCGGCCCTCGTGCTGACGTCGAGCGGCACCGCCGACCGGGTCCCGGCCTGCGCGGTACCCACGCTCCTGCTCGACGAGCCGAGCGTGCGCGAGCGCCTGGCCACGCACGCCCCGGCCCCCGTCACCGACGCGGAACGGCTCGCGCCGCTGCGGCCCGGCCACCCCGCGTACGTCATCTTCACCTCCGGATCCACCGGCCGCCCCAAGGGCGTCGTCGTCCCGCACGCCGCGATCGTCAACCGGCTGCTGTGGATGCAGGACACCTACCGTCTCGGCCCCGAGGACCGGGTGCTGCAGAAGACCCCGGCGGGCTTCGACGTCTCCGTCTGGGAGTTCTTCTGGCCGCTGGTCACCGGGGCGGCGCTGGTCCTCGCCCGCCCCGACGGCCACCGCGACCCCGCCCACCTCGCCACCCTGATCCGCGAACAGCGGGTCACCACCGCCCACTTCGTCCCGTCGATGCTGCGGGTCTTCCTCGACGACCCCGCCGCCGCGCACGCCCGCGGCGTGCTGCGCCGGATCGTGTGCAGCGGCGAGGCCCTGCCGGCGGACCTCGCCGAGCGCTGCGCCCGCCTGCTGCCCGGCACCGACCTGCACAACCTCTACGGCCCGACCGAGGCGGCGGTCGACGTCACCGCCTGGTCCTGCGCCGACGGCACACGCTCCGCCTCCGGCTCCGTGCCCATCGGGCGCCCGGTGTGGAACACCCGCACCCTCGTCCTGGACGCCGCCCTGCGCCCGGTGCCGCCCGGCGTGGCGGGCGAGCTGTACCTCGCCGGGACCCAGCTCGCCCGGGGCTACCTCGCCCGCCCCGCCCTGACCGCCGCGCGCTTCGTCGCCGACCCCTACGGCCCGCCCGGCAGCCGCCTCTACCGCACCGGCGACGTGGTCCGCTGGACCGCCCACGGCGCCCTGGAGTTCCTCGGCCGGGCCGACGACCAGGTGAAGATCCGCGGCTTCCGGGTCGAGCCCGGCGAGACGGAGGCCGCCCTGGCCTCCCTGCCCGGGGTGTCCCAGGCCGCGGTCACCGTACGCCGGGACGCCCACGGCGAACCCCGCCTGGTCGCCTACGCCGTCCCCGGGCCCGGCTCCCGCCCGGAACCGCTGGGGGTCCGGCGGGACCTCGCCCGCACCCTGCCGGACCACCAGGTGCCCTCCGCGGTCGTCCTGCTGGACGCCCTGCCGCTGACACCCAACGGCAAACTCGACCGCGCCGCCCTGCCCGGCCCCGACCTGTCGGCGCTCACCACCGCCACCGCGCCCCGCACCCAGGCCGAGGCGACCCTGTGCCGCCTCTTCGCCGAGCTGCTCGGGCTGCCCTCGGTCGGTGTCCACGACGCGTTCTTCGCCCTCGGCGGCCACTCCCTGCTCGCCACCCGCCTCGTCGCCCGCGTCCGCGCCGAGCACGGCGTCGACCTGCCGCTGCGGGCCGTCTTCGACACCCCCACCCCGGCCGGCCTGGCGCACCTGCTGGACGCGCCCGCCCAGCGGCGGCCCGCCCTGCGCCCCGCCGCCCGGCGCCCCGACCCGCTGCCGCTGTCCTTCGCCCAGTCCCGGCTGTGGTTCCTGTACCGGCTGGAAGGGCCGACCCCCACCTACAACATCCCCACCGCCGTCCGGCTCCGCGGCCCGCTCGACCCGGCGGCCCTGCGGGCGGCGCTCCAGGACGTCGTGGACCGCCACGAGGCCCTGCGCACCGTCTTCCCCGACGACGACGGCGTGCCCCGGCAGGAGATCCGCACGGACGCGGCCGTGCCCATCGACGTGGTGACCGCCCCCGCCGCCGACGTCGACGCGCTGCTCGCCCGGGCCGCCGCCCACTCCTTCGCCCTCGACCGCGAGATCCCCGTCCGCGCCACCCTGGTGGCCCTCGCCCCCGACGACCACGTGCTGCTCCTGCTCGTCCACCACATCGCCACCGACGGCTGGTCGGCCGAGCCGCTGCTGCGCGACCTGGAGACCGCCTACGCCGCACGCCGCGACGGCGCGCACCCCGCCTGGCCGCCGCTCGCCGTGCAGTACGCCGACCACACCCTGTGGCAGCGCGACCTGCTCGACGAGGCGTACACCGCCCGTGAGGTCCACTCCTGGTCGCAGCGCCTGGAAGGGCTCCCCGAGGAACTCCAGCTGCCCGTCGACCGGCCGCGCCCGGCCGTGCCCGGACACCGGGCCGGCGCCGTCGACTTCACCCTCGACGCCGCGACCCACCGGGCGCTGCGCGACCTGTCCGCCGAGGCCGGCGGCACCGTCTTCATGGCCCTCCAGGCCGCCCTGGCCGTCCTGCTCGCCCGGCTGGGCGCCGGGGACGACATCCCGCTCGGCACCCCGGTCGCCGGCCGCGCCGACCCCGCCCTGGACGACCTGGTCGGCCTGTTCGTCAACACCCTCGTGCTGCGCACCGACGTCTCCGGCGACCCGGCGTTCCGCGCCCTGCTCACCCGGGTGCGCGAGGCCGACGTGGACGCCTACGCCCACCAGGACCTGCCCTTCGAACGGCTGGTGGACGCGCTCGGACCCACCCGCTCCACGGGCCGCCACCCGCTGTTCCAGGTCATGCTCGCCCACCAGCAGGCCCCGCCCGCCGTCCGGGACTTCGCCGGACTCACCCTGACCGAGCGGCGCGTCCCCTTCCACACCGCCAAGACCGACCTGGCCTTCCACGTGTCCGAGCGGGCCGACGCCGGCGGCATCGACGGCTCCCTGGTCTACAGCGAGGACCTGTACGACCCGGACACCGCGCGGGTGATGACCGAGCGGTTCGTCCGCCTGGCCGGCGAACTGGCCCGGCACCCGGACCGCCCGGTGGGCGCGGCCGACGTCCTCACCCCGCGCGAGAGGCACCTGCTGCTGAGGGAGTGGAACGACACCGCCCGCCCCATGCCGGCCACCACCCTCACCGCACTGGTGGAGGAGCAGGTCGCCCGGACCCCGCACCTGGTGGCCGTCGAGTACGGCGTCCCCGGCGGCCCCGCCCTCACCTACGCCGAACTCGACGCCCTGGCGGGCGGCCTGGCGCGGCGGCTCGTCGCCCTGGGCGTGGGACCCGAGTGCCGCGTCGGCGTCCACCTGGAACGTTCCGTGGAGATGGCCGTCGGGCTGCTCGCCGTGCTGAAGGCGGGCGGTGCCTTCGTGCCGCTGGAGCCGTCCTGGCCGGCCCGCCGCATCGCCGAGGTGTGCCGGGGCGCGGCCCTGACCGCCGTCCTGGGCCGGCCCGGCGACGACGGCGTCCTCGGGCGGGACACGCTCGGGCCGGCCGCGCCGCCCGTCGTCGAGGTCACCCTCGACGGACCCACGGCCCACCACCCCGGCGTCCCCGTCGACCCCGAGGGCCTCGCCTACGTCATCTACACCTCCGGCTCGACCGGTGTCCCCAAGGGCGCCATGATCCGGCACCGGGCCATCGCGCACCGGCTGCTGTGGCAGCGCGGGCTGCTGGGGTTCGGCACCGGCGACGCGGCCCTGTTCAAGGCGCCGCTCGGCTTCGACATCTCCATCAACGAGATCTTCCTCCCGCTCGTCAACGGCGGGCGCGTGGTGATCGCCGAACCCGGCGGCGAACGGGACACCGACTACCTCCTCGACACCGTCGAGCGGCACCGGGTGACCTTCACCTACCTGGTCTCCTCGATGCTCGACCTGCTCCTCGAACTGGACGGCTTCGCCCGCCGCGCCGCCTCGCTGAGACACGTGTGGTGCGGCGGCGAGGTGCTCACCCCCGAACTGTTCGCCCGCTTCCGCGAGGCCAGTTCGGCGGTGATGTACCACGGTTACGGCCCGGCCGAGGCCACCATCGGCGTCAGCCACGTCGTGTACCGCACCGGCGCCGTCCGCAGCGCCGTCTCCATCGGCCGGCCCAACTCCAACACCCGCCTGTACGTCCTGGACGAACGGCTGCGGCCCGTCCCGGTGGGCGTGCCGGGCGAGTTGTACGCGGGCGGCGTCTACCTCGGCCGGGGCTACGTCAACGACCCGCGCCGCACCGCCGGCCACTTCGTCGCCGACCCGTTCGGCCCGCCCGGCGAACGCCTCTACCGCACCGGCGACCTGGTCCGCCGGCAGCGCGACGGCACCCTGGAGTTCCTCGGCCGCGCCGACCACCAGGTGAAGATCCGCGGCATGCGTGTGGAGCTGGAGGAGATCGAGGCGGTCCTCGAGCAGCACCCGGGGGTCCGGCGCGGCGTGGTGGTCGTCCGCGAGGACGCCCCCGGCGTCACACAGCTCGCCGGATACTGCCTGGCCGCCCCCGGCGTCCTGCCCGCACTGCGCGACTGGCTCCGCGAGCGGCTGCCCGAGCACATGGTGCCGCGCACCCTCACCGTCCTGGACGCCTTCCCGCTGCTGCCCTCCGGCAAGGTGAACCGGGCCGGTCTGCCCGCCCCCGAGTCCGCCGCCACCGGCACCTCCCGGGAACCCGCGAACGCACGCGAACGGCGGCTCAGCGCCCTGTTCGCCACCGTCCTCGGCCTCGAACAGGTCGGCGTCGACGACGACTTCTTCCAGCTGGGCGGCGACAGCATCGTCTCCATCCGGCTGGTGACCCTCGCCCGCAAGGCCGGCCTGGCCCTCAGCCCCCGGCAGGTCTTCCAGTCGCCCACCCCGGCCGGACTGGCCGCGGCCGCCGGGGACACCGGGCACCCGGCCACGGCGGGGGCACCCGCCGACGACCCGCTGGGCGACGTCGGGCTCACCCCGGTCATGCGGTGGGCGGCCGGCCCCGACGGCTCCTACGGCGGCCTCGCCCAGGCCGTCCTCCTGGTGACGCCCGGCGGCCTGACCGACGACGACGCCACCGCAGTCCTGCAGACCCTCCTGGACCGGCACGACATGCTCCGCGCCCGGCTGGCGCACGACGGCAGCCACCTCACGGTCCCCGCCGAGGGCACCGTGCGCGCGAGCGACCTGCTGACCCGCGTACCGGACACCGACCCGCAGGAGCAGTCGGAGAGGGCGGCGGCCCGGCTGGACCCCCGTGCCGGACGGATGCTCCAGGCGGTGCTGCTCGGCACGGACCGCCTGCTCCTGGTCGCGCACCATCTCGTCGTGGACGGTGTGTCCTGGCGGATCATCACCGCCGAACTGGCCGACGCCTGGCAGGCCCTGCGGTCCGGGACAGCCACGCCCCGGCGGCAAAGGGGCACCTCGTTCCGCCGCTGGAGCGGCGTCCTGGCCGAGCAGGCCCGCACGCCGCGGCGGACGCGCGAACTGCCCTGGTGGACCGACACGCTGGAACGCGGACGGCCCCTGCTGGACCAGGCCCTCGACCCCGCCCGGGACACCGCGGCGACCGTGCGGGAGGAGGGGCTGGTGCTCCCCGCGGACCTGACCGTCCCGCTGCTGACGACGGTGCCCGCCGCCTACCGGGCCGCCGTTCCGGACGTGCTGCTGAGTGCCTTCGCGGTGGCGGCGGCCGCCTGGCGCGAGGAGCGCGGCGACCTCGCCGGCCGCTCGCTCCTCGTCGGACTCGAAGGCCACGGGCGTGAGGAGGAACTCGCCGAGGGCGTCGACCTGTCGACCACGGTGGGCTGGTTCACCACCCTCCACCCCGTCGCCCTCGACCCGGGCCCCCTCGACCTCGACGAGGCCCTGTCCGGCGGCCCGGCCGCGGGCACGGCCCTGAAGCGGATCAAGGAGCAGCTGCGCGCCGTACCGGACCACGGCATCGGCTACGGCCTGCTGCGCCATCTCAACCCCGCCACCGCTCCCGGGCTGGCCGAACGCCCGCATCCCCAGGTTCTCTTCAACTACCTCGGCCGGTTCACCGCCGCCTCAGGCGCCGAGCCCTGGGAACTCGCCCCCGAGGCGCCGGTGCTCGGCGTGCCGCCGGACCCCGGCCGGCCCGCCGCGTTCGGGCTGGAGATCAACGCCGTCGCCGTCGAGCGGGCCGACGGGGTCCGGCTGCACGTCTCGGCCTGCGCTCCGCGGGCCTTCCTCGCCCCCTCCGCGACCCGCGCCCTGCTGACGCTGTGGGAGCGGGCGCTGCGCGGCCTCGTGCGGCACGCCGACGAGGCTCCGGCGGGCGGACTCACCCCGTCGGACCTGCCCTTGGTGGCCCTGACCCAGGAGGACATCGAGGACTTCGAGCACGCCTTCGAGCGGAACAGCGACGACTTCGACGACTTCGACGACAACGACGGCTTCTGAGGGACAGCGGAGGAACCGGTGACGCAGCACCCCCCGACCGCGGACGAGCTGCTCCGTACGGTCACCGACACATTGGGCCCGGGCACCCCGCCGGGCGACGACGACAGCCTCATCGCCTGGGGCCTGGACTCCATCACGCTGATGAGGATCGCCGGCTCCTGGCGCAGGCGGGGCGTCAAGGTCGGCTTCGCCGAACTCGCGCGCGAACCCACCCTGCGCGCCTGGCGATCCCTGCTCGCGTCCCGGGCCCCCGCCTCGGCCGAGCCGGCCACCGAGGCCCGGGCCGAAGTCCCGCCCGAGGCCCCGGCCCCCGAACCGGGCGAGCCCTTCCCGCTCGCCGTGATGCAGCACGCCTACTGGATCGGCCGCGGCGACGACACCACCCTCGGCTCCGTCGCCGCCCATCTGTACGTCGAGTTCGACGGCTTGGGTGTCGACCCGGAACGGCTCGACACCGCCGTACGGGCCCTGGCCCGGCGGCACGGCATGCTCCGGGCCCGGTTCACCGACGACGGCCGCCAGCAGATCCTGCCCGAACTCACCCGCCCGGCCACGGCCGTCAACGACCTGCGGGACCTGGACGACGAGACCGCTGCGGCCGAACTGGAGGACGTCCGGCACTCCTCCTCGCACGCTCGCCTCGACGTCGCCGCCGGCGAGGTGTTCTCCGTGCGACTCTCCCTGCTCCCCGAGGGCCGCAGCCGGCTGCACGTGGACGTCGACATGCTCGCCGCGGACGCCCTCAGCTACCGCGTCCTGCTCTCCGACCTCGCGCAGCTCTACCGCGACCCCGGCGCCGCCCTGCCACCGATCCGCACCAGCTACCCCGCCTACCTGGCGGAGCGGGCCGAGCTGCGGCGGCTGAGCCGGGAGCAGGCGCAGCAGTGGTGGCGCAGGCGGGTGCCCGAGCTGCCCAGCGCGCCGGACCTGCCGCTGGTGCCCGAGGCGGAACGGGCCGACCCGACCCGGGTGACGCGCCGGCACCACTGGCTGCCGCCGGAGGAGAAGCGGCGCCTGGCCGCCCGCGCCCACCAGCACGGGCTGACCCCCGCCATGGCCGTCGCGACCGCCTTCTCGGAGGTGCTGGCCGCCCACAGCGGTCAGCCGCGCTTCCTGCTGAACGTCCCGATGTTCGACCGTCGCGGCGCCCACCCCGACACCGACCTGCTCGTCGGCGACTTCACCAGTTCGGTCCTGCTCGACGTGGACCTGGCCGAGCCGGCCTCGTTCACCGAGCACGCCCGCCGGCTCCAGGACCGGATGCACACCGATGCCGCGCACGCCGACTACTCCGGGGTGGAGGTGCTGCGCGACCTGACCCGGCAGCGCGGTGAACAGGTCCTCGCGCCCGTGGTGTTCACCAGCGCCCTCAACCTGGGAGAGCTGTTCGACGCGGATGTGCGCGACTCCTTCGGCACCCCGGTGTGGATCGTCTCGCAGGGCCCGCAGGTGCTGCTCGACGCCCAGGTCACCGAGGTCGACGGCGGACTGCTCGTCAACTGGGACGTACGCGAGGACGCCTTCCCCGCGGGGCTGGTCGACGCGATGTTCGCCGCGTTCCACGGACTCGTCACCCGGCTCGGCACCGAGGACGACGTCTGGGACCGGCCGGTCCCCGCCCTGCTGCCCGTGCAGCAGTCGGCGGTGCGCAGGGCGGTGAACGCCACCGACGCCCCCCGCAGCCACCGCCTCCTGCACGAGGGCTTCTTCGCCCGCGCGGCCGAGCGGCCCGACGCGCCGGCCCTGCTGTGGGGAACGGAAGGCGCCCTGACCTACGGTCAGCTGGCGGACCGGGCCCTGCGCTGCGCCGCCGCCCTCGCGGCGCGGGGAGTTCGGCCGGGCGACACCGTCGCGGTCAGCCTCCCCAAGGGACCCGGCCAGATCACCGCCGTCCTCGGCGTGCTGGCCGCCGGGGCCGCGTACGTACCGGTCGGCGTCGAGCAGCCCCCCGCCCGCCGCGACCGCATCCGCGCCACCGCCGGCCACCGCCTCACCCTCACCGACAGGTCCACCGACCGGCCCCCGGGCGACCCCGCGGCCGGGGACCGCCTGGCCGTCCCGGACGCGCTCCGTCACGACCCGCTGCCCGCACCCGTCCCGGTGGACGAGGAACAGGTCGCCTACGTCCTGTTCACCTCCGGCTCCACGGGCGAGCCCAAGGGCGTCGAGGTGCCGCACCGGGCGGCCATGAACACCATCGACGACCTCGACGCGCGCTTCGCCGTGGGCCCCGCCGACCGCTGCCTCGCCCTGTCCGCGCTCGACTTCGACCTCTCCGTCTACGACGTGTTCGGGCTGCTGAGCGCGGGCGGCGCGGTGGTGCTGGTCGACGAGGCCGACCGCCGTGAGGCCCGGCCGTGGGCCGAGCTGGTGCGCCGGCACCGGGTGACGCTCCTCAACTGCGTCCCGCCGCTGCTGGACATGCTGCTCCTGGCCACCGGCCCCGGTGAACTCGCCGGACTGCGCGCGGTGCTGCTGGGCGGGGACCGGGTGGGCACCGACCTGCCCGGGCGGCTCGCCGAGCGGGCACCCGGCTGCCGGTTCGCCGGCCTCGGCGGCACCACCGAGACCGCCATCCACTCCACCGTCTGCGAGGTCGCGGACGCCCGGGTGCCCGCGCGCTGGCGGGCCGTGCCGTACGGCACCCCGCTGCGCAACGTGCGCTGCCGGGTCGTCGACCCGCGCGGCCGGGACTGCCCCGACTGGGTGCCGGGCGAGCTGTGGATCGGCGGGGACGGCCTGGCGCTCGGCTACCGGGGCGACCCGGAGCGCACGGCCGCGAAGTTCACCGAGGCCGACGGCGTGCGCTGGTACCGCACCGGCGACCTCGCCCGCTACTGGCCGGACGGCACGCTGGAGTTCCTCGGCCGCCGCGACCACCAGGTGAAACTGCGCGGCTTCCGCATCGAACTCGGCGAGGTGGAGACGGGACTCGCCGGGCACCCGGCGGTGCGGCGCGCCGTCGCGGGCCTGACGGACGGCCCCGGAGTCCAGCTGGCGGCCGCGGTGGCCGCCGGTCCGGGCACGACGGAGGAGGAGCTGCGGCGGTGGGCGCGCGCGGTGCTGCCGCCGCACATGGTCCCGGCCCGGATCGCCGTCGCCGCGGAGCTGCCGCTCACCGCCAACGGCAAACTGGACCGCCGGGCCGTCCGGGCGCTGTGGGAGACGCGCGGGCCGGGGGAGGAGGGGCACCGGGCACCCGGCAGCGCCCTGGAGACGGTCGTCGCCCGGGTGTGGGCCGACGTCCTCGGCGCCGCACACGTGGGCCTCGACGACGGGTTCTTCGCCCTCGGCGGGGACTCGGTGCTCGCCACCGTGATCGTGAGCCGGCTGCGGGAGGCCCTGGACACCTCCGAGGTGTCGGTGCGCGCCCTGTTCGCGACCCTCACGCCGGGCGGCATGGCCAAGCGGCTGGCCGCCGAGGAGCACGTCCCGGGGCGCCTGGAACAGGTCGCCGCGTTCCACCTGGAGATCGAGGGCATGTCGGCGGAGGAGGTCGACTCGGCGCTGCGCGACACCTGACGGAGGCCGGAGCGGCGGGGCGCGTGAGGCACCCTGCCGCTCCGATCCCCCCGCGGGACACCGCCCGGACTACTCGTCCAGCTTGGCGAAGCCGGTCTCCAGGTTGTCCAGCGCCCACGGGATGCCCAGCACGGACGGGCTGCGCAGCTGGCTGATGGTCGCCACGTCGGTCACGACGTAGCGGTCCTTCTTCACCGCGGACATGTTCTTCACCAGTGCGCTGGACTCGAAGGCCTTCCTCAGCTCCGGTGTGGTGAAGGCGATGACGACCAGGTCCGCGTCGAGCTTGTCGAGCTGCTCGAAGGACAGCTCACCGGTGGGGCTGCCGCTGACCGTCTTGATGTTCTTCACCGACGGGGTGAGGCTCAGCCCGACCTCGCTCATCAGCTTCGCCGCGAAGTCGTCCTCCGAGGCGATGGTGTAGATCCTGGCCGGGGTGTTGCCGATGGACAGGCTGTAGGTCCTGCCCGCCAGCCCGGGGTGCTCCGCCTTGACCTCGGCGATGCTGTCCTCGGTCTCCCTGACGGCCTTGTCCGCCTGCTCCTGTCTGCCGACGGCCTTCGCCACCACCCGGACGTGCTCCTGCCAGGTCTGCTTGCCCCACGCCGTCTCGTAGCCGATGGTCGGCGCCACCGCGGAGAGCTTCTCGTAGTTCTTGTCCAGGGTGAAGTCGGAGGTGGCGAGGATCAGATCGGGGCGGAGCGCCGCGACCTCCTCGAAGTCCACCCCGTTCATGGTGTTCAGCAGCCTGGTCTTCTCGGTGTCGACCCGGTCCTTCAGCCAGGGGTGGACCCCGTCGGCGGCGAAGGCGTCCTTGGAGACGGCGATCGGCGTGACCCCCAGCGCGTACAGGGCGTCGACGTCGTCGGTGCCGCCGTCGCCGATCACCACGATCCGCTCGGGCTCCTTGGTGATCTTCGTGCTGCCGAACTTGTGCTTGACGGTGACGGGGAAGGCGGACGAGGCGTCCGCCTTCGCGTCGCCGGAGGACGGGGCGGAGTCGTCCTCGACGGAACCGCAGGCTGCCAACCCGGCGGCCAGGGTGACGGTGAGAAGGGTGGTGAGGAACTTTCTCGGCATGTGCGTCCCTTGTCGCCGGGTACAGGCAGGAGTCATACGGCCGCCAGTAAAGCAAGGTAAGCCTTACCTCAGCAACGCTTTCCGGACAATCTCCGTTCGTCCGCCCCTGTATGAGGGAGCGTCAGTTACGGACGCGCCGTCAGATACCCCCCCATCGCGCGGAAGTAGTCGTTCGCCGCGCACTCCGTGCCGTCCTGCGTGCGCAGCCGCCGGACGACGAGCCCCGGGCAGCGGCCGGTGTGCGCCTCGGGGCCGGCCACGATGACCACGCCGTCGCCCTCACGGATGAAGATCCGCCCGGGTGTGCCGCCGTAGCGGCCCTCGGACACGGCGGCCGAGGTGATCCGCAGGCGCTGCCCGCGGTGGAAGGTGTAGGCGTTCGGATAGGGGTCCGACTGGGCGCGCACCAGCCGTTCCAGCCGTTCGGCGGGCCAGGTCCAGTCGATGCGGCTGTCCTCCTCGGAGCGCTTGTGGAAGAAGCTGGCCCGGGCGCGGTCCTGGGGCAGCCACCGCCCGGCGTCCCGCCCGGAGGCGATCAGGCCGAGGGACTCGCGCACGATCGGGGCGATGAGGTCGACGGTGCGGTGGAACAGGTCGGTCGCGGTGTCCTGCGGCCCGACGGGCACCGCGCGCTGCACCAGGATGTCTCCGGCGTCGAGTTCGCCGTTCATGCGGTGCGCGGTCACGCCCACGCGCTCCTCGCCGTTGAGGAGTGCCCAGATGATCGGCGAGAAGCCGGCGTAGGACGGCAGCAGCGAGTCGTGGATGTTCAGGGTGCCGTGCGGAGGGAGGTCGAAGACCTCCGGGGGCAGCCAGGTGCGCCAGTTGTTGGCCACGATGAGGTCCGGGCGGGCCGCCCGCAGCGCGTCGAGGAGTTCGGGGTCGTCCGGCCGGTTGCGCAGGAGGACGGGGACGTCGTGCTTCGCGGCGAGTTCGGCGACGGAGTCGTCCCAGATCTTCTCGTAGGCGTGGTCGCTCTTGGGGTGGGTGACGACGAGGGTGACCTCGTGGTCGGAGTCCAGCAGGGCCTGGAGCGTGCGGTGACCCCAGGTCTGATAGCCGAACATGGCGACGCGCATGCGGTTCTCCCTCTCCGGCGGCTCCATTGCAAGGTAAGGCTAACCTTATCTAACATGTGGCTGCCTGAGGGAGGCGATGCCACGGTGAACTCACCGCTCACGGGATCGGACACCACGGACACCACCTACGACGTCCTCGGAGTAGGCTTCGGGCCGTCAAATCTCGCCCTGGCCATAGCGATCGAGGAACACAACGCGGGAGTCCCGCCGGAGCGCCGGCTCAACGCCCTCTTCCTGGAACGCCAGCCGGGCTTCGGCTGGCACCGGGGCATGCTCATCGACGACGCCACGATGCAGGTGTCGTTCCTCAAGGACCTCGTCACCCTGCGCGATCCGGCCAGCGACTACAGCTTCCTGTGCTTCCTGCGCGAACGCGGCCGGCTCATCGACTTCCTGAACCAGAAGACGCTCTTCCCACTGCGGGTGGAGTTCCACGAGTACTTCGAGTGGGCCGCCGCCCGCGTGCGGCATCTGGTGGCCTACGACCGCGAGGTGACCGCCGTCGACCCGGTGCGCGACGCGTCGGGCACCGTGACCGGCTTCGACGTGGTCTGCGGCCACTCCGGCGTGAGGTACCGCGCCGGCGACCTCAGCGTCGCCGTCGGCCTGGAGCCGCACGTGCCGCCCGGGGTCGAGCTGTCCGAACGGGTCTGGCACAACAGCCAGTTGATGCCCCGGGTTGCCGAACTGCGGGGCCGCCGCACGCCGGTGCGCCGCGCCGTCGTCCTGGGCGCGGGCCAGAGCGCCGCCGAGACGGTCGACTACCTGCACCGCTCCTTCCCCGAGGCCGAGGTCTGCTCGGTCTTCGCCAAGTACGGCTACACCCCGGCCGACGACAGCCCGTTCGCCAACCGCATCTTCGACCCGCAGGCGGTGGACGTGTACTTCGGCGCACCCTCCGAGGTCAAACAGTCCCTCTTCGACTACCACCGCTCCACCAACTACTCCGTCGTCGACATGGACCTCATCGAGGCCCTGTACGCGACCTCCTACCAGGAGAAGGTCACCGGCCGGGAGCGGCTGCGGTTCCTCAACGTCTCCCGCATCCGGGACGTCCGCACGCGTGACGACGGCTCCCTGGACGTCGTGGTGGAGTTCCTGCCGACCGGGGAGCAGCGGGTGCTGGAGGCCGACGTGCTCGTGCACGCGACCGGCTACCGCCCCCGGGACCTCACCACGCTGCTCGGTGAGGCGGCGAAGGTCTGCCTGCGCGACGACGAGGACGCCATCCGCGTCCGACGCGACCACCGCGCCGAGACCGCCCCGGACGTGACGGCCGGCATCTACCTCCAGGGCGGCACGGAACACACCCACGGCCTGACCTCGACCCTGCTGTCGACGACGGCGATCCGCGCGGGGGAGATCCACCGCTCCCTGCTGGACCGGCACGGCGGCCGATCGCGCCCCTGTGCCGAACCGGGGGCATGACCTTCCCGCCTCACCGGGTCCTGCGCGCCCTCGACCGATTCCACGCAGCCCGCCCCTGGGACCACAACGCCCGCTTCCATTCCTGGATCCTGCGGCACCTCCCCGCGCGGGTGGACAGCGCCCTGGACGTGGGGTGCGGCAGCGGCGACCTCGTCCGGCTGCTGGCCGCCCGGGCCGGGCGCGTACACGGGATCGACGCCGACCCGGCGATCACGGCCCGGGCACGCCAACTGACGTGCGCGGCGGCCCCGGTGACGTACACGGTGGCGGACGCGCCGGCCGGGCTTCCCGACCGGTCCTTCGACGTCATCACCTGCGTCGCCGCGCTCCACCATCTGCCGTTCACCGAAGCCCTGGAAGCCTTCCGGGACCGCCTGGCCCCCGGCGGCACCCTGGTGGTCGTCGGTCTGCACAGGGCGCGGACCCCGGTCGACCACCTGCTGGGTTTCGCGTCGGTGCCGCTCAACGTCGTCATGGCGCTGCTGCGGAACCGGGGCCGCCGGGCACCGCGCCCCGTCGCGCTGTCCGCTCCCACCCGGCCGGCGGACATGACCTTCCCCGAGATCGCCCGCGAGGCGCGCGCCGTCCTGCCCGGCGCGCGCCTGCGCCGCCGTCTGTTCTGGCGCTACACGCTGGTGTGGCACCGCCCGTTGACCGGCCTCCGCGTCAGCTCGCGGCGCGGAAGGTGCGCAGCCGCAGGGAATTGCCGACCACGAAGACCGAGGAGAAGGCCATCGCCGCCCCGGCGATCATCGGGGTGAGCAGGCCGGCCGCGGCCAGGGGCAGGGCGGCCACGTTGTAGGCGAAGGCCCAGAACAGGTTCGAGCGGATGGTGCCGAGGGTGCGGCGGGCGAGCCGGATGGCGTCAGCGGCGGCCCGCAGGTCGCCCCGGACGAGGGTCAGGTCGCCGGCCTCGATCGCGGCGTCCGTGCCGGTGCCCAGGGCGAGCCCGAGGTCGGCCTGGGCGAGGGCCGCCGCGTCGTTGACCCCGTCACCGACCATGGCGACCGAACGGCCCTCGGCCTGCAGCCGCCTGACGACCTCGACCTTGTCCTGCGGCAGCACCTCGGCGATGACCTCACCGATGCCCACCTCGCGGGCGACCGACTCGGCGACGGCCCTGTTGTCGCCGGTCAGCAGCAGGGGCGTGAGCCCCAGCGCACGCAGCCGCCGCACCGCCTCCGCACTCGTCTCCTTCACCGCGTCGGCGACCTCCAGCACCGCCCGCGCCTCGCCGTCCCAGGCGACCGCGACGGCGGTGCGCCCGGCGTCCTCGGCCGCCGCCCGGGCCCGCGCCAGTCCTCCGGGCAGCTCCATCGCCCATTCGGCCAGCAGCCGCTCCCGCCCGACCAGCACCGCGTGGCCGTCGACGACGCCCTGGACGCCCAGTCCGGGGAGGTTCGCGAAGTCCTCGGGCACGGGCAGGGTGCCCAGCTTCTGCAGCGCCCCGTCGGCGACGGCCCGGGCGATCGGGTGCTCGGAGGAGTGCTCCAGCGCCCCGGCCAGCCGCAGCACCTCGGCCGCGTCGGTGCCGTCGGCGGTGTGCACGGCCAGCAGGGTCATCCGGCCGGTGGTGACGGTGCCGGTCTTGTCGAGGACGACGGTGTCGACGCGGCGGGTGGACTCCAGCACCTCCGGGCCCTTGATCAGGATGCCGAGCTGGGCGCCCCGCCCGGTGCCGACCATCAGCGCGGTCGGGGTGGCCAGGCCCAGGGCGCACGGGCAGGCGATGACGAGGACGGCGACCGCGGCGGTGAAGGCGGCCGTGAGCCCGGCGCCGTTGCCGAGCCAGAAGCCCAGCGTGCCCAGCGCCAGGGCGATCACGACCGGCACGAACACGGCCGAGATCCGGTCCGCGAGGCGCTGCGCGGCGGCCTTGCCGTTCTGTGCGTCCTCCACCAGCCGGGCCATCCGGGCCAGTTGGGTGTCGGCCCCGACGCGCGTCGCGCGCACGACGAGCCGGCCGCCGACGTTGATCGTGGCACCCGTGACCGGGTCCCCGGTGCCCACCTCCACCGGCACGGACTCGCCGGTGAGCATGGACGCGTCCACGGCCGAGGACCCCTCGACCACCGTCCCGTCGGTGGCGATCTTCTCCCCGGGCCGGACCAGGAACCGGTCGCCGACCCGCAACTCGCCCACCGCGACGGTCTGTTCACGGCCGTCGTCCCGCAGGACGGTGACGTCCTTCGCGCCCAGCTCCAGCAGCGCCCGCAGCGCCGCGCCCGCCTTGCGCTTCGCGCGGGCCTCGAAGTACCGCCCGGCCAGGAGGAAGGCGGTCACGCCCGCGGCGGCCTCCAGATAGATGTTCCCGGCGCCGTCCGTGCGCTCGACGGTCAGCTCGAAGGGGTGCGTCATGCCCGGTGCGCCCGCGGTGCCGAAGAACAGGGCCCACAGCGACCACAGGAAAGCGGCCGACGTGCCGACCGAGATCAGGGTGTCCATGGTGGCCGCGCCGTGCCGGGCGTTGACGAAGGCCGCCTTGTGGAAGGGCCACGCCGCGTACGTCACGACGGGCGCGGCCAGTGTGAGCGACAGCCACTGCCAGTACTCGAACTGCAGGGCCGGAATCATGGCCATGGCCACGACGGGCACCGCCAGGACCACGGCCGTGACCAACCGCTCGCGCAGCGGCCGGAGTTCGTCGGTCCCGGCGGCCGGTTCGCCGGGCGGCTCCTCGGGCGCGGGTTGCTGCGCGGTGTACCCGGTCGCCTCGACCGTGGCGATCAGATCGCCGACGGACACCTCACCGGAGTAGCTGACCTTCGCCTTCTCGGTGGCGTAGTTGACGGTGGCGCTCACCCCCTCCATGCGGTTGAGCTTCCTCTCGATGCGCGCCGCGCAGGAGGCGCAGGTCATGCCGCCGATGGCGAGTTCCACCTCGGTGCCGGTCGTCGTGCCCGTACTCATGGCTCAGGCCCTCCCGGTGAGCTCGTAGCCGGCCTCGTCGACGACCTCCGCGATCGCGGCGTCGTCGGGCTCGGCGGCGCTGGTGACGGTCACGCGGCCGGTGCCGAGATCGACCTCGACGCCGCTGACGCCGTCCAGCTCGCCGATGACCTTGGTGAGCGTGGCCTCGCAGTGGCCGCAGGACATTCCGGACACGGCGTAGGTGGTGGCGGGCATGGGAGCCTCCCGGGGGATCGGTGAATACGGGGCGGGGGTATTCCCGCACCGACTTCAGATATACCCCCTAGGGGTATAGGATGCAAGCGGGAGAACGACTTGACTTGGTACCCCCCGGGGGTATTGTGAACTGCGTGAAGGCCCCGCGTCCGAGCGGGAGGCCCGGTACCCGAAGGAGCCGAAGGCCATGAACACCGGACTGAAGATCACCACCTTCGCCGCCGCCCTGGCCGCCACGTTCGGCACGGCCTACGGCGTCGGCCAGGGCGTCGGCCCCGTAGTCGCCGACGACCCGCCGAAGCACGAGGACGCGCACGCCCGGCCCTCGTCCCCGTCCGCGGAAGGCGACGGGCACGCGGGGCACGGCGCGCCCCCGGCCGGCGGGCTGCAGATCTCCGAGGACGGCTACACCCTCGACCTGAAGACCCCGAGTGTCACCGCCGGGCAGCGAGCCGACCTGCGCTTCACCGTCCGGGACAGCGGTGGCCGCGCGGTCACCGCCTACCAGCGCGAACACGACAAGGAACTCCACCTCATCGTCGCCTCACGCGACCTGACCACCTACCGTCACCTGCACCCCACCCGTGCCGCCGACGGCACCTGGAGCACCCCCGTCGACCTGCCCCGAGCGGGTGGCTACCGCGTCTTCGCCGACTTCACCCCGGCGAAGAAGGACGCGAAGAACCTCACCCTCGGCGCGGACCTCGCCGCCTCCGGCCCGTACCGGCCGCAGGAACTGCCCGCACCGAGCACCACCGCCGGGACCAACGGCTACGAGGTCGAACTGGCCGGCGCCCTGCGCCCCGGCAGGGCGAGCGACCTGAGACTGAAGGTCTCCCGCGACGGCAAGCCCGTCACCGACCTCCAGCCCTACCTCGGTGCCTACGGCCACCTGGTCGCCCTGCGCTCCGGAGACCTCGCGTACCTGCACGTCCATCCGAACGGCGAACCCGGCGACGGCAAGACCCGGCCCGGCCCGGACATCTCGTTCACGGCCACGGCCCCCAGCGCCGGCTCCTACCGCCTGTTCCTCGACTTCCGGCACGACGGCGAGGTCCACACGGCGGCGTTCACCGTCCGGGCCGGGGGAGCCCCAGCCGGGGGCCCCGCTACCCCCGAGGGGCACACGGACGACGGCCACGGACACTGAGCCTCACCCGAGGGCCCGGTCCAGGTTGAAGGCCGCGCTGATGAGCGCGAGGTGCGTGAAGGCCTGCGGGAAGTTGCCCTGCTGCTCCCCGGTGTGGCTGATCTCCTCGGCGTACAGGCCGAGATGGTTGGCGTAGGTCAGCATCTTCTCGAAGGCGAGACGCGCCTCGTCGATCCGGCCGGCGTGCACCAACGCCTCGACGTACCAGAACGAGCAGATGGAGAACGTCCCCTCGTCGCCGCGCAGTCCGTCGGGGCTGGAGCGCGGGTCGTAGCGGTAGACGAGCGAGTCGGACACCAGCTCCTCGGTCAGGGCGTCCAGCGTCGACAGCCACTTCGGGTCGGTCGGGGCGATGAACTTCGTCAGCGGCATCATCAGCACGGCCGCGTCCAGCACGTCACCGTCCTCGTGCTGCACGAAGGCCCGGCGCCGCTCGGACCACCCCCGGCTCATGATCCGCCGGTAGATCGTGTCGCGGCACTCCCGCCAGCGGGGCAGGTCGGCGGGCAGCCCGCGCCGGTTGGCCATCCGGATGGCCCGCTCGATCGCCACCCAGCACATCAGCCGTGAGTACAGGAAGTTCCTGCGGCCACCCCGGGTCTCCCAGATGCCCTCGTCGGGCTGGTCCCAGTGCGTGCACACCCAGTCCACCAGGGCGCACACGTCGTCCCACTGGTCGCTGGAGACGGGCTGGGCCCACTTGTCGTAGAGGTAGATCGAGTCGATCAGCGCGCCGTAGATGTCGAGCTGCAGCTGGTCGGCCGCCGCGTTGCCGACCCGGACCGGCGCCGAACCGTGGTGGCCCTCCAGGTGGTCCAGCTCCCGCTCGGGCAGTTCCGTGCGCCCGTCGATGCCGTACATGATCTGCAGCGGACCGGAGTGCGTGCCGTCCCCGGGGCTGATGTGCCGGGACACGAACCGCATGAACGCCTCGGCCTCCCCGGTGAAGCCCAGCCTGAGCAGGGCGTAGACACAGAAGGCCGCGTCCCGCACCCACACGTAGCGGTAGTCCCAGTTGCGTTCGCCGCCGAGCCGCTCCGGCAGACTCGTCGTGGGCGCGGCGACGATCGCCCCGGTCGGCGCGTAGGTGAGCAGCTTCAGGGTCAGCGCCGAGCGGTGCACCATCTCCCGCCAGCGGCCCTTGTACCGGGACGCCGACAGCCAGCGCCGCCAGTAGGCCACGGTCGCAGTGAACTGCTCCTCGGCCTCCGTGTGCGCGCACCGGCGGGGCGTCACGTCGCCGCCGACCTTGTCCAGCGCGAACACCGCCGACTCGCCCTCGGAGAGCTTGAAGTCCCCGCGCACGTCCGGCCCGTCGGCCTCCAGCGGCACGGTCGCGGTCAGCGCGAGCGACAGCCGCCCGGCCTGGAAGACGGCCGCCTCGCCGGTCAGCCGTACGGTGTGCGGCCGGGTGCCGTAGTCGAACCGCGGCGCCACACGCGTACGGAACGGGATCGAGCCGCGCACGCACACCACCCGTCGGATCAGCCGGTGCCGCTCGGCCTCGGCCCGCCCGCCGCCGACCGGCATGAAGTCCTGCACCTCGCCGACGCCGTCCTCGGTGAAGAACCGGGTGATCAGCACGTTCGTGTCGGGGAAGTAGAACTGCTTGGTCCGGGCCGGCACGGCCGCCGCCAGCTCGAAGCAGCCGCCGCGCTCGGCGTCCAGGATCGCGGCGAAGACGCTCGGAGCGTCGAAGGAGGGGCAGCAGTACCAGTCGATCGTGCCGTCGGTCCCCACCAGGGCCACGCTGCGCAGATCGCCGATCAGCCCGTGCTCCGCGATCGGCACGTACCGCCGCCCGCCCGGCCCGCCCCGGTCCTGTGCCGTTCCGCCCATGACAGCCTCCCTGCCCCGGTACGCGCCTCAGCCCCAGCGTAGGACGGCCGGCCCGGCACCGCCGTCGCGCCGTGGGGACCGGGGGACGGCCCCCGGGGTCGTGGTCACTCGGTGGGGACCGGTGTCGGCCTGCTGGGGGACGCGGACATCCCGTGGGGCCGGCGGATGGCCCGCCGGGCCCCGCGGTCGCAGTGTGGGCACCCGCCGACGGCCCGCCGGGCCCCGCGGTCGCACCGTCAGCACGGCGAACGACCCGCCGGGCCCGCTCACTCCGTGAGCACGGCGAACGACCCGCCGCGACCCGCGGTCACACCGTGAGCACCCGCAGCCCGGCCTCCTCGAATCCCCGTACCGTCTCCGGGGCGGCCGCCGTGTCCGTGACCAGCGTGTCCACCGCCTCCGCCGCGCAGATCCGGGCGAACGCCCGCTGCCCCAGCTTGCTGGAGTCGGCCGCCACGACCACCCGCTCGGCCCGTTCGCACAGCAACCGGTTGATCGCGGCCTCCGCCTCGTCGTGCGCCGCGGCACCGTGCGTGACGTCGAAGGCGACGACGCCGAGCACCGCCACGTCGACCGTGACCTGCCCGAGCACCCCGTCCGCGAGCGGCCCCACCAGCTCGTACGACTGCGCCCGCGCGACACCGCCGGTCAGCACGATCTTGAACTGGGGACGCACGGCCAGCTCGCAGGCGATGTTCAGCGCGTTCGTCACCACGGTCAGCGCCGGCGAGCCGGACGCCAGGTCCCCGCGCACGGCCAGGGCCCGGGCCACCTCCGTGGTGGTCGTGCCGCCGGTCAGCCCGACCGCCTCCCCGGGCGCGACCAGATCCGCGACGGCCTTGGCGATCCGCTGCTTCTCGCAGGCGCGCCGGGCCGTCTTGTAGCGCAGCGGCAGCTCGTAGGACACGCCGTGCACGACCGCGCCGCCCCGCGTGCGCACCAGCATCTGCTGCTCGGCCAGCCCGTCGAAGTCACGGCGGATCGTCGCCGCCGACACCCCCAGCTCCCGGGCCGCGTCCTCGACGTCCAGCCGGCCGCGCTCCACGAGCAGTTCCAGCAGCGCCTTCCAGCGGGCGTCACGCGACATCCGCACCTCCACCTCTCGATCTCCGGGCGACCTTAACTCAGCCGATGCGCCCGCATGCTTGATGATGCTCGAAAGCTGGCGATATCTTGCAACAACGATCAGCACCGGGTTGAGATCACCGCGGAGGGTGCGGCATGACGCATGTCGAGGACGAACTGACCAGTCAGCCCGAGTGCTGGACCCGGGCCGCCTCGGAGGCGGCGGATCACGCGGGGGCGCTGCCGGCCCCGGGCGAGCGGGTGGCGCTCGTCGGCTGCGGCACCTCGTACTTCATGGCGCAGGCGGCCGCCGCCCTGCGCGAGGGCGCGGGCCAGGGCGAGACCGACGCGTTCGCCGCCTCCGAGTTCCCGGACGGCCGTCCCTACGACCGGGTCGTCGCCCTCACCCGCTCGGGCACCACGACCGAGGTCCTCGACCTGCTCGGCCGGCTGAAGGGCCGCATCCGCACCACCGCGATCACCGCCGACCCGGACACCCCCGTCCGGACGGCCGCCGACGACCTCGCCGTCCTCGCCTACGCGGACGAACGGTCCGTCGTCCAGACCCGGTTCGCCACCACCGCCCTCACCCTCCTGCGCGCCCACCTCGGCCTCCACCCCCACGCCGCGGTCACCGACGCGCGAACCGCCCTGGCCGAGCCCCTGCCCGAAGGGACGGTGGGCCGCGGGCAGTTCACCTTCCTCGGACGCGGCTGGACCGTCGGCCTGGCGAACGAGGCCGCGCTGAAGATGCGCGAGGCCGCCCTGGCCTGGGCGGAGGCGTACCCGGCGATGGAGTACCGGCACGGCCCGATCAGCGTCAGCACCACCGGCACCGTCACCTGGATGCTCGGCGACGCGCCGGACGGGCTCGCCGAACAGGTGGGCGCCACCGGGGCGCTGTGGATCGCAGGCGACCTGGACCCGCTCGCCGAACTGGTCCGGGCCCAGCGCCTCGCGGTCGCCGTCGCCGCGTCCCGCGGACTGGACCCCGACCGCCCGCGCCACCTCACCCGCTCGGTGATCCTCGCGCCCTGACCCTGGAGACCCCGTGCCCCTTGCCACCACCGGCGAACTCGTCGGCCGCGCCGCCGCCGCCCGCCGCGCCGTCGCCTCGTTCAACATCATCACCCTCGAGCACGTCGAGGCCGTCGTCGCGGGCGCCGAGTCCGCGCGGGCCCCCGTCGTCCTCCAGGTCAGCGAGAACGCGGTCCGGTTCCGCGGCGGACAGTTGCTGCCGCTCGCCCGCGCCGCCGCCGCGGCCGCCGAACAGGCCGCCGTACCCGTCGCCCTCCACCTCGACCACGTGCAGAGCGACGCCCTGCTGCACCAGGCCGTGGACGCCGGCTTCAGCTCCGTGATGTACGACGCGGCCCGGCTGCCCTACGAGGAGAACCTCGCCGCGACCCGGGCGGCGGTCGACTGGGCCCACTCCCAAGGCCTCTGGATCGAGGCCGAGTTGGGCCAGATCGGCGGCAAGAACGGCAGACCCCCGCTGGACGCCCACGCCCCGGGCGCCCGCACCGACCCCGAGGAGGCCCGCGCCTTCGTCGCCGACTCGGGCGTGGACGCCCTGGCCGTCGCCGTCGGCAGCGCCCACGCCATGACCACCCGCACGGCGGCCCTCGACCACGCACTCCTCAAGCGCCTGTCGGCCGCCCTGGACGTCCCGCTGGTCCTGCACGGCTCCTCCGGCGTCCCGGACGGCGAACTCACCGCCGCGGTCGCGGGCGGCATCACCAAGGTCAACATCGGCACGGCCCTGAACATCGCGCTGACCGGCGCGGTCCGGGAGTTCCTCACCGACCGCCCGGAAGCGGTCGACCCGCGCGGCTACCTCACGGCCGCCCGGGAGGCGATGACCCGGACCGTGGCCCGGACCCTCGGGACACTCGGCGCGCCTACCGCTTGACGGCCTTCAGCACCACGAACTTCGGGTCGCTCGCTACGACCCGGCTGTTGCCGAACAGCTTCCGCAGCTTGACGTGGTAGCCCAGGTGCCGGTTGCCGATCACCCACAGCTCCCCGCCGGGCCGCAGCGCGCGCCGCGCCCCGCTGAACATCCGCCAGGCCGTGGCGTCCGTCGTCGCCTGGTGGGAGTGGAAGGGCGGGTTGTTGAGGACCAGGTCGACACTGTCCGGCGGCACCCCGTCCAGCCCGTCGCCCACCCGGAACTCGGCATGCCCGGACAGGCCGTTCACCCGGTACGTGGCCTCTGCCGACGCCACGGCCTGGAACGACTCGTCGACGAACAGCACGTCGGCGTCCGGGTCGGCCAGCGCCACCGCCGTCCCCACGACCCCGTTGCCGCACCCGAGGTCCACCACCCGGCCGCCCCGGCCCTGTGGCAGGTGCCGCAGGAAGAACCGGGTGCCGATGTCGAGCCGGTCCGCGCAGAAGACCCCCGCGTGATTGACCACCGTGCGCCCGGAGACGCTGCCGATCCCGTCCGGCAGCGTGTAGACGTACGGCCACGGACGGGCCGGCCGCTCCCGTGCCGGATCCGGCGTGCAGAGGATCAGCCGGGCCTTCTTCTCGGCCAGGGAGGTGCGGGTCGGGCCGAGGATCCGCTCGAACAACCGGAGCGTCGAGGTGTGGATCTCCTTCACCATCCCCGTGCCCACGACCACCGTCCCGGCGTGCACCGCGGGCGCCAGCCGCAGCAACTGGTCCTCCAGCAGCGCCAGGCTCTTCGGCACCCGCACCAGCAGCACGTCGATCCGCTCCGGGGGCGGGTCCTGGGTGGTGAGCAGCCGTACCCCGCCCGGTTCGGCCCCGGCCCGCGCCAGGTTCGCGCGCGTCGCCTCCTGCGTCAGGTACGAGTCGGTGATCTGCACCGGCCGGTGCTCCGCGAGCGCCGTGACCAGCGCGCCCCAGCGGTCCCCGACCACCACGACCGTGCCCGACAGCGGGACGTCCTCCGCGGCCAGATGCCGCAGCAGGTACTCGTCGGAGGCGTCCCAGGCGCGCAGCGTCTCGCGCGGGTCCTCGGGGAAACGGGTCAGCGCGAGCGCGCCCCACGGGGTCGTCATACGGTCGTTCATCGTGCGTCCAGGCTAGCCGAGCCGCAGCTCAGTCCCGGTCGGGCAGGATGGAGGGCATGGACGGCGAGCTGTTCCCCAGGGCCCGTGCCGAGGTCGCGCCCGGCGCGGTGCACGTGCCGGACTGGCTGGGCGCCGAGGAGCAGCGGGCCCTGCTCGGCGCGTGTCGCGAGTGGGCCCGGCCGCCCGCCGGACTGCGCACGGTCCGCACCCCCGGCGGCGGCACCATGACCGCCCGGCAGGTGTGCCTGGGCTGGCACTGGTACCCCTACGGCTACGCCCGCACGGTCACCGACGGGGACGGCGCCCCGGTCAAGCCCTTCCCGCACTGGCTGGGCGACCTGGGCCGCCGGGCCGTCCGTGACACCCTCGGGGGCCCGGCGCCCGCCTACGACATCGCGCTGATCAACTTCTACGGCGCCGACGCCCGCATGGGCATGCACCGCGACAGCGACGAGCAGTCGGACGCGCCGGTGGTGTCACTGAGCCTCGGCGACACCTGCGTCTTCCGCTTCGGCAACACCGAGACCCGCACCCGGCCCTGGACCGACGTCGAGCTGCGCAGCGGCGACCTGTTCGTCTTCGGCGGCCCCTCCCGGCTCGCCCACCACGGGGTGCCCCGGGTGCACGCGGGCACGGCACCGCCCGGGCTCGGCCTGACCGGACGGCTCAACATCACGCTCCGGGTCAGCGGCCGGTAGGACGCCGCTCCGGCGGATCATGACAGACTCGCCCTCATGAGCGGGAAGGCGGACCCCCGGCCGGGGGACGGGAGCACGTCGAGGACACGGCTGGACCGGGGGCGCACGGCCCTCGGACCCGCGCTGGAGCTCGTGCACACCGGACGCGCCCCGACCCGGGCCGTGCTCACCGCCGAGCTGGGTGTGACCCGGGCGACGGCCGGCGCGGTCGCCGCCGAGCTGGAGGCGCTGGGGCTGATCCGGGTCGACGCCCGGCCCGGCGCGGCGGCCGGCTCGCAGGGCCGGCCCTCGCACCGGCTCGCCGTCGCCGAGGACGGGCCCGTCGCCCTCGCCGCGCAGGTCCACACCGACGGGTTCCGGGCGGCGCTGGTCGGGCTGGGCGGCCGGATCGTCGCCACCGCGCCCGGGTGCGAGACGGTCGACGCCGACCCGGCGAAGGTCCTCGCCTCCGTCGTCACGGCCGGTGCCGAGCTGCTGCGCGAGACCGGGCGCAGATGCGTCGGCGCGGGCCTGGCCGTACCGTCCGCCGTCGCCGAACCCGAGGGCCTGGCCCTCAACCCGCTGCACCTGGCCTGGCCCGCGGGCGCACCCGTGCGGGACATCTTCGCCGAGCAGGTGCGCGCGGCCGGCATCGAGGGACCCGCCTTCGCCGCCAACGACGTCAACCTCGCCGCGCTCGCCGAGCACCGGCACGGCGCCGGACGCGGTTCCCGCGACCTGCTGTGCGTGGCCACCGGCCACCGGGGTGTCGGCGGCGCGCTCGTCCTCGACGGCCGCCTGCACCGGGGCAGTTCGGGCCTCGCCCTGGAAGTCGGCCACCTCACCGTGCACCCCGAGGGCCGCCCCTGCCACTGCGGCAGCCGCGGCTGCCTCGACGTGGAGACCGACCCGCTGGCCTTCCTCACCGAGGCCGGACGCGAGCCCGGCCCCGAGGTGTCCCTGCTCCAGCAGTCCATCGACCTCGTGCGCCACCACTACGACGACCCGGGCGTGCGCACCGCCACCGAGGCCCTCATCGACCGGCTCGGCCTCGGACTGGCCGGCCTGGTCAACATCCTCAACCCGGACCGGATCATCCTCGGCGGCCTGCACCGCACGCTCCTGGAGGCGGACCCGGGCCGCCTGCGCGCGGTCGTCGCCGACCGCAGCCTGTGGGGCCAGAGCGGCGGCGTCCCCATCCTGGCGTGCACCCTCGACCACAACAGCCTGGTCGGCGCGGCCGAACTGGCCTGGCAGCCGGTCCTCGACGATCCGCTGGGAGCCCTGACGGACCGCCACTGACCCGGAGTCACCCGTCCGCCGGGCACTCACGGCCGAACCGGAACCTGACCCCACTGGTATCAGGCTTGACCCGGTCGCTTCCGGGAAGGCGAGCCGCCGAGCGGGCAGGCTGGTGGGCAGACAGCAGGCCCGCACCGCACCACCGAGGAAGTGGACGCAATGACCGACCAGCTCACCGTGAGCGTTCTGGGCACCGGCATCATGGGCGCCGCGATGGCCCGCAACCTCGCCCGCGCCGGGCACACCGTCCGGGCCTGGAACCGCACCCGCGCCAAGGCCGAACCCCTGGCCGCCGAGGGCGTCCACATCGCCGGCACGCCCGCCGAGGCGGTCCGGGGCGCCGACGTCGTCCTGACCATGCTCCACGACGGTCCCGCCGCCCTGGACACCGTGCGCGAGGCCGCCCCCGCCCTGCGCCCCGGCACCCCGTGGGTGCAGTCCAGCACCGCCGGCATCGAGGACGTCGCCGCGCTGGCCGCCTTCGCCCGCGAGCACGACCTGGTCTTCTACGACGCCCCCGTCCTGGGCACCCGGCAGCCCGCCGAGGCCGGGAAGCTGACCGTGCTCGCCGCCGGGCCGGCCGAGGGCAGGGACCGGGTGACGCCCGTCTTCGAGGCCGTCGGCGTGCGCACCGTGTGGACCGGCGAGGACGGCGCCACGGGCGCCGCCACCCGGCTGAAGCTGGTCGCCAACAGCTGGGTCCTCGCCGTCACGGCCGCCGCGGGGGAGACCCTCGCCCTGGCGAAGGCCCTCGACGTGGATCCGCGCGACTTCTTCGACCTCGTCTCGGGCGGCCCGCTCGACATGGGCTATCTGCGCGCCAAGTCCGACCTGGTCCTCGCCGGCAGGCTCACCCCGCCCCAGTTCGCGGTGAGCACCGCCGCCAAGGACGCCCACCTGATCGTCCGGGCCGGCGCCGAACACGGCGTCCGCCTGGACGTGGCCGAGGCCGCCGCCGCCCGCATGGAGCGCGCCGCCGCCCGGGGCCACGGAGACGAGGACATGGCCGCCGCCTACTTCGCCAGCTTCGACGACGGCCCGTCCGCCTGAACACCCCTCGACACCCAGGAGGTTCCACCATGTCCAAGCCGCCGCTGCCGCCCGAGGCCGAGGCCCTGCTGAGCCGGCCCAACCCGTGCGTCATGGCCACCCTGCGCTCCGACGGCGCCCCGGTCTCGACCGCCACCTGGTACGTGTGGAAGGACGGCCGGGTGCTGATCAACCTCGACGCGGGCCGCGTCCGCCTGAAGCACCTGCGCCGCGACCCGCGCGTGACCCTCACCGTCCTCGCCGGCGACGACTGGTACACCCACGTCACCCTCATCGGCCGCGTCACCGAGATGTACGACGACGAGGGCCTGACCGACATCGACCTGCTCTCCCGCCACTACACGGGCAAGCCCTACCCGGAGCGGGCCCGGCCCCGGGTCAGCGCCTGGGTGGAGGTCGACCGCTGGCACGGCTGGGGCGCGATGAAGGACAACGACCAGGCCTCCGGCTGAGGCGGCTCAGCACCGCCACTCGGCCCCGAAGGCCCGGCCCGGGTTCTCCGTGAGGATCCGCCGCGCCGGCTCCTCGCCCACGGCCCGGACGAGGCGGGGCCGCACCCCGGCGCGGCGGACAGGGCATCCCGGGGCCGCCGTCACCGAGCGGGCGGCGGCCGTGGCGGTGTCCGCGCCCAGCAGCAGCCGGTCGCCGGACCCGGCGTCGGCCAGGGCCCGCACGGCGTCCGGCATCCGCCGGTCCGTGGCGTGACGCGCGAGGGACGGGCCGTCGAACGCGAGAGGCCAGCCGGACTCCGCGGCCTGCCGGTGCGTCACGAGGTCGGGGGAGCGGTTCGGGTGCCCGAGCACCACCCGGTGCGACGGCACCCCCGACTCCCCGCACGGCACGTCCAGGACGTCGAGGGCACCGGCGCCCAGCTCCAGGTGCACGGCGATCGGCGCCCCCGTGGCGCGATGCGCCTCGGCTGCGGCCGCCGACGTCCACCGGGCGGGCGCGTCCAGGGACGTGGAAGCCGCCCGCGACCTTCACGAGCCCGGCCCGCACCCCCGACGTGCCGATGCCGTCGGTGAGTTCGGAGACGAGGAGGCCGGCGAGCCGGCCGCGCAGCCGGGCGAGGGTGTCCTCGTCGTAGTGCGCGGCCTGGTGCGGCCCGGTCGCCGCCACCACCTGCACGCCGGTCCCGTGACAGCGGCGGCAGATCCGCGGCCCGCCGCCCGAGCGCGTACGGCGTCCACTGCACCACGGCCCCGCCGCCCTGCCCGCGGAACGCGGTCAGCTCCGCCCGGCCGGCCGCCACGCTGTTCAGCTCCTGACCGGGCAGCCGGGGACTGCCGAAGAACAGGTGGTCGTGGGCGTCGCGCACGCCCAGCTCCCCGGGGGCGGACGCCCCCGGCACCGTGCGGACCGCGCTCACCACAGGCGCCCCCGGCGTATCCGGTCCCGGCCCGGTGCCGACAGGTGCAGCACCTCGAAGAGGTCCCCCTCGGCAGCAGCCGTCTCGTGCTCCCAGAGGGAGAACGTCACCAGCTCCCAGCGGCTCGTGTCGACGGCGGCCGCGGCCAGCAGTGCGCCGTCCTCCGTCGCCAACCGCCGCGCCCGGCCGGACGCGTCCAGCGCGACGTCCGCCAACAACCCCTCGGAAGCGAGCTGTTGCCTCCCCCTCACTGCGAACCTCGGCTGCCCGCCCGCTCCTTCCTCGTACGCCAGACCCGTCCACTGCCGTGCGGACGGGCGCCCGAAGTCGTCGACGACACCCTGGAAACCGCCGCCCCAGAGGAAGGCGTTCATGCCCTCCACGGTGTTCCACAGGTAGAACGGCGCGTAGGCGTTGACCGGCGAGCCGCACAGGCCGCGCTCGCGCACGAGATAGGCCTTGAGGCCGAGCCCGTCCCAGTCGTCGAGCAGATGCCCCCGGCGGGCCACCCGGTCGCGGATGACGCCCATGTCGTAGTCGGCGGGCAGGGTGATCTCGTACTGCAGGGCGTGCATCGGAGGTCTCCTCAGGGGGTGCGGGGCGCCAGCAGGGAGAGCAGCCCCCGCACGCCCGCGTCGAACGCGGCGGGGGAGCCGGAGGCGCGGGCGAGCACGTACCCGCCCTGGACGGTCGCGACGATCGCGGCAGCGATCTCCCCGCCGTCCAGTGCGGGGTCGAACTGCCCCTGCCCCCGGCCCTCTTCGACGAGCGCGGCGATCCGCCCGCGGAGCCAGTCGAGCGTCTCGTCCACCGGGGCGCGCAGCTCGGCGCTCGCGATCACGTCCGGGTCCATGGTCAGCCGGCCGACCGGGCAGCCCCGCAGTACGTCCCGCTCGCGCCGCAGATACGCCTCGATGCGCTCGTACGGAGTCCCCGGCCCGTCGAGCACGCTCGCGGCGGTGGCGCGCATCTCCTCGGCGGTCCGCCGGATCGCGGCGAGCGCGAGGTCCGGCTTGCCCTTGAAGTGGTGGTACATGCTGCCCTGCCCGGCGCCCGACCGCTCCAGGATCGCCTTGGGGCTCGTGCCCACGTAGCCGCGCTCCCACAGCAGTTCGCGGGTCGACTCGATCAGCCGTTCCGAGGTGCTCATGCCCTCAGTGTACATACCAGTAGTTACAGCACGGGGGCACGTACTCCGGGCGAGGTACGCGCAGTGCCGCTGACCGTACGACGACCGAGGGCCCCTGGCGGGGCGATGCTCGGGACGACACGGATTCCGGCACGCGAACGAGGAGATGGACGACATGCAGACCCTGGCGCACTTCGGCGGCGGCGGGCCCGGCCCGTGGATCCTGCTCTTCCCGGTGATCTGGGCGCTGGTGATCGGCGGCGGCGTCACACTGCTGCGCCGCGCCGCGGGCCGCGGCCGCCGGTTCGCGGTGGCCGAGCACTCACCCATCGCGGTGCTCGGCCACCGCTTCGCCTCCGGCGAGATCGACGAGGAGGAGTACTGGCGCCGCCTGTCCGTCCTGAACGAGGAGTTCGGCCACACCAGGGGCAGGGCCTGACACGGCGATCATCGCCCGCGGCCGACCTCGACGACTCGACGGGCCGTCACAGGCGGCGCGTGGGTGGGTGAAGGTCCGCGTGGCGCGACCCCGCGAGGACGATGGTCACCGCCCGGTCAACCGGCAACGGCGGACCGGGCGGGAGCATGTTCGGGCCGGAGCACCTCGGCGGAGTGCCCGACCTCGGCGAACCGGCGCGCGGGATTCTCCTGGGCCGCGCGCCGCCGGCGCGTCGGCGCAGCCGCCACCGCCGGAGCGGACGTCGGCAGGGTGAACCACACGACCTTGCCCGACTCGCCGTCCGGCCGCACGCCCCAGCTCTCGCTCATGGCGGCCACCATCGCCAGCCCGCGACCACAGGTCGCCAGTGGCTCGGCGTCGTCGACCACGGGCATCCGTGGATCGCCGTCGCGCACGGAGACCGTGAGCCGGTCGAGCAGCAGCTCTATCTCCACGGTGCATGTCTTGTCGGGCTGGGCGTGCCGGTGGACGTTGGACAACAGCTCCGTCACGCCGAGCGAGGCCCGGTCGATCAGGGCGTCCAGATGCCAGTAGCGCAATTGCGCAGATACGATTCTGCGGACCTGGCCGATCCGCGACGGCAGGGCTTGGAGCTCCACCGTGCAGTGCCTGCTTGGGTAACTGATCACGGCTGCGACTCCCCGACGTGAGGTCCGGAAGAACACGGAGTTCGGATCCAGCAGGGCGCCTTCGTGACGCTGCCGCCCGCTGTCGTGGCCGGCGGGCTGGTTCGCAGCGTTATCGCCGGTAAACCCAGAGTGACGTGAGACCAGAGTGACGTAGGGGGTGGGGGAGCGCAACTCGCGGACATCTCAGTCGTCACGCCCCGCCGCCCGGCGCACGGCCTCGATGAAGCGCCGCGCGGCCGGCGGCCCCGGCTCGCCCGGGGCTGGATCGCGCTCGCCCAGGGTGAGCAGGTACCGCTTGCCGTTCAGGTCGGCCGTCGCCCGGTCCTCGGTGCCGAACCAGGGCCTGGACGCCCGCACGGCCTGCACCGGGGCGCTGTCGATCTCACTGCCGTAGCTGGTCAGCAGTTCGAGCCGGCCGCCGCTGATCCGGACCTGTCCGGCCCGGGTGAGTGAACGCAGCCGCTTCCCGATCCGCACGCCCGTGGCCCTGAACTCCGGCTCCGCCATGCCACCCGCCCCCTTGTGCGTGTCGGTGTACCGGCGCTCCCCGCGGCGCCCGGTACGGGCTCGTGTCCTGACCCAGTGTGCCCCGTCCGAGGACTGCTGTTGTCCTCCGACGACGGCACCGGCTGCGTCGTGCCCTGCCGGGAGCCTCGGCCCGGCACGTACCGGGCCTCGGTCCCGCGGTGCAGTCTGCCCCCACCCGGCGTCGAGCACCAGGGGATGCGGACCCCTCGCCCGGGGGCGCCCGCAGCACGCTCGCGGATGCGCCCCCGACAACGCGCGCCCCCTTGCACCGGCTCTGCCCCAGGGGGCGCTTTGGGGGGCTCAAAGGTGCGTTTATGCAGGTGAGAAGCGTGCGCCGGGTGCTTATGATCGGGGTGTCGGCCGTGCGATCCGTCGTCGGCGCGCAGCGTTAGGAGCCCCCTCGTGAGCACTCCCCAGCAGACCCGGACCGGCGTGACCCTCGACGTCGACCACAGTGACACCGGTTACCGCGCGTGGCTGAAAGAGGCCGTCCGCAGGGTCCAGGCCGACGCCAACCGCTCGGCCGACACGCACCTGCTGCCGTTCCCGCTGCCGGAGCGCTGGGGCATCGACCTGTATCTGAAGGACGAGTCGACCCACCCCACCGGCAGCCTCAAGCACCGGCTCGCCCGCTCCCTGTTCCTGTACGGCCTGTGCAATGGCTGGATCCGGCCGGACAGACCGGTGATCGAGGCCTCCAGCGGCTCGACGGCCGTCTCCGAGGCGTACTTCGCGAAGCTGATCGGCGTGCCCTTCATCGCCGTCATGCCGCGCACGACGAGCGCCGAGAAGATCCGCCTCATCGAATTCCACTCCGGCCGCTGTCACTTCGTGGACGATCCCCGCACCATGTACGAGGAGTCCGCCCGCCTCGCGGCCGAGACCGGCGGCCACTACATGGACCAGTTCACCTACGCCGAACGCGCCACGGACTGGCGCGGGAACAACAACATCGCCGAGTCCATCTTCCGCCAGCTGCGCATGGAGCGGTTCCCCGAGCCGGCCTGGATCGTCGCCACGGCGGGCACCGGCGGCACCTCAGCGACCCTCGCGCGCTACGTGCACTACATGCAGTACGACACCCGCGTCTGCGTGGCCGACCCCGAGAACTCCTGCTTCTTCGACGGCTGGACCACCGGCGATCCGGACGTCACGTGCGACTGCGGATCCCGTATCGAGGGCATCGGGCGGCCCCGCATGGAACCGAGCTTCGTGCCCGGCGCGATCGACCGCATGATGAAGGTGCCCGACGCGGCCAGCGTCGCCGCCGTCCGGGCCCTGGAGCGCGCCATCGGCCGCAAGGCGGGCGGCTCGACGGGCACGGGCCTGTGGAGCGCGCTGAAGATCGTCGCGGAGATGGTGTCCGAGGGGCGGCAGGGCAGTGTCGTGACCCTGCTGTGCGACCCAGGGGACCGGTATCTCGACAAGTACTACTCGGACACCTGGCTGGCCGGTCAGGGCCTGGACATCGCGCCCTACACGGCCGCGATCGACACGTTCCTGCGGACGGGCACCTGGCCCTGCTGAGACCCGGCCCGCGGGCTTCGGCCGCCGCGGGACCGCAACTCGCGCGGGGGTGGCTCCCGCGGCACCGGCGGTGAGCGAATGAGGACGCCACCCCGGCTGGCGCCCTGTCAGATGCCCGCGGCCTCGTCGGGCTCCGGCTCCCCGGCCACCACCAGCCGCCGCAGATGCTCCGCGACCACCCCGCGCGCCTCGTCCGGCAGACCGGCGTCGGTCACCAGCGTGTCGATCCGCTCCAGCGCGGCGAACGAACTCAGGCCCACCTTGCCCCACTTGGTGTGATCGGCGACGACCACGACCCGCCGCGCCGACTGCACCAGCCGCCGGTTGGTCTCGGCCTCCGCGAGGTTCGGCGTCGACAGCCCGGCCTCCACCGATATGCCGTGCACCCCGAGGAACAGCAGATCGAAGTGGAGCGCCGCGATCGCCTGGTCGGCCACCGGCCCCACCAGCGAGTCGGACGGCGTGCGCACGCCCCCGGTCAGCACGACCGTGGCCGCGCCCTGCCGGGGGCCCGAGGTGCGCTGGGCGGCGTGGAAGACGTCGGCGACCCGCACCGAGTTGGTGACCACCGTGAGGTCGGGCACGTCCAGCAGCTGGTGCGCCAGCGCGTAGGTCGTCGTGCCGCCGGAGAGGGCGATCGCCGCGCCCGGTGCGACCAGTCTGGCCGCGGCCCGGGCGATGTCCTCCTTGGCGGTCAGCTCCAGCCCCGACTTGGCCTCGAAGCCGGGCTCGTGCGTACTCGCCTCGACCACCGGGACCGCGCCGCCGTGCACCTTCTCCAGAACGCCCTGGCGGGCGAGCGCGTCGAGGTCGCGGCGGACCGTCATGTCCGACACGCCGAGCTTGCGCGTCAGCTCGTTGACCCGGACCCCGCCCCGGCGGCGGACCTCGTCGAGGATCAGGGATCGCCGCTGCTCCGCGAGGAGGTTCTGATTCTCGCTCACGTACGCTCCGGTCCTTTCGCCTCAATGCCGTCCGACACGCCCGGCGCACCCTTCCCGACCGGGACATTTCCCCCGGGCACCGGTGCGCGGACGTCCCATCCTCGCATGTCGCGTCATGGAGGGGGCCACCCGCCCGCTCGTCGCGCACATGCCACCGATGGCTCCTCCCGGGCGCGTCACGGATCGGGGAGATTCCGTGACAGCAGGTGTGGGGCGCCCCGGAAGTGGAGATCCTGTGCCCGCACGGGCGGAGCCGACGGCGTGTCACGGGGGAAGTGCGAATCAGTGGAACGTGCGCAGGAACATGTGTCGACCGGCGGATCCGACGGTCCCGCCGCACGGGCGGGCGAGACCGGGACCGCCCTGGAACTCCTGGTCCACGGCGTGGGCGGCACCACGCCCCAGGACATGCTGGGCGATCCGCGGACGGTACGGATCACCGGCGACGACACCGCGGCCGTCTTCCGACGCGCCGACGACGTCGACGCGGAGCACAGCCCCGGCGCCGCGCACCGCGACGGGCCGGTGCCCGAGGCCTACGTCTGGTGCAACCTCACCTCCGGCAACGGCACCCGGGCCCTGTGGCTGTTGCTGCTGCCCTTCATGGTCGTCAACCTCGCCCACTGGATGCGCCCCAGCGCCCACGGCCGCCGCCGCACCGTGCGCCTGTACGGCCTGCTGGTACGGCTCACCGGACTCACCCTGACCGTGCTGCTCGTCGCCGCAGCGTGCGAGGTCGCCCTCGACCTGACCGCCTGGCAGTGCGCGGGCACGCACGCGTGCGCCGACCGCCATTCCTGGCTCGGTTTCCTCTCACCCACCGTCTCGGACGGCGGCTGGTGGAGCGCCCCGGGCCGCAGGCTCGCCCTCGCCGCCCTCGTCCCCACCGCCCTGACCGGCCTCCTGTGGTACCTCTCCCGGCGCACCTGGAGCGACTACGAGTCACAGCAGCCCATCGCCCGCGACCCCGAACCCGACGAGGACGCCGGGCCGACCGCGCTCGGCCGCCCCGGGTTCTGGTACGGGCGCCGGCTGGTGGCCCGGCTGCGTGCCGCGCACACCGCCGCCGGGCTGCTGACCGTCGCCGCGGCGGTCGGCGGCGCCGCCGCCCGCCAGGACCGTATGCCCGGCGGCCCGGCCGTCCTGGACACCCTCGGTCTGCTCCTGGAGGCGGCCCTCGCGGCCTGCGCGGTCGCCGTCGTATGGGTGGTGTGCCGCAGGGGCCGCAGCGAGAAGCGCGTCGACCGGGAACTCGACGAGCGGTACGTACGGCGCCTGCCGGCCATCGCGCTCGTCCTGCTCGCCCTCACCCTGCTGTACGCGGGGTGGGACCGCCCCGGCTGGGAGTCGGACGGACGGCTGCCGGGCGACCCGGCCTTCGGGGGGATCACCCTGGTCCAGGGCCTGCTCGTGGTGGTCCTGGCGGTCGTCGCCCACACCCTCCACCGCACCGACCCCGACCGGCGGGCGGTGCTGCGGGGCCTGGGCGGACCGGCCGTCGCCATGCTGGCCTGCGCCCTCGGCGGGGTGATGTCCGGCGGCGTCGCGCAGCGCGTCTCCGACTGGCTGGACGGCACGGGGGCGTCGCTCGACGGGCCTCCGGTCCTGCTGACCTGGCAGGCGTCCGTGATCCCGCCCCTGCTGGTGGTGCTGCTGGGGCTCTTCGGCTGGCTGGCCCACCGGGCCTTGACCCTCGCCCGCGCCGAGCGCGACGCGGTGGCCCGCGACTACCCGGAGGAGACCCTGGACCGGGCCCGCACCCGCCGCATCGCCTCCACCCGCGCCATGGCCTCCCTCACCGACCGGGGGCCCCGGGTCGTCGCCGTCACCTCCGGCGCCACCCTGCTGCTCGGCGCCGGAGCCCTCGTGGGCGCCCTCGTCACCGACCGGACACCGGGGGAGGCCGCCCGGGGCGCCACCCCCCTCGTCCACGGCGCCGCCGAGACCGCCCAGGCCCTCGGCTCCTGGCTGATCGGCCTCGGCTTCATACTCTTCGTCACCTGGGGCCGCCGCGCCTACAAGGACGCCGCCGCCCGCCGCACCATCGGCATCCTGTGGGACGTCGGCACCTTCTGGCCCCGCGCCGCCCACCCGTTCGCCCCGCCCTGCTACGCCGAGCGCGCCGTGCCCGACCTGACCTGGCGGATGGCGACCTGGACCCGCGCCACCGGCGGACGGCTGGTCATCTCCGGGCACTCCCAGGGCAGCGTCCTCGCCGCCGCCGCGGCCTGGCAGCTCGCGCCGTCCGCCCGCAGGCGCGTCGCCCTGCTCACCTACGGCTCCCCGCTGGAGCGCCTCTACGGCCGCTGGTTCCCGGCGCACTTCGGACCCGCCGCGCTCAGCGCCCTGCACCGCGAGGTCGACTGCTGGCGCAACCTGTACCGGCTCACCGACCCCATCGGCGGCCCGATGCGCCTGCCCGGCGACCGCGGCCCCCAGGTCGACCACCCGCCCCTGCGGGACCCCCTCGCCTACGGCCGCACCGACCTGCTCCCCCTGCCCGCGCCGATCCTCGGCCACTCCGACTACCAGGCGGACCCGGTGTTCGCCGAGGAACGGCGCCTGCTGCTGGCCCGGCTGCGGCCCGGGGTGCCCGCGCCCCGCGACACACCCGAGCCGCCCGCCGCGTAGCCGATCTCAGAGCAGCTCGGGGAGGTCCTCGGCGTAGAGCAGCGTCAGGTCGTCCGTGCTCGGCTCGGCGAGCTGGGCGACCCGGCTCGCGTGCCGCTCCACCATCGCCTCGAACGTCTGCCGCGCGGTGCGGCCGTTGCCGAACGCCGGGCCCTTCGGGAGCTGCGTGAAGTACGTCCGCAACGCCTCCGCCGCGCCCGGCGCCAGCCGGTACTCGTGCTCCTCGGCCTGCTGCTCCACGATCCGCAGCAGGTCCTCGGGGCCGTAGTCGCTGAAGGTGATGGTCCGTGAGAAGCGGGACGCCACACCGGGGTTGACCGACAGGAAGCGCTCCATCTCCGCGGTGTAGCCGGCGACGATCACCACGACGGCGTCCCGGTGGTCCTCCATCAGCTTCACCAGCGTGTCGATGGCCTCCTTGCCGAAGTCGCGGCCCGCGTCCTCCGGGGACAGCGCGTACGCCTCGTCGATGAACAGCACACCGCCGCGCGCCTTCTCGAACGCCTCCTGCGTGCGGATCGCGGTCGAGCCGATGTGCTCGCCCACCAGGTCGACCCGGGACACCTCCACCAGGTGGCCCTTCTCCAGCACCCCGAGGGAGGCGAGGATCTCGCCGTACAGCCGCGCGACCGTCGTCTTGCCGGTGCCGGGGGAGCCCGTGAAGACCAGGTGCCGCTTGACCGACGCCGCCTTCAGGCCCGCCTGCTGCCGCCGCCGGCCCACCTCGATCATGTCGGTGAGGGCGCGCACCTCCCGCTTGACGCTCTCCAGGCCCACCAGCGCGTCCAGTTCGCCGAGGACGTCCTTGGAGCTTCGGGCCGGCGGCGCGGGCTCCGCGACCGGTGCGGAGGGCTCCGCCTCGGTGCGCTGCCCCGGGATCGCGCCCAGCAGCCCGGCGGAGTGGCTCACCGTCTGCACGGCCGCCTCCGGCGCCGCCGCTGGCGCCCGCAGCCCCACGCTCTCGTCGCTGGTGCAGTCCTCGACGACGGGCCCCGTCCCGGACGCCGCGTCCGCCCCGCCGTCCGCGAACTCGTAGCCCCCGCGCGCGCACCGCTCCGTACGGCACTTGCGCAGCGTCGTGCGGCTGCCGTCGATCACGTGGAAGCCGTAGCCGCCGCTGCCCGTCACACGGCAGTTCAGGAAGCTGCCGCGGCCTCCGGCCGAGACGTAGACGCCCGCCTCCGCCGGGGAGTCGACCGTGCAGCGCTCCACCGTCGGGTCGGCGCCCTTGGTGACGATCACGCCCGTCTGGGTGCCGTCCAGCGTGCAGTTGCTCAGCGTGCCGCCGCTGCCGTGGTCGCGGAACCAGGCGCCCGTGGCCGCGTCGCGGATCCGGCAGTCGTCGAGCTGTGCGGTGGCGCCGTCGCTCACCGACACGGCCGTGTTGCGCACCTGCGACAGATCACTGTCCACGACGTCCGCCCGCGAGCCCCGGTCGAGCACGAACAGGGCGTCGGGCACGTCGTGCACCCGGCAGGAGTCCAGGACGGCGGTGGCGCCGTCGCTGACCCACACCGCCGGGTAGTCGCCCGTGCTGTCGAAGATCTCGCACTGGTTGGCGTCCACGCGCGTGCCCGGGTCCCACACCGACAGGCCGTTGCGCCCGAACTGCCGCACCGTCGTGCGCGTCAGCGTGAGGACCGAGCGGGAACGCAGGTCGATCGCGTTCTCCGGGATGTCGTGGATACGGCAGTCGGCGAGCGTGAGCACCGCGTCCGTGTCGAGCGTGACCCCGTCGGCCGTCGTGCGGTGCACATCGCAGTCGGTGAGGTGCGCGGTGGCGCGGCCGGTGATGTGCACGCCGCTGCCCCGCACCTCGTAGATCTCGCAGCCCACCGCCTCCAGCGCCGAGTTCTCCCCGGTCGCCGACAGGCCCGAACCCGACGCGTGGTGCACCTTGCAGCGCTCCAGGCGGGGGTGGGCGCCGCCGCGCACCGCCACGCCCGCCTGGCCGGCCGCGACGACCTCGCACTCCTCGAACACCCCGCCCGCGCCGTCCAGTACGGCGATGCCGACGCCCGCCGGGTTGTCGACCGCGCAGCGCCGGACCGTGGGCCGGGCACTACTGCCGCGCACCTCGATCCCGGCCGCCGACCGCGTCACCACCCGCACGTCCCGCAGCTCCGGGGTGCCCTCCTCCACCAGCACGGCCGGGGAGGCCGCGTCCTGGCCCTCCACGTGCAGGTCGTGGACCACCGCCGAGGCGCGCACGGTCAGCGGCACCCCGTCCACGGGGGCGATCCGCACCGAGCCGGGCGCGTTCTCCGGGCCGCGCAGGGTCACCGCCCGCTCCACGACGAGGTTCTCCCGGTAGGTGCCGGGGGCGACGGTGAGGACGTCGCCGTCGGCCGCGGCCTCCAGGGCGGCGGCGAGCGATGCGTACTCACCCGTGCGGCGCCGCCACCGCGACGTGCCGGTGTGCGTCACCTGGACCGTGCCCTGTGCCATGGTGTAGCTGTGCCCCCACCTCGGTCGTACTGATGGCTCGTTCGCCCTCGGGGCGGGCCGGGCGGTGCCGGGACCGCGGCGGTGCCCGGCCCGGCGGGCCGGTCGCGCGCGGCGTCGACACCCGGCGCGCCCCTCCTGCTCGCTCGCACGCGGGTTGTGCCGAACGGTTCGGCCGGACCACCGTAGCGTGCGCGCGGGTGCTGGGTTGACCAGAGGCGGAAGGCCGTCAGCTGCCGGTGCCCGTCCTGCCCCAGTCCGGGCCCGCCTTGTCCCATGCCTGGTCCCAACGGGCGTACCGGCGGCGGACCATGCGCCAGACGATCAGCCGTCTGCCGCCCTCGACGAGGCCGCCGGTCACCAGGGCCGCACCGAACCCGGCGAGGACCGCGTGCGTCGACGCCGTGGCGGAGTCCAGCGGGCGGGCCACCAGCCGGCCGTGCCGGTCGGTCCATATGCGGAACTCGTCGCCCTGCCGCGGGTCCTTCAGGCCCGCCAGCACCGGGCCCTGGTGGGCGGTGCCGTCCGGGGCGGTCCAGTCGGCGAGGACCCGCGCGCGCAGGTCCCGGCCGGTCGACGTCTCGGGGTCGGCGTCCAGCGGGGAGCGGTCCAGCTTGCGGACCACGGTGGCCGTCACCAGGTGGCGCGCCTGGTGCTGCTCGCGGACGGAGCGCTGGAGGGCGTCCTGCGCCGCGCCGCCGACGAGGGCGCCGGCCAGCGGGGCGGCCGACAGGACGAGCAGCAGGGCGGCCAGCGCCAGCCAGGCCTCGGCCAGGTCGGTCGCGCGGCACAGCGGGTTGCGCCGCCAGCGCCAGAGTCCGCTGATCGCTCGCACCGCCCGCACCCCCTTCCCGCTCTGTGATAGCCCCCCGGCGGAGCCGTCCACGCGCGATACCTGGGGAGAGAGAGCGAAATCACCTCTCGCCGGGGCCTCGCGCGAACGTCCCCCCCTCACGCAAACGCCCGGTCCGGCGGACCGGTTCCCACCCGGCCCGCGACGGCGGCGCCCGCGTCATTCGAGGATCGTGACCGGGTCCCCGAGCCGGATCGTGCCCCGCGACAGCGGGACCAGGTTCTGCCCGAAGACCAGCTTCCCCTCCAGTCGCCGGTGCCGCCCCAGGCTGTGCAGGGGCTCACGGCCGCGCTCGCTCGTGCCCTGGTCGGTGGTGGTCACCACGCACCGGCCGCACGGCTTGGCCACGCGGAAGGTCACCTCTCCGACGGCGAGGCGCGACCAGTGGTCCTCGGCCCAGGCGTCGGTGCCCGCCACGACCACGTTGGGCCGGAAGCGGTCCATCGGCAGCGGGCCCTCGTCCGCGTGGTCCCCTTGCGCGATCAGGGTGTTGAGGGCTTCGAGCGAGGCCGTCGTGGTGAGCAGCAGCGGGAAGCCGTCGGCGAAGGAGACCGTCTCGCCGGGCCGGGCGTACCGCGGGTCGACCGGCCGGCGCGTGGCCGGGGCGTCGAGGTACGCCAGGCGCACGCCGATGCCCAGGTAGCCGCTCCACCAGGCGTGCGCCGCCTCGTCCTCGGCCGGGACCGCGTCGACCTTGTCGCGGAAGATCTGCACCGGCACCGTGCCGATCGGCCGGGGCACGGGCACCGTCAGCGGTTCCCTGCCGGGGGCGGACACCCGGACGCCGCCGTCCGGCAGGAGTTCGGCGGCGGCCAGCGCGAGGCGCGGCTGCTGGCGCTGCGTGACGGCCTTTCCCGCGTCGTCGACCAGCAGCCAGCGCCGGTCTCCGGCCAGCCCCCAGGGCTCCACGGCGGCCTCCCGGGGCGCGAGGCCCCGGACCGCCTTGACCGGATGGACGTGAATCGCGTGCAGGTGTGCGTTCCCCATGGGGCCATCGTGCCAGCCGGCGCCGACGGCCCGCGGGTGCGGCTCAGTACCCGCGGTACTGCTGGTTGTTGTACGGGTCCTGGTAGGGAGCCGGGGCCGGCCGGGGAGCCGCGGGGCGCATCGCCTCGTAACCCGCGGGTGCCGCCGGGCGGGGCTGCTGCGGCTGGGGGCCGGGGTAGCCGCGCGGAGCGGTGGCCTGCTGTGGGATGTACGCCGCGGGCGCCTGCTGGAGCGGGGCCGGCTGCTGGGCCTGCGGATAGCCGTAGGTGGACTGGGAGGGCGCCGCCGGCAGCGCGGGAAGCGCCGACGGGAGGGCGGGCAGGTGGCTGCCCGGCATGTCGTACTGCGCGGGGACCCGGATCGGGGCGATCTGCGGGGTGCCCCGCTCGGCGACGAGCTTGTCGTAGATCGGGGTGTCCGGGAAGGAGGCGGAGTAGTAGCCGCCGCCATAGGTGGAGCGGGGGGAGGTCATGGCACATAAGTTAAGCCCACGATGTGCTGGTTGGGGAGACCGATAAGAGGGTTGTTTTCCGTTCCCGCAGTGACCTGGGATCCCCAATCCGAGCGAATTCGGCAAAAAGGGGCGCCGGACCCGTTCCTGATCGTGTAAAGGCCGAGTTCCGGGCGGGTTACCGGCGGTTGGCCATCGATCTTCCGGCGACCGGTGCATGGGCGTTCGCGGCCGGGAGGAATAGGTTGTGCCGACGGACTCGACGTGACGCGGCGGATCCGGACGGACGGCCGGGGCGGTCCCGGCCCGGTGCCAGGCGATGGGGGCGGACATGCACATGCTGAAAGGGTCGAACACCGCGGTGCCCGCGGCGGCACTGCGCGTGGAAGTGGGCTGGCGCGGCGGACCGGGCGTGCCGGACGCCGACGCCTCCGCCTTGCTGCTCGTCGCGGGAAAGGTCCGCTCCGACGCGGACTTCGTCTTCTACAACCAGCCCGCCCACTCCTCCGGCGCGATCCGGCACGAGGGCAAGCGCGACGCCGGCGGCCGCATCACCGACACGCTCCTGGTCGATCTCGCGCGCGTGGAGCCCGCCGTCGACACGGTCGTCCTCGCCGCCTCCGCCGACGGAGGCACGTTCGGGCAGGTCCCGGACCTGTACATCGAGGTCCGGGACGACCGGGGCACACCGGTCGCGCGCTTCGAGAACCCCGGCGCCACCACCGAAACCGCCTTCGTGCTCGGTGAGTTCTACCGTCGCCAGGGCGCCTGGAAGTTCCGCGCCGTCGGGCAGGGCTACAGCAGCGGCCTCACAGGGCTGGCCACGGACTACGGCATCACGGTCGACGAACCGCAGCAGGCGGCCCCGGCACCCGCCGCGCCCCCGGCGCCTCCCGCCGCTGCGGCGTACACCCGCCCGCCGGTGACGCCCCCGGTGGCTCCGCCCGCGCCCGCCGCGCCCCCTGCGGCGCCCGTCCGCCTCACCAAGGTGACGCTCACCAAGGCGGCCCCCTCCGTCTCGCTGACCAAGCAGGGCGGCACCTCCGGCGCGCTGCACGTGAACCTCAACTGGGAGGTCCGCAAGCAGTTCTCGGGGTGGAGCAGCAAGTTCGGGCGCCCCACCGCGCTGCACTCCGACCTCGACCTCGACCTGTGCGCGCTGTACGAACTCACCGACGGCAGCAAGGGCGTCGTACAGGCACTCGGCAACGCCTTCGGGGCGCTGCACCAGCCCCCGTACATCCACCTCGACGGCGACGACCGCACCGGAGCCGTGGCGTCCGGTGAGAACCTCACCGTCAACCTCGACCACAAGCGCGTCTTCCGGCGCATCCTCGTCTTCGTCACCATCTACGAGGGCGCCCGCTCGTTCGCCGAGCTCAACGCGACGGTCACCCTCCGGCCGCAGCACGGGGCGCCGATCGAGTTCTCCCTCGACGAGTGCACGGTCCCCTCCCTCGTGTGCGCCCTGGCGCTGATCACCAACACGGGTGACGACCTGGTCGTCCAGCGCGAGGCGCGGTACCTGGTGCCCGAGCGCGGGGTGAGCCCTCAGCGCACCGTCGACTACGCCTACGGGTGGGGCATGAACTGGACCCCCGGCAGGAAGTGACCCCCGCGACGGCCGTCAGCCCTCGTCGGGCACGGCCTCCGGGCGCGCGTAGGTGCGGCCCTTCCAGGCCGCACCGCGTCCCCGGTAGTGCTGCACGGCCGAATCGACGGTCATCAGCAGGTAGAGGAACGCGGTGAACGGCAGCAGGGGGGCGAGCCACGGCGGCTGGCGGTAGTAGCGGAGCATCGGCAGG
>NZ_JAPSKN010000145.1 GCF_031181705.1 Streptomyces sp.
GGCGATGCTCGCGGTTCTGCTCCACTGCTGGGGCGCTGTCGTTGGCCGTCCCGGGACGGGGCGGGCCGCGAACCGGCCCGACAGCCGCCGGCAGGCCTGCGTGGGTCCTGCCGGCGAGCCGCCGAGGCCGGTTCGTGACGGCCTCGCGTCACCCGACGCCCGGCCCGGCCGAGCCGGCCAGGGCCTCCAGGTCGCTCTTGCGGACCTGAATCACCAGCCAGGCCGTGACGACGGCCAGGACGGCCATCGCGGCGGCCGGGACGAATGCCGCGGAGATGCCCTGGGCCAGTACCTCGTGTCCCCAGGGCGCCGGCAGCTGATGGGTGCTGGCGAACTCGGCCTTCTGCTGAGCGGAGCCCTCGGCCATGAACTGCGGAAGCTGCTTCTCCGCCTCGTCCCTGGTCGCCGTGCCGAAGACCGTCGTCAGGATGGACAGGCCCAGCGCTCCGCCCACCTGCTGCGTGGTGTTGAGCAGCCCGGACGCGGCACCCGCCTCGTGCTGGGCCACGCCGGAGACGGCGGTGAGCGTCAGCGTGACGAAGTTCAGCCCCATGCCGAAGCCGAACACCAGCATCGGGCCGAGGACACCTCCGACGTACGAGCTGTCCGAGCTGATGAGGGCCTGCCAGGCCAGCCCGATCATCGCGAGCATCGAGCCCACGACCATGAAGGGCTTGGGACCCAGCACGGGCAGGAACCGCTGGGACAGACCGGCGCCCAGCGCGATCACGACCGTCACGGGGAGGAAGGCCAGCCCTGCCTCGATCGGGGTGTACCCGAGCACGTTCTGCACGAACAGCACGATGTAGAAGAACATCCCGAACATCGCCGCGGCCAGACTGAGCATGATCACGTAGGTGCCCGAGCGGTTGCGGTCGGCGAACATGCGCAGTGGGGTGATCGGCTCCTTGGCTCGCGACTCGATGATCGCGAACGCGACGAGCAGGACCACCGCGGCAGCGAACGATCCGATGGTGAGGTTGTCCCGCCAGCCCTCGTCCGCCGCGCGTATGAAGCCGTAGACGAGGGATGCCATGCCCGCGGTCGAGGTCACCGCGCCCGCGATGTCGAAGCGGCCGGAGTGCCGCTCGGACTCGCCGATGTACAGCGGGGTGAGGACAGCGATCAGAATGCCGATCGGCACGTTCACGAAGAGCACCCAGCGCCAGTCCAGCCACTCGGTGAGCATGCCGCCCGCGAGCAGACCGATGGCACCGCCGCCGGCGGAGACGGCGGCGAAGACGCCGAAGGCCCGGTTGCGCTCCGGCCCTTCGGGGAACGTGGTGGTGATGAGCGCCAGCGACGTGGGAGACGCGATCGCGCCTCCCACGCCCTGCAGGACGCGTGCGGCCAGCAACTGCCAGGGTTCCTGCGCGAACCCGCCGAGCAGCGAGGCGAGGGTGAACAGCAGGATGCCGGTCATGAAGACCCGGCGGCGGCCGAGAATGTCACCGGCGCGGCCGCCCAGGAGCAGCAGACCGCCGAAGGTGAGCGTGTAGGAGCTGACGACCCAAGTGAGGTCGGTGGTGCTGAACTGGAGCGCGTCTTGAATGTGCGGGAGCGCGATGTTCACAATCGTCGCGTCGAGTACCACCATGAGTTGGCAGGCCGCGATGACCGCGAGAGCGATGCCGGGGTGTCCCTCCCGGCGGGCCGCACCTGGTTTCTTCTGGTCCTGGAGCAATGGAGAGGTTGTCACTATGGATCCCCCACGAGAGGCGTAGTGAACGCTCGCGTTCACTGTCGCGTCAACGGTAGTGAGTCCCCGACAGTGAACGCAAGCGTTCACTTAGGGCGGCGTCGTTCGGCACATCCCCCTGCGGTGCCGTGTGGCGCGCCCCCCATCCCCGGAATCCCCGCTTCCACTGCTCGTTGGAGAGAGTCCGATGGTTACCCCGAGCTGGGCGGATGCCCCCGCTCAGACGGCCCGCCGCCGCGGTGCCGTGCTCGAACGCGCGATCCTCGATGCCGCGCTGGACCAACTCAGCACCGTCGGCTGGAACGGCCTGACGATGGAAGGTGTCGCCGCCGGCGCCCAGACCGGCAAGGCCGCGGTCTACCGGCGCTGGCCCTCCAAGGAGGACCTCGTCGCCGACGCCCTGCGCGCGGGCCTGCCGGAGTTCGACGAGGCGCCCGACGAGGGAGGCGTGCGTGAGGATCTCCTGGCGCTGTGCCTGCGCGCCCGCGACGCGATGTTCTCCCGTCCCGGTTTCGCCCTTCGCTCGGTGATTCACGAATGCGACACGACTCAGGCCGAGCGTTTCCATGCCGTCATCTTCGAGGGCGTCGTGGAGCCCACCATCAGGATGCTCCGGGAAGTGATCGAGCGTGGCATCGCGAGAGGTGAGGTGCGCCCCGACGCTGCCAACGGTTATGTCTTCGACGCCATCCCGGCCATGATGATGTACCGCTCCAAGATGTGCGGCTGCGAATGGCAGGACGATCAAGTCGAGGAGATGATCGACCAGTTGATGGTTCCGCTGCTCCGGCCGGACGGTTCCTGACACGAGTCGGTGAGGGCCCCGACGCCGTAAGGCGGGCCGGGGTGTCGCGGGCGGTTCGGGGCGGCGTAATCTAGGGGCGCCATGCCGTACGAACCGCCTACTCACACCGTCGAGCGCTCCCTTCGAGCCACGACCGGAGCGAAGATCGTTGCAGGTGTCGACGAGGTGGGGCGCGGCGCGTGGGCCGGTCCCGTCACCGTCTGCGCGGCGATCACCGGACTGCGCCGACCGCCCGAGGGCCTCACGGACTCGAAGTTGCTCACCATCAAGCGACGCACCGAACTCGCGGAGACGCTGCGGACGTGGGTGACGTCGTACGCCCTGGGGCATGCCTCCCCCGAGGAGATAGACGATCTGGGCATGACCGCCGCTCTGCGGCTCGCGGCCGAGCGTGCACTGAACGCCCTGCCGGTCCGTCCCGACGCCGTCATCCTCGACGGCAAGCACGACTATCTCGGGGCGCCCTGGCGGGTCCGTACGGTGATCAAGGGCGACCAGTCGTGCGTTGCGGTCGCTGCGGCCTCGGTGATCGCCAAGGTTCAGCGCGACAAAATGATGGCCGAACTGGGTATCGACCATGCAGACTTCGGTTTTGCGGACAACGCCGGGTATCCATCACCCGTGCACAAGGCCGCACTGGCGGAGCGGGGCCCCACCCCCTACCACCGCTTGTCGTGGGCGTATCTTGATGCGCTGCCCCAGTGGCGGCACCTCAAGAAGGCCCGCAGCTGGGCGGACGGAAGTGTTCCGGAAATCGAGGGTCAGCTGGGCTTCGATTTCTGACGGTTTCGCTCGCACGCATGCGCCACCCGCCGACGCGGGCCGTACCAACGTTTGATAAATATCAACCCATGCCTCTCATTCCCGAGGAGCCTCAGATTCACGAGAGCGCCCAGGGTCCCCGCGCCACTCCGGCCAGCGGCCGCACCGCGCCGACCCCCCGTCCCGTACCCGGCCCCCGTCCCGCGGCTCCGTCGCGTCCCGGTCGTCCCGGGCCTCTCCGGCCCGCGCCGCCGGTACAGCGAACCCCGCGTGACGTGGCCGCCAAGCCCGCTCCGTCGGGCCCCGACGCCGGTGCCGCCGCCCCGGCCGCGCCGCAGATCCAGCTGATCCCGGCTTCCGTGGAAGGCGCGCTCGACGCCGCCGAGGAGGCCGTGGACCTGCTGCTGGACTCCGGCCGTGCCCCCGGCGATGTCCTGGTGATCACGACCGGCGAACAGCACCCGTGGGCCACCCATGAGCTGTCGTTCGGCGAAGCCTCCTACTGGGCCCAGCACGACGCCCGCGACGACGTCTTCTACACGGACGCCACCGTCGCAGCCCGCGCCGCGTCGCGCCCGGTGGTCGTCGTCGCCGTCAACGGTGGTTCCGAGGCCGCGGCCGCAAGCGCGTTGGCCCTGGCCCATTCCCGTGCCAACGCCCTGCTGATCGTCTGCGGAGACCCGCAGCGGATCAACGCGGTGCTCGGCGCGGGCGTCTGAGCCGGAGCCACAGAATCCGTCAGGGCGCCGGCGACTGACTCCGGCGCCGCTTCGGCGGCCCTCGCACGGCGGGCGGTTCAACCTGCCTTGCGAACGGAGCGCCTTGGCGTCGAGGGTGGCCGCTGTCCCGCGGATCGGGTCGGTCGGCCACGGCCAGAGTCCGGTCGCCGTCGTGGCGTGCCCAGGTGTCGTCGTGTCGTTCGGCGTGCCTGCGCGAGAGCCGGGCAGGCATAGGGCCGTGGTGTAACGCGGCGCGGGACCCGGCCCCGGGCGCGAGCGCTTGGGCGGGGCCTCAGCGAGCCGCCGCCGCTCGGCGCAGTATCTCGGAGGCCGCGCCACCGGTGCGCGGCTGCGGTGGCGGCGTCTCCGACGTGGCGAACGGCTCCGGCGCCGAGGCCGAGTGCGGCCGGCGTCCGCCGCGGTCCTCACCGAGGACCTGCCAGCCGTCACGGGTCAGCGTGATGTACGCCCCGCACCGCAGTCCGTGCAGGGTGCAGGCGTCGCGCAGACCCCACATCCACGCGCCGTCCTCCTCCGTCCAACGCGCGTCGCCCTCACGGCAGTACAGCAGCACCGCGGTGCGCACCGGTGTGCGGCGCCGCAGGTCGTGCGGGATGATGCGGCGCAACTGCGCCAGCAGCACGTTGCGGAACATCCAGCCGTCGGCCGGGGCCGGACGGCGGACGAACGAGGCACTCGCCCGCAGCCGCTCGTCCGGGTCGAGCACGGCGATGACAGCGGTCGCCGGCTGCGGATGGTGCCGGGCGTGCAGTCCGCTGACCACCTCGCGGGGGCTGCGCAGCAGGGGGATACCCGCAGCGGCCCATTCCGCGGGTTCGAGCAGGCGGTTGGCGGAAGCGGCGGATGCCGACGCCGCTGCCGAGGCCGGAGCGAATCCGAAGGTCACGGTCCTCCCTTCGGCTACGCGCCCACACTGCGGGCGGGGTCGGATTCCTGGGAGCGCGCACCGCAGGGAAGCCCTACCGAGCGGCGGACGAGCCGTGCGGGGAGCGGACCTCAATTCTTCCTGTCGAACTTGAATGCGGCAACGAGCAATTGAGGCAGCCGACCGTTATCAGATGATGCGCGGCTAATATCCCCACCCCGTGTGCCGCCGAGCCACCCATGGGGCGTTCGAGCACGACACGTTCGTACGTCACGGGGGCGTGCGGCGTCCAGAGGCGTGCGCGAGGAGGCGCGGGACCGGCGGCCCTGCGCCCGCGCCGGGGACGGTCGGCTCCGTCAGCCCTGGACGGCCAGCACCAGCGGCAACACCTCCTGGGCGCCGGAGCGTCGGAGCAGACGGGCGGCGACCGCGAGGGTCCAGCCGGTCTCCGTGTAGTCGTCCACCAGGAGGACCGGACCCTGCGCCTCGGCGAGGACGGAAGCCAGAGCGTCCGGCACGGTCAGAGCCCCGTCGAGCGCCTTCAGCCGCTGGGCACTGTTGCTGCGGGGACCCGAGTGCGTGTCACCCGTGTACTCGACCGCGCCCAGGAGTGGCAGCCGGCCGACCTCCGCGATACGCGCTCCGAGGGAGTGGATCAGCCGGGGCCGGGTGCGGGACGCCACGGTGACCACCCCGACCGGGCGCGGCGGGGCGTCCGAAGACCCCGAGGCCCAGCCGCCGGGGCCCCTGGCCCAGTCGGCCAGGACGTCCACCACGGCCTTCGCCACGTCGTCCGGTACCGGCTCGTCAGGTGCCTGCGGCGCGAGCAGGGGCCGGAGCCGGTTGCCCCAGCCGATGTCCGACAGGCGACCCAAGGCCCGTCCCGGTGCGGCCTGTTCCCCGGCCGGGATGCGTCCCTTGAGGTCCACGCCGATCGCCGGCAGGCCGGTCGGCCACATTCGGCGGGGTTCCACCTCCACGCCCGCGCGTCCCAGGTCGACGCGTGCGGCGTCGAGCGCCTCCACCGACGTGTCGGCGGTGAAGCGCGGCCCCGCGCAGTTGTCACAGCGGCCGCACGGCTTGGCGGCCTCGTCGTCCAGCTGGCGCTGCAGGAACTCCATGCGGCAGTCGGTCGTCGACGCGTACGCGCGCATGGCCTGCTGTTCGGCCTCTCGCTGGCGGGCCACCCACGCGTAGCGCTCGGCGTCGTAGGTCCACGGCTGCCCGGTCGCGATCCAGCCACCCTTGACCCGTTTGACCGCGCCGTCCACGTCCAGGACCTTGAGCATCGTCTCCAGGCGGGAGCGGCGCAGCTCCACCAGAGGTTCCAGCGCGGGCAGCGACAGCGGTTTGTCCGCACGGGCGAGGACGTCGAGCGTGCGCCGCACCAGGTCCTCCGAGGGGAAGGCGAGCGACGCGAAGTACTTCCAGATCGCCTCGTCCTCCTTCCCCGGCAGCAGGAGCACCTCGGCGTGCGCGACGCCGCGCCCCGCGCGTCCCACCTGCTGGTAGTAGGCGATGGGGGAGGAGGGCGAGCCGAGGTGCACCACGAAGCCCAGGTCGGGCTTGTCGAACCCCATGCCGAGTGCCGAGGTGGCGACCAGCGCCTTCACCTTGTTGGCGAGCAGGTCCTCCTCGGCCTGCTGGCGATCGGCGTTCTCCGTCTTGCCCGTGTACGACGAGACCGTGTGTCCGCGTTGCCTGAGGAAGGCGGTGACCTCCTCGGCGGCGGCCACCGTGAGCGTGTAGATGATCCCGGAGCCCGGCAGGTCGTCGAGGTGCTCGGCGAGCCACGCCATCCGGTGCGCGGCGTCCGGCAGCCGCAGCACGCTCAGACTCAGGCTGTCCCGGTCCAGCGGACCCCGCAGCACGAGGGCGTCCGAGCCGCCACCCGTGCCGAGCTGCTCGGCGACATCGGCCGTCACGCGCGCGTTGGCCGTGGCGGTGGTCGCGAGCACCGGCACACCGGGCGGCAGGTCGGCGAGCATCGTGCGCAGCCGGCGGTAGTCCGGCCGGAAGTCGTGCCCCCAGTCGGAGATGCAGTGGGCCTCGTCCACCACCAGCAGCCCGGTGGCGGCCGCCAGCCTGGGCAGCACCTGGTCCCGGAAATCCGGGTTGTTGAGCCGCTCGGGACTGACCAGCAGGACGTCGACCTCGCCCGCGGCGATCTCGCCCTGTACGGCTTCCCACTCCTCGGTGTTGGAGGAGTTGATCGTGCGGGCGTGGATGCCGGCCCGAGCCGCCGCCTCGACCTGGTTCCGCATGAGCGCGAGCAGCGGGGACACGATCACCGTCGGACCGCTGCCCCGCGCCCGCAACAGCGAAGTCGCCACGAAGTACACCGCGGACTTGCCCCATCCTGTGCGCTGGACGACCAGGGCCCGGCGTCTGTCGGCGACCAGCGCCTCGATCGCCCGCCACTGATCCTCACGCAGCCGGGCCGCTCCCGATTCGTCCCCGACGAGACGGGTGAGGACGGCGTCGGCCGCCGCCCGTAGATCCGCGTTGCTCGTGTGCTCCATGCGTCCCATACAACAGGACGGCGGTGACAGCGGGCGCGGTGCCTGTGGACAGTGACACCGCGTCGCGCTCGGTGACGTGTCCCTGATCGAAGTTATCCACAGGGCAAAGCGGAGCTTTGAATTCCGCGAGATCGTCTTCGCATGACGAACCACGGCGAAACGACTGGATCATCTGAAAACGGCGACATTGGCGCGTCCGGGGCACACGGTGCTCCCGCAGCGGAAGGACGGGAGAGCGGACAGGAGAAGAGGGCGGACGGCCCGCCCGGACCGCGCGTCCCCGGCCAGGCATACGGCAGTCACGGCGGCGAGCACCAGGTCACTCTGCGCACCCCGGCCGAACTGGCCGACGCCCTGCCCTACCTGCTCGGATACCGGCCGGAGGACAGCATCGTCCTCGTCGCCCTGCACGACAAGGACGGCCGAGGCCGGTTCGGGGGCCGGGCCCGGCTCGGCATCCCCGCCCACGAGGACGACTGGCCCTCCGCCGCCCGGCAACTGGCACACGGCCTGGTGAAGGGCAGCGAGCGCAGAGGAGCCCGTCCCGAGTCCATGGTGGCCTTCCTGTGCCAGGAGCCGGGGGAGGGCCGGACCGGGCGCCAGGTCATGGAGCGGCTGAGGCCCCTGGCCCAGCGGCTGCGCGTCGAGTGCGGTTCGCTCGACGTGGTGGTGGTCGAGGCCCTGTGCATCTCGGAAGGGCGCTACTGGTCGTACTGCTGCGACAACCCGGTCTGCTGCTCCCCCGAAGGCGCGCCGATGGGTCTGCCCGGCACCTCCGTGCTCGCCGCCGCAGCCGCCTACGCCGGAATCCAGGTCCGCGGCACGCTGAAGGAACTGCGCGCCCGGCTGCAGCCATGGGAGATCGCGGCAGCCCTCGACCAGGAGGCTGCTCTGGACGCCGCGAGCATGGCGCTCGTCCCGCGCATCCTGGACGAGGCAGGCCGCGACGAGGTAGCCGCCGAGACGCTCGACCTGGCCCAGCGGATGCTGGACCGCCTGGCCGGGGCGGAGCCCGTCTCCGGCATGCTCCTGGCCGACCTTCGCGACGACGAACTGATCGGGCACGACGAGGCCGCCCGGCTGATCCTCGGTCTCCAGGACCGTTCGACCCGTGACCGAGCGGCCGAGTGGATGGAGGGCGACGAGGCCGCATTCGCCCTGCGCCTCTGGCGGACCCTGGCCCGCCGGTGCGTCGGGCCCTACGGTGAACACGCCGCCGCTCCGCTCACCCTCGCCGGCTGGGTCGCATGGTCCACCGGCGACGAACTGGAGGCACGAGAAGCCCTGGCCATGGCTCTGGGTGCGGACCCCGACTACCTTTTCGCCCGGCTGCTGCACCAGGCCTGCAACGAAGGGCTCGAGCCGGAGTCGATTCGCCGCTGCCTGCGGGCGGAGCGAGCAGGGCGCGGGCGGGCTGTGGCCCCGGGGGCCGGTGTTCGGGCCGAGGGCTTGCCTGCGCGGGGGGCGGTCCAGGAGTCTCAAACGGCCGGTTTGGCGACTGGGCGGGCCGCTTCGATGGTTCAGGCGGTCGGTTCGGCGCCTGAGCAGGCTGGTTCGGAGGTTCAAGCGGTCGGTTCGGACGCTGGAGGAGTCGGCTCGGGAGTTCAAGCAGCCGGCTCGGAAGCTGGACGAGTCGGTTCCGAAGCTCGAGCGGTCGGTTCGAAGGCAGGCCCGGCCGGATCGCAAGCTCAAGCAGCCGGCTTGAAAGCCCTACCGGCCGATTCGGACGCCGTAGCGGTCGCTTCGGAGACGGAGGAAGGTCCACCCCGGGCCGACTCCGCCCCCGTGCGCGACACGGCGAGCCCTCGCCGTCGCCGCCGCCCGCGTTCTGTCGGCGCGTCCCCCGGTCGTTCCCGCGCAGCCGACCGTGATCCGAGCCCGCGAGCGTCCCACCGGCGTACGCCGACAGGCCCCACGCGCCCTGCCGGTGCTGCCGAAGCTGCCACGCGCCCCGGCCGCGCGGCATCGCGGAACACCGGGCGACCCGAGGCCGCGCATGCGGGCGGCACGCGTGCTCGTCGGTCGCACGAAGCGGCCCTGCCCAGCCGGGACACGGGACAGGACGGCACCCGTCCCGACACCGCGGAGGGGGAGGAGTGAGGCCCCGGGCGACCCGGGCGGGCAAGGGGCCGGGGCGCGGGCGTGACTCCGACGACGTCCCCACCGTTCACCTGAGTGGCGGAACGCCCGGACCGGCCGCGACGCCGCACTGCCCCTGCCCCGTCGGAGCCCTCCGGCACCGAACCCGATCGAGGCCCACAGAGCGCAGAGGAAGCCCTCCCATGCATCAGCCGACTCCGCCCTCCGCCGCCGACGACCGTCACTCCCCGGGCATGCCCGCGCCGCCCGCCGAATCCGAGCCTGCGTCCGGAGCGCAACCAGGGCCGGACACACCGTCGCCGGGTGAGGCCGACGCGCCTCCGCGCCCCGCTGCCCGGGTCGACGGCTTCGGGTCCCGATTCCCGGGCGGCGCTGCCCACGCCTCACCTCTCACGGGCCCGGAGTCGAGCCCGCCCTCTGCGGCGGGGCGGGGCCGACCGTCCTCCCGGCGGACGGGGCCGGACCGTCGGCCACGTTCCGCCTCGGATTGCGGCTCGCCCTCGCCCCTCTCACCACCCTCGGCCCAGGGCCGGGCCCCGAATCCCACGGGGCAAGCACCACCTCCCCGGGGAGCGACCATCCCCGGACTGCGCTGGTCCGCGGACCTGCCCCCCGCCCACACGGCGATGATCTGTGTCGCCCTTCCCGGCCTGGCCATCTCGACGGACGCAGGGCAGCTGACCGGGCAGGGACTGGAGGGGTTCTACCGTGCCGGCCGACGCGTGCTCTCCCGGTGCGAGATCCGCGTGGCCGGACGGGAGCCCCTCGCGGTGCAGGCCCGGATGATCGCCGCCGACCGGGCTCGTTTCGTGGGCACGCTTCGCACGTCCCCGCAGGCGGGACCGGACCCGGACGTGGTCGTGGAGCGCAACCGTTACGCGGACGGCACCGAGCGGATCACCCTGCACAGCGCGGCTTCCCGGCCGCTGCGCCTGCCGGTCGAGGTGGCCCTGGGCTCGGACCTCGCCGACCTCGGGGCGATCGCCTCCGGCAACGCGGGTCCCGAACTTCCCCCCAGCGTCCATGCCTCGGGCCTGCGATGGTCCTGCGCCACCGGCAACGCGTCCGTCACGGCCGAACCGCCTCCCTCGGACGCCGTCGCCTCGGCCGGGCTGCTGCGCTGGGAGCTGGACCTGCCGCCGGGCGGCAGCAGAAGCGTGGAACTGCGGGTGCGGCCGGACGGCGCGGGTCCCCTCCGAGCGGTGGGCCGCGCGGCGACCAGCCCCCTGGCCGCGGCACACGCGGAGGGCGACGATCCCACAGCCGCCGCCCTGCTGCGGACGAGCATCCAGGACCTCCAGTCCCTCCTGCTGCGGGACTCCGCCCACCCCGCCGACACCCATCTCGCGGCAGGAGCGCCCTGGCGCTGCGGTTTGGCCCCGGCCGACGCGCTCGTCGCCGCCCGCATGGTCCTGCCTCTCGGCACCGGCTTGGCCGCGGGGACACTGCGCATCCTCGCCCGCACCCAACTCACCGGCGCAGGACCGCAGGTCGGGATGATCCCCGGCCCGAGACGGGACGCCGGTCCGTTCCTACCGCCGCAGTGCACCGGCACGGAGGCCACGCTGCTCTTCCCGGCCCTGCTCGCCGAGGCCCGCCGCTGGGGTCTCTCCGAGCAGGAGACGGCGGCTCTGCTGCCCGCCGCCGAACGGTGCCTGACCTGGCTGCGGACCACGGTGGGCGACGACCCGTACCTGCGCGACCCGCACTCCGGCGGTCTCACCCGCTGCGAGACACAGGCACACGCCCACCGGGCCGCGCTGCTCGGTGCCGACCTGCTCGACGCCTGCGGACGCACGGGCGGGGACGGGCTCAGACAGTGGGCACAGGCCTTGAGGACCGCGTTCCGCGAGGACTTCTGGGTGGATGACCTGGGCGGCGGAAGGCCTGCGGTGGCCCGCGCGCCGGACGGCAGACCCGTGCCACATCTCAGCTCGGCCGCGGCCCACCTCCTCGACACCGGCCTGCTGGGCGGGGGAGCCATGGCGCCCGGGCTGCTCGACAAGGTGCGAACCGAGCACCTCGCCCGGTTGCTCGGCAGCCCGGTCATGGACTCGGGCTGGGGCCTGCGCGGACTCGGTGCGAAGGAACGGGGTTTTAATCCGTTCGGGCACCGCGCCGGGGCCGTACGGGTCCAGGAGACGGCGCTCGCCGTCGCGGGACTGGCCGCCGCCGGCTACGAGAGGGAGGCGACGTCGCTGCTGCACGGCGCCCTCGCGGCCGCCGCGGCCTTCGACCACCGCCTGCCCGAGATGTACGCGGGGGAGCAGCGCACGGAGGGGGGCGCCCCGCTCCCGCACCCGGCGGCCTGCCGCCCCGCCGCCACCGCGGCTGCCGCCGGGGTGCTGCTGCTGACCACTCTCGCCGGCATCCGCCCCGACGCCCCGGCCGGGACGGTCACCCTGCGGCCCGTGCGCGGCGCACCCCTCGGCGAGATCGGCTTCACCGGACTGCGGGTGGCCGGTGAGCCGTTCTCCGTGCGGGTCAGCCGACTGGGCCTCGCCATGGTCGAAGAGGCGGCCGACGGACTGCAACTGGGGGTGTGACCTGCCACGACCTGTCATTTCCGGACCTCCCGGCACAGACGGTCGAGCCATTCCGTAAGCAAGTGGATCAGTAAGCGAAGCGACCGGCGAAGGGAGTGTTTATCGTCAGGCAGACGACTATGATCGCGGCATGCCCTACGACCCGTCAGCGTTTCCGCCCTTCGCCGTCACCGTGGACCTGGTCGTGCTGACCGTGCGCCGCCATGCCCTGTGTGCGCTGGCGGTACGCAGGGGCGAACCGCCGTTCCAGGGCCGGTGGGCGCTCCCCGGCGGTTTCGTGCGGGCCGACGAGGACTTGGCGCAGGCGGCGGCACGCGAGCTCGCCGAGGAGACCGGGCTGCGTGTCCACGACCCGGCCGTCCCCGCCCAGGACAACGGTGCACATCTGGAGCAGCTCGCCACCTACGGCGACCCCAAGCGGGACCCCCGGATGCGGGTCGTCAGCGTCGCGCACCTCGCCCTCGCACCCGACCTGCCCGCACCGAGGGCAGGCGGTGACGCCAGCAACGCCCGCTGGGCTCCGGTCGAGGAACTGCTGCAGCAGGGCGGATACGGACGGGACACCGAGCCGGTCGCGCCGCTGGCCTTCGACCACGCGCAGATCCTGGCGGACGGGGTCGAACGCGCCCGCTCCAAGATCGAGTACTCGTCGCTGGCCACGGCTTTTTGCCCGTCAGAGTTCACGGTGGGGGAGCTGCGCCGCGTCTACGAGGCGGTGTGGGGCGTGGCGCTCGACCCCCGCAACTTCCACCGCAAGGTGACGGGCACACCGGGTTTCCTCGTCCCCACCGGCGGGACGACCACCCGACAGGGCGGTCGCCCGGCGCAGTTGTTCCGTGCGGGTGGGGCGACTCTGCTCAATCCCCCGATGCTGCGCCCCGAGGTGTGATCGCGGGAGCGGACTCTCACGAACGACATCGGGGTCACGAGCCTGCGACGACGCCCGTCAAGGGCCCGGGCGAGGTTGCCCCGTCGTGCTGGGGCAGGCCGTCAAGAGCAGCCGGATGCCCGAAAAAACGGACATAGCGCGCTATCTTGCTGCGGGTGATCGAGGCCTTCGGACTGACCAGCAACCCCCGCAAAGAGCTGCCGCCCGCGGCCGACGACGTCTCCTTCCAGGCGCGAGCGGGCCGTGTCACCGCGCTGCTCGGTGCCCCGGGCGCCGGGAAGACGACGGTCCTCAGACTCATGCTGGAGCTTCAACAGGGCCGTGGGATCACCTACTTCCGGGGCCGGCCCCTGCACCGCATCGCTCATCCCTCCCGCGAGGTCGGCGTCCTGCTCGGGGACGTGCCGGGTCACCCGGCGCGGACGGTCCGCGGTCATCTGCGCATGCTGTGCGCAGCAGCTGGGGTGCCGGTCCGGCGTGCCGACGAAGTCCTCGAGGCGGTCGGGCTCGTGAGCCTGCGCGAGGAGCGTCTCGGCACCCTCTCCCGCGGTATGGACCGCCGACTCGGCCTGGCCTGCGTCCTCCTGGCCGACCCGCACACCCTCGTCCTCGACGGCCCCGCCGACGGGCTCTCCACGCGGGAGGGCAACTGGCTGCACGGCATGCTGCGGGCCCACGCGGCGCAGGGCGGCACCGTCCTGTTCACCACGGCCGACCCCAAGGAGGCCGCCCGCACGGCCGACCGCGTCGTCACCCTGGAGCAGGGCAGGGTCGTGGCCGACCAGGAGGCAGCGGACTTCTCGCGGACCCGACTGCGTCCCCGGGTCGCCGTACGCAGCCCGCACGCGGCCCGTCTCGCAGCCCTCCTGACCAAGCAGGCCCGTACCGCGCAGCGCTCCGTCGAAGTCGTACGCGAGGGCGGCAACCGCCTGTCCGTGTACGGCAGTACCTGCGCGGACGTCGGGGAGACCGCGTTCCGTCACGGCATCGTCGTCCATCAACTCGCCGACGAGATCGGCGACATGGGACCTGGCGCGGGA
>NZ_JAPSKN010000146.1:0-10976 GCF_031181705.1 Streptomyces sp.
GTGCCCGGCAGGTCGGTGGGGTCGGTGTCCCGGGTCAGGAAGTACAGCTGGCCGTCCTGCTCGCAGTACTCGCCGTGTCCGCTGAAGTAGAGCAGCGCGGTCTCGCTGGCCTGCCGGGCCTCCAGGAACGTCTCGACGGCGTGCAGCATCTCCGCGCGCGTGGGCTCGGCGGCCACCGCGCACTCGTTGTACATCCCGATCTCGGTGTTCTCCAGCACCGCCCGCATGTAGTGCAGGTCGGCCCGCACGGCCGGGAGGTCCGGGTACGCCCCGCTGTCGTACGTGGAGACACCGACGAGTAACGCGTGGCGGTCGTTGTCGGTCATCGCCGCTCAGCCCGCCGCCGTGCCGTCGTCGCCACCGTCGGCGAGGAACCGCTCGATCAGCGTGGCGTCCTCGCGGGCCTCCTTGCCGGTGACGTGCAGGACCGCCCCGTCGGGCCGCTTGACCACGATGGTGCGCTGGGGGATCCGCGCCAGCCACACCTGCACCAGCGCGGCGACGAACGAACCGGCGCTCAGCAACAACCCGACGGTCTCGGCGGACGGGCCGCCCTTGTCGAAGGACCTTGCCAGGCTGCCGGGTTCGGGCAGGTCCAGCCTGGCGGTGGAGTCGGCTTCGGCGAGCGCGGCGAGCAGTTCGCGTGCGTCCCTGCGGGCGCGCAGCGGGTCCTCGTCGACGACGGAGATCCGGCATCCGGAGTTGTTGTCGGGCATGGCGGTTTCGTGCTCCCCCCAGGGCTCACCGGCTCCTTGCCGGGCGAACGACACTAGCGCTCAGCACTGACAGTGACGGTTCACTGAGCCTGGGCTGCGCGGCCGTTGGCGCGAACCCGGTGGTCGATGGCTGAGTCCCGCACGTCTCACCCGAGGCCGAGTTCCGCCCAGAACGACTGTCCGGAGTGCCGGCGCGGGCCGCGCTGGCCGGCAAGGAGCGGAACACGGTAGGACTGCCGGCGTGGCCACTGCGGCCGACGAGGGTGCGCGCCAGAGCGAGGTCCTCGGCGACCACACCGGAGACGTCGCTCGGCGGGCTTGGGGGATGACGTATGACTCCGTTGGGACGGCCGGCGAGGGTGGGGTCTGATACCGGAAGTCCCAGAGAAGTCCCAAAGGCGCCGCCGCCTCCCCTCCCGCTCCGCCTTCACGAAGGTCAGCAGGGGCGTGGCGGCGCTTCTTGTGCGAACTCTCAGATGTCCCGGAAGATCTCGATCTGCGCCCCGATCGAGTTCAGCCGCTCCGCCAGGTCCTCGTAACCCCGGTTGATGACGTACACGTTGCGCAGCACCGACGTGCCCTCGGCTGCCATCATCGCCAGGAGGACGACCACCGCGGGGCGCAGGGCCGGGGGGCACATCATTTCCGCGGCGCGCCAGCGGGTGGGACCCTCGACCAGGACGCGGTGGGGGTCCAGCAGCTGGAGGCGGCCGCCGAGGCGGTTCAGGTCCGTGAGGTAGATCGCGCGGTTGTCGTAGACCCAGTCGTGGATGAGGGTCTTGCCCTGGGCGACCGCCGCGATGGCCGCGAAGAACGGGACGTTGTCGATGTTCAGGCCCGGGAACGGCATGGGGTGGATCTTGTCGATCGGCGCCTCCAGCTTGGAGGGCCGTACGGTCAGGTCCACCAGGCGGGTGCGCCCGTTGTCGGCGAAGTACTCGGGCGTGCGGTCGTGGTCGAGGCCCATCTCCTCCAGGACCGCGAGCTCGATCTCCAAAAACTCGATGGGGACCCGGCGGACCGTCAGTTCCGACTCCGTCACCACGGCCGCGGCCACCAGGCTCATCGCCTCGACCGGGTCCTCCGAGGGGGAGTAGTCCACGTCGACGTCGATGGTCGGCACTCCGTGGACGGTGAGGGTGGTGGTGCCGATGCCGTCGACCTTGACGCCGAGCGCCTCCAAGAAGAAGCACAGGTCCTGGACCATGTAGTTGGAGGAGGCGTTGCGGATGACGGTGATGCCGTCGTGCCGGGCGGCGGCGAGCAGCGCGTTCTCGGTGACCGTGTCGCCGCGCTCGGTCAGGACGATCGGGCGGTCGGGGCTGACCGAGCGGTCGACCCGGGCGTGGTACTGGCCCTCGGTGGCGGCGATGTCCAGGCCGAACCGGCGCAGGGCGATCATGTGCGGCTCGACGGTGCGCGTGCCGAGGTCGCAGCCGCCGGCGTAGGGCAGCTTGAAGTGGTCCATGCGGTGCAGCAGCGGGCCGAGGAACATGATGATGGAGCGGGTGCGGCGGGCCGCGTCCGCGTCGATCGCCGCCAGGTCCAGCTCGGCCGGCGGCACGATCTCCAGGTCGACCCCGTCGTTGATCCACCGCGTGCGCACGCCGATGGAGCCCAGCACCTCCAGGAGGCGGTACACCTCCTCGATGCGGGCGACGCGGCGCAGTACTGTGCGCCCCTGGTTGAGCAGAGAGGCGCACAGCAGCGCCACACAGGCGTTCTTGCTCGTCTTGACGTCGATGGCGCCGGACAGCCGGCGGCCGCCGACCACCCGCAGGTGCATCGGGCCGGCGTAGCCGAGCGAGACGATCTCGCTGTCGAGGGCCTCCCCGATCCGGGCGATCATCTCAAGGCTGATGTTCTGGTTGCCGCGCTCGATGCGGTTGACGGCACTCTGACTGGTGCCGAGCGCCTCGGCCAGCTGCGATTGCGTCCAGCCCCGGTGCTGCCGGGCGTCACGGATGAGCCTGCCGATGCGTACGAGGTAGTCGTCTGCCATGGGATTGAGGTTATCTCAGATATGAGATGAGATCCGAACGGAGGGTCCGTACGGGTGATGGGCCGTCAATCCCGCCCCATGGCCTCAGTGTCGCTTGGAGGTCGTGGTGCGCCGCCACCCGAAAGGTCCGGGCAGATCCATCGATGTCGTACGACGTCCCGTGCTGCTGCGGGTGTGCCGGGGGCCGTTCTTGCCGCCGCCGGTGGTGATGGACCAGGAGCGCTTGTTGATGTTGAGCCGCACGCCGGGAAGAATTCGGAAACTCTTACGGAACGTGAGGGGCATTCAGGGCCTCCTTTCGGTGTCACCGGGGGTTCCCGGTTCCGTTCGGTTACCCCGGGTTCCCGTTCTGATGGCGCCGTTGGCGCTCCGATGTGAGGACACGGCTCCACCCGGCGACGGTCCGCAGGCCGTCCCCCGGTCCGACGATGACGTCGAGGGCCGGGAGTGGTCGAGGAGGACCTGGCGGCACCGGCCGCAGGTCCGATGGACGCGGTCGCCGCCCGGGCATGACCAATGGCCCCGGGTGTACTAGAGTTATCTCGACATCGAGATATCTGCCGAGGAGCACCGCAGCCGTCACCCCGGTAAGGGTTACCTAACTTAGCCTTACCTTAGCGGATCGGTCGAGAGGCCATGGCGGCAGGATCGTGGTGGAACGCGCACATCAATGAAGGAGACTGTCGTGTCGGCGAACAGCTTCGACGCCCGCAGCACGCTGCAGGTGGGCGACGAGTCGTACGAGATCTTCCGGCTGGACAAGGTGGAGGGCTCGGCCCGCCTTCCCTACAGCCTCAAGGTCCTGCTGGAGAACCTGCTCCGCACCGAGGACGGCGCGAACATCACCGCCGACCACATCCGTGCCGTCGGCGGCTGGGACTCGCAGGCCCAGCCCAGCCAGGAGATCCAGTTCACGCCGGCCCGCGTGATCATGCAGGACTTCACCGGCGTTCCCTGTGTCGTGGACCTCGCCACCATGCGTGAGGCCGTCAAGGAGCTGGGCGGCGACCCGGCGAAGATCAACCCGCTCGCGCCGGCCGAGCTGGTCATCGACCACTCCGTCATCGCCGACAAGTTCGGCACGAACGACGCCTTCAAGCAGAACGTCGACCTGGAGTACGGCCGCAACAAGGAGCGCTACCAGTTCCTGCGCTGGGGCCAGACCGCCTTCGACGAGTTCAAGGTCGTCCCGCCCGGCACCGGCATCGTCCACCAGGTGAACATCGAGCACCTGGCCCGTGTCGTGATGGTCCGCGACGGCAAGGCCTACCCGGACACCCTGGTCGGCACCGACTCGCACACCACCATGGTCAACGGCCTGGGCGTCCTCGGCTGGGGCGTCGGCGGCATCGAGGCCGAGGCCGCCATGCTCGGCCAGCCGGTCTCCATGCTGATCCCGCGCGTCGTCGGCTTCAAGCTGACCGGCGAGCTGCAGCCCGGCACCACCGCCACCGACCTGGTCCTCACGATCACCGAGATGCTGCGCAAGCACGGCGTCGTCGGCAAGTTCGTCGAGTTCTACGGCGAGGGCGTCGCCGCCACCTCCCTGGCCAACCGCGCCACCATCGGCAACATGTCGCCGGAGTTCGGCTCCACCGCCGCGATCTTCCCGATCGACGACGAGACGCTGAACTACATGCGCCTGACCGGCCGCTCCGAGCAGCAGGTCGCGCTGGTCGAGGCGTACGCCAAGGAGCAGGGCCTCTGGCTCGACCCGGCCGCCGAGCCCGACTTCTCCGAGAAGCTGGAGCTCGACCTCGCCACGGTCGTCCCGTCCATCGCCGGCCCGAAGCGCCCGCAGGACCGCATCGTCCTCGCCGAGGCCGCCCAGCAGTTCGCCAAGGACGTGCTCAACTACGTCGAGGTGCCCGCCGCGCAGCAGTCCGGTACCGCGGCCTCCCCGGTCGACGAGGCGAGCGACGAGTCCTTCCCGGCCTCCGACGCCCCGGCCTACGGCAGCCAGGAGAACGGCGCCGGCGCGCCGCAGCACGCCGACGGCACCGGTGCCGCCGTCCCGTCCAACCCGGTCACCGTGACCGCCCCCGACGGCACCTCGTACGAGCTGGACCACGGCGCGGTGACGGTCGCGGCCATCACCTCCTGCACCAACACCTCCAACCCGTACGTCATGGTCGCCGCCGCCCTGGTGGCCAAGAAGGCGGTGGAGAAGGGCCTGACCCGCAAGCCGTGGGTCAAGACCACCCTCGCCCCGGGCTCCAAGGTCGTCACCGACTACTTCGAGAAGGCGGGCCTGACCCCGTACCTCGACAAGGTCGGCTTCAACCTCGTCGGCTACGGCTGCACCACCTGCATCGGCAACTCCGGCCCGCTGCCGGAGGAGGTCTCCAAGGCCGTCAACGACCACGACCTCGCGGTCACCTCGGTCCTCTCCGGCAACCGGAACTTCGAGGGCCGTATCAACCCCGACGTCAAGATGAACTACCTGGCGTCCCCGCCGCTGGTCGTGGCCTACGCGCTCGCCGGTTCCATGAAGGTGGACATCACCAGGGACGCCCTGGGCACCGACCAGGACGGCAACCCGGTCTTCCTGAAGGACATCTGGCCCTCCGAGGCCGAGGTGAACGACGTCGTCGCCAACGCCATCGGCGAGGACATGTTCGCCAAGTCCTACGCGGACGTCTTCGCGGGCGACGCCCAGTGGCAGGCGCTGCCCATCCCGACCGGCAACACCTTCGAGTGGGACGCCGAGTCCACCTACGTCCGCAAGCCCCCGTACTTCGAGGGCATGCAGATGGAGCCGGCCCCGGTCCAGGACATCTCCGGCGCCCGGGTGCTCGCCAAGCTCGGCGACTCGGTCACCACCGACCACATCTCCCCGGCCGGTGCCATCAAGGCCGACACCCCGGCCGGCAAGTACCTCACGGAGCACGGCGTCGAGCGCCGCGACTTCAACAGCTACGGCTCGCGCCGCGGCAACCACGAGGTCATGATCCGCGGCACGTTCGCCAACATCCGCCTGCGCAACCAGATCGCGCCGGGCACCGAGGGCGGCTACACCCGCGACTTCACGCAGGAGGGCGGCCCGGTCTCCTTCATCTACGACGCCTCGCAGAACTACCAGGCCGCCGGCATCCCGCTGGTCGTCCTGGCCGGCAAGGAGTACGGCTCCGGCTCGTCCCGCGACTGGGCCGCCAAGGGCACCGCGCTCCTCGGCGTCAAGGCCGTCATCGCCGAGTCCTACGAGCGCATCCACCGCTCGAACCTCATCGGCATGGGTGTCCTGCCGCTGCAGTTCCCGGAGGGCCAGTCCGCCGAGTCCCTCGGCCTGACCGGTGAGGAGGCCTTCTCCATCTCCGGTGTCACCGAGCTCAACGACGGCACCACCCCGCGCACGGTGAAGGTCACCACCGACACCGGCGTCGAGTTCGACGCGGTCGTCCGCATCGACACCCCGGGTGAGGCGGACTACTACCGCAACGGCGGCATCATGCAGTACGTGCTGCGCAGCCTGATCCGCAAGTAAGCGGCGCGGCCAGGCAGGTCACGGCAGTTCCAGGGCCGCGTTCCCGGATGACCGGGGACGCGGCCCGCGCCGTTCACTCCCCCCGGTACTTCGCCGCCGCGGCCTGCGCGAGGTCCTGGGACTTCTCCAGGGCCGCGTCCACCGACTGCCGCCCGGCGATGGCCGCGGCGATCTGCTCCGAGACCGCCGTACCGAGCACGGCGAACTCGGGGATGCCCAGGAACCCGATGCCGCTGTAGGGGCGGGGGGCCACGCCGGGGTCCTTCGGGTCGGCCGAGTCGGTGGCCGCCGTGTACTCCTGCCGGTACCAGGCGCCGGCCGCCTGCTGGTACTCCGGGTTGGCGTACAGCGACCTGCGGTTCCCGGCGGGCGCGGCCGTCCAGCCCCGCTCCCGGCCCACCAGTTCCTGGTACCCACGGGAGGAGGCCCAGGAGATGAACTCCCAGGCGGCGTCCTTCTCAGCCGAGGCCTGCTGGATCCCCCACGCCCAGGTCCACAGCCAGCCGGACTTCTCGGTCCTCTCGTGCGGGGCCGGGACGTACCCCACCTTTCCCTTGACGGCGGAGGTGTCGGCCTCGATCGTCGACGCCAGGGAGGTGGCGTCGTACATCATGGCGCAGCCGCCCTCGACGAAGCGGTCGAGGATCTCCATGACGCCCATCCGGTCGGCGTCGGGCTGGCCGTGCGCGCGCAGCAGGCCGACGTAGAAGCCGACGGCCTCCCGGAACTCCGGCGAGGTCAGGCGGGCGTTCCAGTCCATGTCGTACCAGGCGCCCCCGAAGGTGTTGACGACCGTGTTGAGCGGGGCGAGGTTCTGGCCCCAGCCGGGCAGGCCGCGCAGGCAGATGCCGCTCGCGCCGTCCGTGCCGTCGACCCGGGCCGCGAGGTCGGCGACCTGCCGCCACGTCGGGTTCGGCGGCATGGTCAGGCCGTCCTTGCGGAAGAGGTCCTTGCGGTACATCAGGAACGAGCCCTCGCCGTAGAAGGGCTCGGCGTAGAGCCTGCCGTCCTCCCCGGTCAGCGACGCCACCAGGTTCGGGAAGACGTCGTCCTGGTCGAAGTCCTCGTCCGCCTTCACGTAGGAGTCCAGCGGGGCGAGCCAGCCGTTGTCCGCGTAGATCGGCACCTCGTACGCGCTGACGCTCGCCACGTCGTACGTCCCGGCCTGGGTCGCGAACTCGGTGTTCATCCGCTCGCGGGTCTCGTTCTCCGGGAGCAGCGTGTAGTCGACCGTGATGCCGGTCCGCGCGGTGAAGTGCCTCTTGGTGAGCCTCTCCAGGGTCTGCATCTGAGGCGCGTCCGTCGCGAGCACGCTGAGGTCGGCCTGCTGCTCCTCGGCACCGGGCGGATCGGTGTCACCGCACCCGGCGAGGGCCAGGCCCACGGCGGCCGTGGCGGCCACGGCCACCCTGACGAGGCGGCTCCCTGTCATGACAACCGGCCCATACCCATTCCCTGCATACCTACGCATCTGGGGCGAACCGGTCGAACAGGTCGCAGCCTCAGGGGCGGCCTCTCCGGGCCGCCGCCCGTCTGGAGAGGGCGTCGGCCGCGACGGCGGCCAGCAGCACCCCACCGGTGATCATGAACTGCACGGCGTCCTGCACCCCCAGCAGGCCCATGCCGGAGGCGATCGACTGGATCACCAGCACCCCGAGCAGCACCGACCAGGGCGAGCCCCGCCCGCCGAACAGGCTCGTACCGCCGATGACGGCCGCGGCGATCGCGTTGATCAGCAGCATCCCGGAACCGGCCGCCCGGGCCGTGGTCGGGCTCGCCGAGGTCAGCCCCGAGGCCACGAACAGCCCGCCGACCGCGGCCAGCGTCCCCGACACCATGAACATCGCCACCCGCACCCGCTCCACGCCGATGCCCGCGCGGCGCGCCGCCTCGACCCCGCCGCCGAGCGCGTACACCCGCCGCCCGTAGCGGGTGCGCCGCAGCACGTAGTCCGAGACGACCAGCACCGTCAGGAAGATCAACAGCGCGAGCGGCAGGCCGTGGAAGCGGTTGAGGGTGTGGGCCGCGGCGAAGGAGGCGACCGCCAGCAGCCCGGTGCGCAGCCAGATCTCGCGCTCCGGCCGGTGGGGCATCCCCGCGGCCCGGTGGCGGCCGCGTCGGCGGCGCGCGGCCAGCAGGTATCCGGCCGTGCCGAGCGCCGCGACCGCGTACGCCGCCCCGTCGGCGCCGAAGTGCCGGCTGGTCAGGGACGCCACCAGCCCTTCCTCGTCGATGTTGATCGTGCCGCTCGCGCCCAGCAGGTAGAGCGTCAGACCGTTCCAGATCAGCAGTCCCGCGAGCGTCACCACGAACGCGGGCACCCCCAGCCAGGCGTGGAAGACGCCGTGGAAGGCGCCCACGGCCGTGCCCGCCGCCACCGCCACGACCACCGCGAGCCACTCCGGCACGCCGTGGTTCACGTTCAGCACGGCGAACGCCGCCCCCGCCAGACCGCTGACCGAGCCGACCGACAGATCGATCTCCCGGATCAGCAGCACGAACACGATGCCGACGGCGACCAGCCCGGTCCCGACGATGTCCACGCCGATGTTGGACAGGTTGCGCGGCGAGAGGAACTTGTCGTCCAGCGCCTGGAAGACGCACCAGATCACGATCAGCCCGGCGACGACCAGCACCGGCCCGCGCTCGCCCTCCCGCACGCTCCCGCGCACGTCCAGGGCGTACCCCCGCAGGCTCTCCTGCCAGCCACGGCCGCGCTGTTCCCGGCCGGTGGTGACCGGCCCGGCCCCCGGACCGCCGCTTCGCGGCCCGCCGCCGGTCACGGCCACGCCTCCTCGTCGCCCCTCGCGCGATGCGCCACGGCGTTGTCCGCCGCCCCGGTGACGGCGGAGATGATCTGCTCCTGCGTCACGGTGCTCACGTCGAACAGGCCGTTGTTGCGCCCCAGCCGGAGCACGGCCACCCGGTCCGCGACGGCCTTGATGTCGCCCATGTTGTGACTGATCAGGATGATCGCCATGCCACGGTCGCGTACCTCCTCGATGAGGTCGAGCAGATGGCTGGTCTGCTCCACGCCCAGCGCGGCGGTGGGCTCGTCGAGCAGCAGGACCTTGGGCTCGGCCATGATCGAACGGGAGATCGCGACGGCCTGCCGCTGCCCGGCCGACAGCGCCGCGACCGGCACGCGCACGTCGGGGATGCGGATCGACAGCGTGCGCATCAGCTCGCGGGCCCGCCGCTCCATCTCCACCTCGTCGAGGATGCCCACCCGGTCGATCTCCCGGCCGAGGAAGAGATTGCCGACGACGTCCAGGTTGTCGCACATCGCGAGGTCCTGGTAGACGGTCGCGATACCGAGGCTGTGGGCGTCGTGCGGACGCCTGATCTGCACCCGGCGCCCCTCCCACTCGATGACGCCCCGGTCGGCGGGGCTCACCCCGGAGATCACCTTGACCAGCGTGGACTTGCCGGCGCCGTTGTCACCCGCCAGCGCCACGACCTCACCGGCACGGACCCGCAGGTCCACGTCCACGAGCGCCTGGACGCCGCCGAACCGCTTGCAGATGCCGCGCAGCGCCAGCACGGGCGGATGGAGCACGGCGGCCACCTCCCTCACCGCGTGAGCCCGATCCGGTCGCAGGCGCGCCGGAGCTTCGGGGGACAGATCTGGTCGACCGTGTAGACGCCGTCCCGGACGAGCGTCCGGCCGATGCTGTCCCGCGTGACGGCGGCCGGGTCGAGCAGCACCGCCGGGACGTCCCGGGTGGTGGGGGTGTCCACCGTCGTCGTGACGAGGGCGTCCACGTCGTCACCGCGGGCCAGCGCGACGGCCAGCGCGGCCGCCGCGTCCGTCTCCAGCCGGAAGGGCTTGTAGACGGTCATGTACTGCTCGCCCTCGACGATGCGGTGGACGGCGTCGAGGTCGGCGTCCTGGCCGGTGACCGGAGGCAGCGGGGAGACCCGGGCGCTCTTGAGGGCCGCGATGACACCGGCGGCGATCGAGTCGTTGGCCGCGAGGACCCCGTCGATCCGGTGCGGGCCGAGGGCGCTGATCGCGGCGGACATCTGGTCGTGCGCGTTCTCCGTGCGCCACCCCAGAGTGCTGTACGACTTCAGGATGCGGACGTTGTCCCGCAGGACGGATTCCGCCCCGCGCTCGTACCAGGCGGCGTTCGGGCTGGATGGGTCGCCGTTCATCATCACGACACCGCCCCCGTCGGCCCGCGCGCCCATGGCCGTGAGAAGCGCCGCGCCCTGGAGCCGGCCGACCTGGTTGCCGTCGAAGCTGACGAACCCCGAGATCGGACCCTCGGCGAGCCGGTCGTAGGCGATCACCGGGACGCCCTCGCGGTGCGCCCGTCGGACCGAGGAACGCAGCGCCCTGGGGTCGACGACGTCCAGGATCAGCGCCGAGGCGCCTCTGGTGATCATGGACGCCATCTGCTGCCGCTGGCTCGCCGCGTCGTTCTCGGCGTTGGCGTACATCACCGTGCACTCGGCGCACAGCTCCTTCACCCGCTTCTCGATCATGGGCTTGTCGGACTGCTCCCAGCGGGGTACGGCACGGCTCGGCAGCAGCACGCCGACGGTGGGCCCGTCCCTGCCCTCGCCGCCGTCGCCGGTGCAGCCGGCCCCCGCGAGGACGGCCGCCATCAGGACGGCGGCCGCACGCCCCACACGCCTTCTCACGACGCCCCTCCGTCCTCGTCCGACGGCCTGGGCCGCCGGAGGACGGGGGTACGCCTCCGGCGGGAGTCGCGGGGACGCGGGTGGTGCTGGTCCGTGGGGTGGGCCCGGCGCGTGTCTCGTTCGC
>NZ_JAPSKN010000146.1:11076-13968 GCF_031181705.1 Streptomyces sp.
TCGCCGTCGCCACCGCCGCGGCCCCGGCCCCGGGTCCGGCCGCGGGTGCGGCCCAGGCCCCAGCCCCAGCCGCCGGTCCGGTCACGGGGACGGTCCTCGGGCCGGTCCGGCCCGGTCGGCTCCGGGTCCGGTTCCGCCCGCGGCCCGGACCCCGGCCCGGGCTCCGCCTCCGCCTCCGGGCGGGAGACGACGATCTCGCTCCACACCTGCTTGCCGCCACCGACCGGCACCGAACCCCAGGCCGCCGACATGGCCTCGACGAGGAACAGCCCCCGCCCGCCCGTCGACTCCCAGTCGACCACCACCGGCTTGGCCGGCGCGCGCGGCGAGGAGTCGCTCACCGTCACCCGCAGCCGGTCGGCGGCCAGGGTCAGGTCCAGCCGGACCGCGCCCTGCGTGTGCACCAGCGCGTTGGTGACCAGCTCCGACACCACCAGCAGCACGGTGTCGGCCTCCGCCACCACGCCCCACGAGCGCAGCGTGCGCGCGCTGAACCGGCGCGCGTGCATCACCGCGTCCGGCAGCCGCCACACCACCCACCCGGCCCGCACCGGCCTGACCCGCATCCCGTCGTAGCGCAGCAGGAGCAGGGCCACGTCGTCCTCCCGGCGTCCGGCCTCGCCCAGCAACTCGTCGGCCATCCGCCCCGGGTCGGCGGGGTCGGCCGCGGCCAGCGCCTGCCGCACCAGCCGCATCCCCTCGTCCAGGTGCAGGTCGGCCGACTCGACCAGACCGTCCGTCACCAGCGCCAGGACCGAGCCGGGGGCGAGCGCGAGTGCCGTCAGCGGGAACTCCGCGTCGGCCAGGACCCCCAGGGGCAGCCCGCCCTCGACCGCGATCTCCGCGGTGCCACCGTCGGGATCACGCACCAGCGGGGCCAGATGCCCGGCCCGCACGAACAGGGCGTTGCCCTCCTCCATGTCCAGCTCGACGTAGCAGCAGGTGGCGAACAGGTCGGTCTCCATGCCGACGAGCAGCCGGTTGGCGTGCGCGACGACCACGTCCGGCGGATGCCCCTCGACGGCGTAGGCGCGGACCGCGGTACGCATCTGGCCCATGATCGTCGCGGCCCCGGCGCTGTGCCCCTGTACGTCGCCGATGACCAGGGCGACCTTCCCCTCCGACAGGGCGATCACGTCGTACCAGTCGCCCCCCACCTGGAGGCCGCGCCGGGCGGGCAGGTAGCGGGCCACGGCGGTGCCGCCGGGCAGTTGGGGAAGGCGGCGGGGGAGCAGGCTGCGCTGGAGCATCGTCGCGAGTTCCTGCTCGGCGTCGTAGGCGTGCGCGCGTTTCAGGGCCTGCCCCACCAGTCCGGCGGTCGCGGTGAGCAGTGCCCGCTCCTCGGGGGCGAACTCGTGCGGGGCGTCCCAGCCGACCAGGCACACCCCGGCCACGCCGTTCTTCGCGGGCAGCGGCAGTACGGCCAGCCCGCCGGGGCCGATGCCGGCGAGCCCCGGTTCCAGCACGGCGCCCGCGGGCCACAGGCTCATCCGGCCGTCCCGCAGCGCCGCCTGGAGCGTGGGCAGGGCGCTGACCGGCGCGTCGGGCCACTCCGAGCGCCATTCCGAACGCCACAGCTCCGGCCAGGCGCCGGCACCCGGCGGATCGAGCACCGTGACCGCCAGCCGGTCCTCCAGCACCTCGGCGAGCGCCACCCGGTCCGCGCCGAGCGGTTCGCGCAGGGCGGCGACGACCACGCGGCTGACGTCCCGCACCGTCGTCGCGTCGTCGAGCGCGGCCGTCAGCCACTGGATGCGGGCGACGTCGCTGGCGCCCCGGCGCAGCACCGGGGCGGCGGTGACCACGCCCAGCACGCGTCGCGGGGCGCCGTCGGGCTCCTTCAGCACACGGCAGCCCAGACGCAGCCAGCACAGTTCCCCGGTGGGCCGGCGGATGCGGAACTCCAGTTCACGGCGGCCCGGGGTCTGCGCGGACGGCTCGATCACCGACAGCAGCGCGGGAACGTCCTCCGGGACGCTGTACGACAGGAGGGTGTCGGTCTTGCCGTCGAACCCGTCCTCGGGGATGCCGACGAGTTCGAGCAGGGCCTGGTCCGTCTCGACCAGCCCGGTGCCGGGCGCCAGGGCGAAGGATCCGACGCCCATGGCGCGCAGGGCCGAGTCCAGCAGCGGGGTGGGCGCGGACCGGTCGGCCTCGCCCCGCAGCCGCCCGGCGACCGCCTCGGCGTACCGCTCCAGGAACTCCCGCTGCTCGCCCCCGAACCCTTGCCCGGCCTCTCCCACCACGACCAGACAGCCCAGCCACCCGCCCGCCGCCCCCAGCGGCAACGCCCCGAACGGAACGGGGGCGGCCCCGTCCTCTCCCCGGGCGGCGGACCCCACACCGTCGAGCCACACGGCCCGGCCCCGCAGATGGGCCTCGACGACGGCGGCCGTGCGGTCTCGCCCTTCCGCGGTCCCGTCGGCGGGGGCCGGGACGGGGGCGCCCTCGGGCTGTGGCGCGTTCGTGCCGGAAGGGCCCCTCCGGTACCCCTGATCCGGTGCGTTCGCGACGGACCCGCGCGGGCCCCTCCTCGGTCCGACCGCGCCGCTCCCCGGAAGCCGCATCCGGCTCGGCACCCCGTACCGCTCCGGATCGCCCCCGCTCGACTCCGCCACCCGGAGTTCGGACCCGTCCTCGCTCCGCACGTACACCGCCGCCAGCCCCACCCCGGCGAACGCCAGCACCCGCTCCCTCGCGGCGGGCTCCGGCACAGGGCGGGACGGACCGGCGTCCCCGCTCCCCGGCGCCCGAAGGCCGGGAGCCTCGGCCCGGCTCTCGCCGTCGTGAGGCATGTCCGCATCCACCTCCCGTCCATGCCGTGGCCACCGGCAGGTGGGAGTCCCCGGAACTCAGGCGACGACGACGCGGGCACGGGACCGGCGGCGCCGG